>JADHTP010000081.1 GCA_016784945.1 Deltaproteobacteria bacterium | reverse complement strand
CGAGGTCGAAGGTGCAACCCTTCAATTCCGGTTTGCCGGCGCCGCCGCACAGAATGCCCACGTCGGATCCGCCCGAACCACCACTGCCGTGACCGCCATTGCCACCGGAACCGCCAGCGCCACCGGAACCGCCCGAACCGGAGCCGTCGTGAGAAGCGCCACCGAGTCCGCCCGCACCGCCACTTCCGCCCGTCGATCCGGAGCCGCCGTTTCCGCCCTCACCCGCACCGTCGGTCCGCAGCCAGCAGTCCTTGAATTGCACAGTGGAATTCCAGAGGGCCACGGCCACCGACGATCCGCCGGCCTGTCCGCCCTCGCCGCCACTGCCGCCACAGCCACCGCCGCCGCCGCCGCCGCCGCCGCCTCCATAATCGGGACAGATGCCCGGTCCGCCGCCTCCACCGCCACCGCCGCCGCCGCCGTTTCCATCCGAACCCGCGGTGCCGGCAGTCCCGTGGGAGCCTTCGATTCCCGCCTGTGTCACGTTCAGTGACCAGTCTCCACCGGACCCGTCTGATCCGGGAAGGCCACCCGCCCCGTCCTGGCCTTTCTTGCCATCGCCCTTCGACGAACCGCCCGCACCGCCATCCGTCGTGCAGCAGCCCACCTGGCCCGTGGCGCCGGCGCCGTTTTTGTACCCGGGACTGCCCCCGTTACCGCCTGTCCCGCCACAGGGTCCGACACCGCCGGCACCCTTTTCGGGTTGGCCACACTCGCCACAGATCACGGAGTTGTTCTTGTGCTCGCAGCCGTTCCCTCCCTTGCCGCCCACGCCCCCGACTTTCGCGACCTCGGCGCTGACGCCAGGGTCTCCATTGCTCGCGTAGCCCGCCCGGATCTCGCAGTTCTCGAACACCAGCGCATCGGTGGAATTCATGACCCAGAGTCCCAGCGAGTGTTGACCGGGCTCGGTGCCGTTCTGGGCCTTGATGCGCAACCGGGAAACGACCGTGGGCTGAACGATGTCTATGGCCCTGGCCGCCACGTCCCCGCCGAAGATGTCGGCCTTCGACGTCTTGTACCGTTTCCAGCCCTCGTAGACCCGGTAACCGCCGTGTACGTTCACGCCGCCCACGAATTCCGGCGTCTCCTGGTACAGCCCTTCCGACACCAGCACGTCCCGCTTGCCGTCCTTGACCGCCACCAGGATGCCTGCCGTCAGGGTCTTCACGGGCAGCGTCTTGGTCCCCGGATTGCTGTCAAGACCGGTGGTGGAGGCCACGAAAACCGACAGGGTCTCGGTCCCGTCGATGCCGTCGCAGTCCGAATCCTCGCCGTTCCCGTCGGGCAGGTCCACCTGCAGCGCCCCTTCCATGGGGTCACAAACCACATCTCCGTTCGCATCGCAGGCGTCCACGGTGTGTTTGCAGATGCCGAGGCCGCAGGTGATGGTGCCGAATCCCTCGTTGGTCTCGCCGTCGCAATCGTCGTCCTTGTCGTTGCAGGCCTCTTCCATGGGTTCGGGCGCGTCGCAGTCCATCCACGTGCCGTTCACGCAGGTCTCCACGCCCTCGCAGGTCCCCTGGAGGTTGGTCTTGGAACAGGCGTAGGTTTCGCCTTCCAGGGTGTCGTTGCAGGGACACGAGTTCGGCGGTATGCACTGGGCGGCCGACGGCCCTTCCGAAGTGGCCGCCACCTCGCACAGGTAACCCGAGGGACACTGCTGGTTCGGTCCGCAGTGAACGCCGCAGACGTACAGCGACATGCCCAGGTCCATGCACAGACCGATACCCTCGCAGTCCGTGTCGTCCAGGCAGGGATCGCACGGCTGGGGGCCTGGTGGTGGCACGTCCACGTCCTCCGGCGGAATGTCCTCCACGGTTTCGTCAGCTGTGTCTTCCATCGTCACGTCCTCACCGGGATCGCCCGGCATGTCCCCGGGTCCCTGGTCCGTGGCGTCCGGCCCCACCTCCGGGATCTGAACGTCCCCGTGGTCCCCTGGAACCGGCACGTCGAAAACGTCCTGGGTCTCGAACAGGTCGGGCTTCGAGGGAACGTCCACCGGACCCGCGTCTTCGCCCCCGGGGTCGGGCAGAACCACGGTCCCCTCGTCCGTGACCGCATCCTGACCGACAAAAACGTCGGATCCGGACACGACAGGGCCACCATCGCTGCCGCACCCGGCACCTGACAACAACGCCAGGCTGACCAACAGAGGGACCGACTTGCCGGTTTTCATGACTGACCTCGCGGTTATGGCCCTTGACCTGCCTGTGAGTGTCGCAGGGCGAGTGAATGGGTGTCAACAGTCGATCGTGGTTCGTCTTTCATTGATCGTTGATCGTTGATCGTGATGGAAAATGACAGCCGTGATAGCGTGCGCGTCATCCGGATGGATGGGGAGGAAGAGAAGATGAAGTGCCGTCCGGGAGTCCTGGTCAACGCATCGCCCCCCTGGGGATTGCAGGCCATCCCTCCGCAATAGGGAAATCTCATGGCGAAGAACGACCCTTACCAACTCGGCGAAGAGCTTTCTTCCCGCCTGGGTGACTTCGAACGACCGCTGTACATGCTGGCCCACCACGACGACGAGATCGCCACGGCCGGACTGATGCAACGCCTGGGTCCGAACGTCCAGGCGGCCTGGGTCACCAACAGCGACGGCCTGTACTTCGAGTCCGACCTGACGCCCGAGAAGTACGGCCAGGTCCGCAAGGCCGAAGGCATCCGGTCCGTGGGGACCATCGACATCCCCGAGTCCAACACCCGCTGCCTGGATTTTTCCGAAGTCGAAATCTACCGGATCATGAGCCGCCTGCATGCAGGGGAATGCCGGATGGACGACGTGCAGCCCTTCTTCGAGGGCATGCGGCAGGCCGTGAGGGACACGGTCTTCGAAACGCGGCCCGACATGGTGGTCACCCTGGCCTGGCAGGGGGGTCAGCCGGAACATGACCTGACCCACTTTTTCACCTGGCTCGCCGTCCGCGAGTTCGAGGCGGACACGGGTCGCAAGGTGGAGTTCTTCCACACACCGGCCTACGAGTACACCATCCTGGTCGCACTGCGGTTCCATCCGCTGTACCGGGGCACGCGCGTCCGCCTGCGACTGACGGAGGGGGAACTCCGGAAGAAGATGCAGATGATCCAGGCCTACCCATCCCAGGTCCGCCTGTTCGACGACTTCCGGAAGGTCTTCAGGTGGATTGGACGGCCCGCGGGTTTCCTGACCGGTGGGCCCGGGACCATGGAGGACTTCCTTTCCATCGAAGAGTTCGGGCCGGTTCCAACGGACCTGGACTACACCGCAGCACCGCACCTGCTGGATTTCTTCACCTACATGTTCGACGACTTCGAGGGCGTACCGGTCACCTTCAAACGGTCCGTCAGACCCATCGTGAAGTCATTCCTTTGATTGACAGGGGACGTTGATGAAAACCTTGCGTCTGTCCATGGTATTACCCGTCCTCCTGGCCCTGGCTTCCACCACCTGCGGTGGCGGGTCGGAGGGCAACGGGGCGCCGGACACCACGGTGGACGTACCGGGGGACCCCGGTTTTTCGGACCCTGGACCACCCCCGACGGACGTTTTCGAAACCTTCCTGGAAACCACCGGGGATCCGGGAGTCCCGGACGCTGCGAAGGACGCACCGTCGGAGATCGCGCCCGAGGTCGCCCTTGATGTGCCTCCGGACGATCCCGGGCCCCCGCAACCCTGGCGAAGCCTGCTGTACCCCATGGACTGGACCCACGGTCTCACCGACGACGAGGGGCGGTTCCTGCACGACTTCTCCTTTGCGGGGTACCACAACGGTGAAGACCCCATACAGCCCGGCGGCGCCTTTCCCCTGGTGGTCGAAGACGTCCTGGCGTACGAGGCGGACCCCACCGGGGCCACGGACTCCACCGCGGCCATCCAGGCGGCCATCGACGCGGTGGCGTCGGCTGGTGGAGGCTCGGTCTACATACCGCCAGGCTTCTACCGGGTGGACGGGCAACTCGTCGTTAAGTCGTCGTTCACTGTCATCCGGGGCGACGGGGCGGATCTCAGCCAGCTCCATTTCACGCAGTTCCTCGGCATGACACACAAGGGGCACATCCTGTTCATGGGCGCCCAGTCTATTGAGGCCGAGACACCGCTGGCCAATGACGGCGATTCCCTGGACACCATCATCGAAGTGAAAGACGCAGGCGCCTTCGGGGTCGGTGACGACGTACAGATCGGATGGGTCATCACGCCCGAGTTCGTTGAGGCCCATGGCATGACCGGGACCTGGGGGCCTTACAACGGAACCTGGCAGCCTTTCTTCCACCGCGATGTGACGGCCGTGGACGTGGGATCCACACCCCATACCATCACAGTGGACGTGCCACTGCGATACCCGGCCCTGGCTTCGAACGGGGCGTCCGTGCGCCGGATCTCGGGCATCATCGAGGAGTGCGGTGTCGAGGACCTGGGCGTGGCCGACGCGGTGGGCTGGGATGACGCCTGGTCGCTCAACCAGGTCCACGTGATCGAATTCCGGGGCGTCAAGGATTCCTGGATGACGGGCATCGAGTCCTTCCCATCCCCTCTCGCGCCGCCGGATTCGTTCGTCCCGAACGCCCACGTCCAGTCCGGGGGACTCCAGGTCATCATGTCGAAGCGCGTCACGGTGGCCGACTGCCACATGGGATTCGCCCAGAACCGGGGCGGTGGGGGCAACGGCTACCTGTTCGACCTGAGGCAGAGCAGCGAGGTCCTGGTCCGGGATTGCGTGGGCGAGGCCGGGCGCCACAACTTTCTCCAGAATGCCGGATTCGGACTGACCGGGTGCGTCTGGCTGCGCATCACCAGCCGGGACGGCGAGGTCTTCTGGTCCAAGGACATCGATATCGGCATGATAGGACCGTCGGAGTACCATCACTCGCTGGCCACGGCGAACCTGGTGGATTCCAGCGTCATCGACGACGGCTGGAACGCGGTGAACCGGGGCATGAAAAGCTCGGGATCGGGTCATTCGTCCACCCAGTGCGTCCTGTGGAACATCCTGGGTGGTGGGAAGATCAACTCCTACCAGTTCGGCTGGGGCTACGTCATCGGGACGGGGCCCGACATTGCGACCCAGAACTGGATGCCCGACTTCCTGCTGGGAAATGGCACGGAACCCGAGGACTGGCTGGAAGGCGAAGGCCAGGCCGCCCTCCTGGAACCCCAGTCCCTGTACGAAGATCAACTGGCCAGGCGACTGGATCTGAAGCGATAGGCTATTGGCTCGTTACCCGCGTGTACGTAATCTCGAAAACCTTCTTCTCCTTGCCCTTGGGTCCCGTCACGAACATTTCGAAGAACCTCTCGTCATCGCTGACTTCCTTCGAGACACCACGCATCTTCACGGTCCCGCCGCCTGGCACCTGGACGTCCCCCTGTGACACGCCGATCCGGGTCTTCGGGTCATAGGTCCCTTCCATGACGCTGATGGACGTCATCATGTCGTCCATCCAGATGTCCACGTATTTCTGCTTGACGTTGTCGTATCCCGAGATACCCATGCCCTCGAAGGGCTTGCCATGGCTCGTGCCGGAAAACTCGTGCATCAGGAACCGGCCACCCAGGATCATGGTCATCGTTGCCGTTCCCTCGGACACGCGGGGCTTGCCTGGTGCCGCGAAGTCCCGTGTCACGGCCTTCCAGGTCCCCGCCATCCGCGCCAGGATCGCGTGCTCGGGCCCCGGTTTCGCCGCCTTTCGCATGGCATCCTGGGCCGCCTTGACGTCCTTCATCAGGTCCTTCTTCCCATCGTCCTGTGCAAACGCAGGCGTCGATCCCGCGCAAAGGAACGCCGCCGCCACCAGCATGAGCCCAACTAGCTTCGCCATGTCGTCATCTCCCTTGAAAAGGTCAGGTCAATCCTTGTGGAATCCCAGGTCCGCCGGGTTGATGCTCCCCGGCACGTGGTTCAGTTCGCCACCGGCCTTCTCGAAGGCCCGCCTCTCCTTGGCCGTGAGCCCGGCCAGCTGGGCCAGGTCCGGGTCTTTTTCCCGTTTCTCGGCGCTGACGAAATTCTTTGACCAGTACTCCAGCACCAGGCGGCTGTCCCCGAAGAGCTTCGTTTTTCCCTGGAGTCGTGCGATGCGGATGGCATAGAGGCACGCCAGAAGCTCACCGTAGTTATTGGTCTTGCCCCGGACCAGGACCGTTCCAAAGCGGGTGATGGCCTTTTCGTCCGCCACCAGGTGGGCCAGGGGCACGCCTTCCCGGTCAGTCACGTTGACTTCCGTACCTTTCCCCCGGCCCGTGCCGGCGTCGAAGTACAGCGCGTCCGCCGGCAGTTCCATCTGTTTTTCGGCCTTTTTCGCCGCCTTGTCTTCGTAACGGGCACCCGCATCCAGCCAGGCCTGGGCCTCTTTTCTCGTGACGAATCCCCGATAACGGGCGTTGCGTCCGGACACGAGGCCCTCGCACTCGTTCCACGAGGTCACGATCCCGGTGCTGCCGGCCATGGCGTACGCATAGAAATTCTTCTTCTTCCTTGACGACATCGTCCGTCCTCCGCGACCTTGGAGTGTAACAGGAACCACGGTTGACTATAATGACCAGTCTGCTGTCTCGTGGAGGATCTCAACGACATGGAAAAGGAATTCACCGGTACCGACAACTACATCACTTCCGGACCCCTGCGCGAGGTGGTGAACGCCTCCGTGGTGCTCGGCCGTCCCCTGCTGGTCAAGGGCGAGCCGGGAACGGGCAAGACGCTGCTGGCCACGGCCATTGCCGAAAACCTGGGCATGCCCCTCATCCGGTGGTTCATCAAGTCCACCACCAAGGCCAAGGACGGGCTGTACGTCTACGACACGGTCCAGCGACTGCACGACAGCCGGTTCTCCGATCACGACGTGACCGACATCGAGAACTACATCCGCATGGGGCCCCTGGGCGAGGCCTTCGCGACCCCCGAGCAGGCGGTGCTGCTCATCGACGAAGTGGACAAGGCGGACCTGGAATTCCCCAACGACCTGCTCAACGAACTGGACGAAATGAGCTTCTACATCTACGAGACCCAGAAGACCGTTCGGGCGCAGCACCGTCCCGCGGTGATCATCACGAGCAACAATGAAAAGGAACTCCCCGACGCGTTCCTGCGCCGCTGCCTGTTCCACT
Organism: Deltaproteobacteria bacterium; assembly: GCA_016784945.1. Lineage (GTDB taxonomy): Bacteria > Myxococcota_A > UBA9042 > DTJE01 > DTJE01 > JADDHL01. The sequence goes on along the minus strand of JADHTP010000081.1, from coordinate 4,273 downwards.
TCATCGAATTTCCCGACGAACGCATGATGCAGGACATCGTCCGCGTGCACCACCCGGACATCCAGGAAAACCTGATGAACGCGGTGATGCGCCAGTTTTACTGGATCCGGAACATGGACGAACTGCGCAAGAAGCCGTCCACCAGCGAACTCATCGACTGGGTCCAGGTGCTCATGGAGGGGGGCGTGGACCCGGCCGAACTGTCCAGGCGCGTCCCGTTCCTGGGCGTTCTGATGAAGAAGGAACATGACGTGGAGTTCCTCCGCGAGCAACTGGTTCAATAGAAGGACGCCATGCTCGAAGGCTTTTTCGTCGAATTGAAGAGTCGCGGAGTGCCGGTGTCACTCACCGAGTGGATGACCCTGCAGGACGCCCTGGACCGCGACCTGGCCCACTCCAGTCTCGAAGCCTTCTATTACCTGGCCCGATCGGTCCTGGTGAAGAGCGAAACCTTCTTCGACCGCTACGACCGCGCCTTCCAGTCATTCTTCAAGGGCATCGAATCCCGGGAAGAAATGGTGGACAAGATCATGGAGGCCATGGAGCGCCTGCCGCCCGAAGACTTCGAAGCATTGGCCAGGAAGGCCGGGCTGGACGAAAAGTCCCTGGAAGAGGTGCTCAAGAACTTCCGCGAACAGTTCGAGGAAGGCCATTTCAAGGATCATTTCGGCGGAAGCAAGGCCATCGGGCGGGGCGGCACCAGCACACAGGGAGCCTTCGGATACAACCCCGCCGGTGTGCGCATCGGCCAGGGTTACGGGCGGCACCGCAGCGCCATCCAGGTGGCCGAGATGCGGAAGTTCCGTAATTACGACCCGGACCTGGTCCTGGACACCCGCCAGTTGAGGGTGGCCCTCAACCGTCTGCGCCGGCTTCTGCCTCGCGGCCCCAAGGACGAACTGGACCTGGACACCACCATCGACGAAACGTGCCGCAACGCGGGCGAACTGGAACTGGTGTTCACGGCGCCCCGACGCAACACGGTCAAGTTGCTGCTCCTCATGGACGCGGGCGGGTCCATGACCCCTTACAGCCGCCTGGTGAGCCGCCTGTTCAGCGCGGCCCGGTCCCAGTTCCAGGACCTGAAGTACTACTATTTCCACAACTGCATCTACGACGACGTCTGGACCAACATGCAGAACAGCGAGGAGATGTCCACCGAGGACCTGCTGCGGACCTACGGGAGCGAATACAAGGTGGTGCTCGTAGGCGATGCCAACATGGCCCCGTCGGAGCTGCTGGACCGTAACGGGGCTATCAGCTATTTCTATATGAACGAAACCCCGGGCATCTGGTGGCTTTATCGAATCGCCACCCGTTTCCCGGCCGCCGTGTGGCTCAACCCGGAACCTGCACGATACTGGCTCCATTCCATCACCATCCCCATCGTGAGCCGGGTCTTCCCCATGTTTCCCCTGACACTGTCGGGTCTGGACGACGCCATCCAGACCCTCCTGACCACCCAGCGCCCGCGCATCCGGGCGGAAGAAATCAAGTCCTTCGTGGAAAAACGTCGACACCCCTTCGGGAGGAGCTGGTGAAATATTCACGACTGGCCGTCATCGGTCTGATGGTGGTGGTGTGGTCCTGTTCCGGCGGCGGCTACTCGGACATCACCGTTGCAGACGTCCCCGATGTGACGGCGGGTAGCCTGTGCGATCCCGGCGAGGGCCGGTGCCTGGGCGACCCGGGGACCCTTGCCCGGGAGGCGTGCGATCCCGCGGGCTCGGCCTGGATTTCACAGGCATGCACCGACGGGGAGGTGTGCTCCCAGGATTCGGGTCAGTGTGCCACGGCCGTCTGCGCCGAAGGTGAATCTCGGTGTGACGGCGAACCGGGCAGTCCCGACCGATCGGTTTGCGCACCCCATCGTCTGGGCTTCTTCAAGTTGTCCTGCGGCGAGGGGAAGGCCTGCGTGGACGACGGTGGGGACACCATCTGCCTGGACCGCCTCTGCGAACCCGGACAGGTCCTGTGCGGCGAGTCCTTCACGGCCGTCCTGACCTGCGACGACACGGGGGCGAACCCGGTGGTGGCGCCCTGTGCTCCAGACCAGACCTGCCAGGACGCGGAGTGCGTTCCGGCCACGGTCCATCTGGGCGACGTGGTGACCGTGGACTTCGCCCAGCAGCCTGTCGCCCTGGCCCCGGGACGATACGCCATGGTGGTGGTGGATGCCGACCCCGGCGGCGACGACGCGCTGCCCTACCCCGTGTCCATCACCGGCGACGTGTCCGATCCCCCCGGCGTGGTGGCGTCGGCCCTGTCCGGCGTTCCAGGGGGATCCCCTTTTGTTCCCTACCAGTGTGGGACCCGGGCCATGGCGGAACGCTACCAGGACGTCCTGTGGCCCGCACCGTGGGCGCCCTCTGTCCCGACCGATCCCGTGACGTGGGAAGTGGGTGACGAAAAAGAGTTCTTCTTCAATTTCCAGCCCCGCATGGCCCGCCTGGAGGCCATCGGTGAGCACGCCTATTTCTGGGAGGACGTGGGGGGTGACGGTCTGTCCGACGCCGCCCTGCCGGGATTCGTGGACACCGTTGACAACCACGTGATCCCCAGGGACATCGCCATTTTCGGAGAGCCCACGGACGTGGACGGTAACGGCCGGATCCACATCTTCGTGACCCACCTCCTGCCCAGCCAGGGGACCGCCGCCTACATCACCGCTTTCGACATCTATGCCGGCTTCGGAGAGATCGTCTACACCATGGGGGCCAAGGACGCCTGGGACGTGCCGGCGCTGGCGGGCACCCTGGCCCACGAACTGCAGCACCTCATCTATTTCGGGCGCCGCATGGGGATGGAAATCGACGGTGATCGCTATATCGTGGAAGGCATGGCGGAACTGGCCGCGGCCTGGTCGGGCCAGGTGGCGCCTGCCCGGCAGATCTACGAATTCGAACTGCTGTCCCACAAGCCGGGGCTCATCTCCCTGAGCCGCCTGTTTCAGGACGACTATTCGGAAGACATGGACACCAACGTGTCGGGATACGCCTTCGGCTGGTTGACCATCGAGTACCTGTTCGACCAGGCCGGCGCCGTCAACGTGGTGGGGCCGGGTAGCCAGGTGGAGGAACTGGGTGGGATCGCCTACGTGGACGCCGTGACCACCGGGCCCGCCGGACTCGACCACATCAACCCCCTAGATGGCCGCACTCTCACGCAATGGTACGGAGACTACGCCACAGCCCTGCTGGCCCTGGGACTGAAGGGGAAGCTGTCCGAAAAGGCCGCCGCCGACCCCCGGTATCGTTTCGTTTCCGCCGATGACCCCACCACCGGCGTTCTGCTGGGCCTGTCGGCGGTGTCGCCCATGGGCAGCGCCTTCAAGCGGCGCCCCTGGTCCAACCGGGGACAGACGCTGCGTCGCGGCGGAATGAGCTTCGTGGAGGCGGACATTGGTGCCCAGGAGGCAAACCTTGCCATCGACCGGGCCACCACGTCCGTGGTACTGGTTCGTATCGCTCCCTGAAATCCCCGAGGTGAAACTTGTACCGGCTCTTCGACCTGCACGCCCATCCCAGCATCAAGATGCACTACCTGCCGTGGTTCACGCCGACCCTGCATGCCCTGGCCTACTCCGGGAACCACTTCAACCCGTTTTCCTTCCGCACACGTTACGCCAACCTCAAGAACAGCCCCTACAAGGTCATCGTCAACGCCCACTATCCCATCGAAAAGGCGTTTTTGAAGGAATTCCACTGGCTTTTCAAGGGATTCGCCTGGACCATGGGACCGCTGTACTACGGCTGGCTCCACGCGGCGGATTCCTGGAAGACCCTTGACCGCATGATGCGCACCCTGGAAAAGGCGGAAACGGAGACCAACCGGTGGGTAAAGCCCGGCCAGGGACCGAGGATCCGGATCTGTCGGCGTTTCGCCGATGTCACCCGGCTGGAAGACGATGAAATCGGGATCGTCCATGCCATCGAAAGCTCCCACTGCCTGGGAACGCAGAAGAAGGGGCAAAGCCGCGAGGAGTTCTGGGCACAGACCCGGGAACGCCTGAGGGAGGTCAAGGAACGGGGGGTGGCCATGATCACCCTGGCCCACTTTCACCACAATGCCTTCTGTCCGCAGATCGACAGCATCGAACTGGTGGCCAGGAAGATAAACGGCAAGCTGGAAGTGATCCGCGACACCAATCCCCACGACATGAAGAGGGCCGAGTGGCAGTGGGGGGACCGGGACCACTTCAGTGAAGAGTTCGTGCGGGAACTGTTCCTGATCGGCATCGTCCCGGACCTGAGTCACGCCCAGGAACACGCCC
>JADHTP010000080.1 GCA_016784945.1 Deltaproteobacteria bacterium | reverse complement strand
ATGCGCCGCGGCTCGGTATCCGAGCGCTATATGAAGTGCGGTAGAAAGGAGTGTCGCTGCCAGCATGACGTCAAGGCGAGGCACGGCCCATACTACAGCATCACGCGGGCCAAGGGAGGGAAGACGAAATCCAGATATCTGACCGCCGAGCAGGCTGATCTGGCACGACAGCAGATAGAAGCTGGCCAGGACTTTCGTAGAGAGTTGGAAGTGTATTGGGAGATCTGTGAGCAATGGGCTGACAATCAACTGGATGCACCAGAGACGGCCTCGCAAGAGGCGGTCAAAAAGGGGGCTCCCCCGGCGTCAAGTAGAAATACCCATCGTTGATTTCTAATTGTCGTTGTCCTTTTTTGCGGCCTCTGTGCGGTAGCTGTCCCCGGACATATCGAGGATGACCTGAACCACAAAAACTGGACCCTCTCCAACCCAAATCCCACCGTTTGCTCGACCCTTTTGCTCGCCCCACCGCCGGCATTTTGGTCGACCCACGGGTGTCAGTAAACCTGCCAAAGCGTAAGAATCTGGACATAGACCACGGGTGAGAGAAAAGAGACCAAGCGGTAGCGCCTGGGCTTTACGATGCACATGACGGAGTGGTAGGACGAGCACGGCCGTGAGACGTGCAGGGGCCCGGGTGTAAGAAGCACCCGAGCCCGGCTGGACCGACGGGTTCGACGCCCAGGACGAAGAGGTGCAGACCGGGTGCATGAAGCCCGATGACTGCGATGACGGCAACGCCTGCGAGGCGGCCAAGGCCGGCGTGTCAGTGGGCTACAAGGGGGCCTGCAAGTAGCCCGTCGCCGTTGCCTCCATCCCGATCTGCTGGTACCCTCACAGCGGAAAGAAAACCTTCATACCGGAGGTTCCACCATGTACGCTCGGCTGGCTTGCTGGACCCTGTTGGCGGCCCTGGTTTCCGCGTCCCTGCCCACCGTGGCCGACCCGCTGGTATCGCTCAAGGATCCCACGCGGGATGATGACGGTCCCGGCGTCTTCAAATACCCCACGGACCCGGTATACAAGCCCGGCACCTTCGACATCACCGCCTTCGAGGTGCACAGGAAAGGCGCCAACCTGGTGTTCAAGGTCACCGTCAGGTCGCGGATCACGGACCCCTGGGACTCCCGATCCTGGGACGGAAACGGTTTCTCGCTGCAGTTCGCGCAGATCTACGTGGACCAGGATCACAAGGACGGCAGCGGTTTCTGCGAAGGGCTGCCGGGACTCAACGTGAAGTTCAAGAAGGAATCCTGCTGGGAAAAGGTGGTTCTGATCAGTCCCCAGGGCCGGTCCCGGCTCAAGAGCGAGGTCCGGCAGAAGGCCGCCGCCCTGGAAAAGGGCGTGGTGATCCCCAAGGTCACGCGGGTCAAGGGCAAGACCCTGGAGGCCGTGGTCAAGGCCAGGGACCTGGGGGGAGTCCCGAAAAAGGGTTGGGGCTGGCTGGTGGTCATGCAGAGCAACGAGGGCTACCCCGACCGGAACGACCTGTTGACCCGCAAGGTGAACGAATACGCCGGCAAGCACCGCTTCGGGGGCGGTTCGGACTGGAACTGCGACCCCCAGGTGCTGGACATGGTGGTGGCGCCGGGGAAGGGCCTGGATGGCGAAAAAGAGGCCCAGCACAAGGCCCTGGCCTTCACCTGCAATGAGGCCGACCCGGACGGGAGTCCCCTGGTTGAATTGCCCATGGTGTATCCCTGACACGGTAGACCGTAGACGGTAGACGATGATGCGACGACTCCTGGCGCTGCTGTTGGGCCTGTCCGTGGCGGGATTGCCGGTCGTGGTTTCCGCCGACATAGCCAACTTCGATCTGGCCGGACGTCTCTACACCAAGTGGCTCTACCGGAACAACGACAGCCAGGGTGTGCTCACCTACGGCAATCCTTTCTGGCCCGACGACATCGCCGGCGACAACGGTGTGGGCACCGAATTCGAACTCAAGATCTTCGGCCGGGCCTCCCGCTACGTGGAGGGATACGCCAGGATTCAGAGCCGGTTCGGCGAGATGTGGCAGGACTGGTGGGAGTCGGGCGAAAGGAAATACGGCGGCGACGTGAACACGTCGGGGGATTCCCTCGGCCTGAACCGGGCCTCCTACATCAAGCTGCGGGGGACCTGGGTGAGGGCCGTGATCCCCTTCGCGTCGTGGTGGTCCAACACGGTGACCATCGGATCCTCGGACCTGGGCATGTTCAATCCCTGGACCATCGGGAAGGTCCGCTACATCGACCGGGACAACGGCAAGGGGATTTTCATCGGGGGAATCTTCGGCGACGGCATCGTCTCCTACGACCTGGCCATGGTGGCCCTGCCCAAGCTGTACGTGGGCCCCTGGTGGAGCACGGGGATCGGAGACCCGTCCCTGACCCGCCCCTTCTACAGCCAGGATTGGGCCTACGGGGCCAAGATCACCGTGGCACCGGACTGGGGCACCTTCACCGCCATCTCCACGCTCACCAACGACGTGGAGATCGACATGACCGATCCCGACGCCGTGGGATCCCTGTACATCACCTGCCAGGACGACCTGGGAAATCCGATCCAGGGATGCGAGAAGGACCATGCCGTGGACTATTTCTCGCGCTACATGAACTCTGTGACCACCCTGGAGATGCAGCTGGATCCCCTGGACTGGTTCTCCGCCAACGCGCTGTACGGCGTGGCCGTCGGGCGCCTGGACAAGCAGATCACGGCCAACGGCGTGGCCCAGAACCAGGGGGTGTCGCCCGTGGCCTACAAGGACACCACGGACCTGGCCATCCGGCATCGCATCGAGCTGGCCGACCCCTTAGACATTGGTTTATCCTTCCAGTTCGAATACTTCTACATCGGCGAGGACTGGAACTCCATCTTTGCGTCTCGGCGGGAGTCGGACGTACTGCTGACCGACGGGCTCGTGGAGGGCGGGCAGCTTCCCACCCTGAACCTGGCCAACGAGTTCATCGACTTCGACGAGGACTTCGTGGAGTCCTGCATCGGGTGGCACGGGAACACGGCCAAGGCCCTGTTCGCCTGGGAGGCCCTGGACCTGGACGTGGAAGGCACCTACATCCAGTACAACACCAACGCCCAGAACCGTGACGTGGACGAAACCTACCCGGACTTCCTCCACAGCGAGGGCTACACTGACACCGACCTCTACGACTACGCGAACACAACGGACCGGGGCCGGGACCCGCGAAGCGTGTATCGCCGGAACCAGGACCGGGAGACGGTGGTGGCCGTGGTGAACATCCGGTACGTATTCGACGTGCTGGAGGGCCTGGAACTGGCCGGCAAGGGCAAATTCATCTGGGACCGGGACTACCGGAGCCACACCAGCGTCGAGGACGACTATACGGGCCAGATCTGGAAGGCACGGCTGAAGATGGGCCTGGGAATCATCGACGGGTTGAAGGTCGAGGTGGGCGGTCAGTTCGACTGGTGGGACGAGGAGAACCGGAAAGGGACCCTGGAGCAGGGGTACGGGGACGACCGGACCTGGAAGGCCAAGGCGTTCTGGGGCCTGACCTACAACTACGAGGGGCTCAAGTTCCGGTACTACATGGAGTACCTGCACAAGGATCAGGCACGGGAGCGGGACGTGGACCAGTTGTGGAGCGTGTTCCGGTCCAAGGCGTCCCTGGAGGTGAACTGGTGAGGGGGGACGTCCACCGTCTACGGTCTGCCGCCTACCGTCGACTGACGGTGTGGGCCAACGTCGGGGCGGTGCTGGCCTTTACAGGTTGCGGACTTGAAGGCCCCATCATCAATGCGGGCACCCGGGACAAGAGCACCCTGCTGCCAGATGCCGCGGACAATGTGGTGATTGGCGCCGTGGAAGGCGCGCCGGACGGGACCGTGGTCAAGGCCTACCAGGCCTCCGGGAAGCCCTTCGGTGGGATTTCCGGGGTGGTGGCGGGTTCGACCTTCGAGGTGCGCTTCCCTGGAAACACCCTCTACACGGGCGTTCGTCTGGAGGCCCGCTGGTCCGGTGGGCAGGCCCTGGCCCTGGTCCCTTTACTGCCCAGGCAGAAATCGGTCCTGGACCCGGAGAACCTGGTGGACCTGGCCCAGGAGGCCCCGGGCATGAGTCCCCTGTCAGCCACCTCCACGGCATTCACCCTGATCCTGTGGGGCAAGGTCCTGTCCGAGGGCAAGGGCGCCGCCTCTCTTTCGCCGGGAGTCATCCGACAGTCGGCGGCCTTGCTGACGGCCCAGTTGACCGGTCACAACGCCGAGGTGGTGGGATTCGTCGACATGGTGCGATCCCTGCTGTCCGGCGCGGGCGATGGCGGCTTGTACCCCTTCCCAGGTCTCCTGGAAGAGGGGGGGGGCGTGGGGGACCTGGTGGACGCGGACTTCCTGGCCGCACACGCGCCGGGAACGGACACCGAGGCCTTCGAGCAGGCCCTGCTGGCCGCCGCTGCCGAAGTGGACGTGGCCGTGTGCCTTGCAGGCGACCGCATCCGGGTGGTGTTCCTGTGCGACATGGGACCAGGGGCCATGGACGGCAACTGCAACGAGGCGGATCCCTTCAAGTGGGCCATCGACGACCCGGACAAGACCATCTACTTCACAGGGGGCATCCACGAAACCACACCTGTGTGCGGCAAAGACATCCAGCCGCCAGCCTGCCTGGACCAGGCCACCATTGACGCGGCCAACCAGGTCCTGGGCAACTGGTCGCCCAACATGGTTAAAATGTTTGACGACGGGACCCGCGGGGACGGCGTGAAGGGGGACGGGCTCTATACCCTGGCCTTGGAGTTGCCCTACTTCCCGCCCGGGTCCCTGGCCACCGGCGGGAGGGGTGTGCGCATTGGATACAAGTATTCGTGGGGACTTCCGGCGGACGGATGGACGGGCACCGAGGAGTGGCCCGGGAACCAGCGTCTGATGGAACTGGCGGACCTGAACGGGGACGGTATGGTGACACGCGCGGACGTGTTCGGGGACGAGGCATCCAACAAGGACAAGGCCAACGCCCTCTCCCTTGGCAATGGCGGCTGCGGGCCCAACTACTGGGAAAACGAAATCCAGGCAGGCTGCGCCCACGACACCCGCGAGAACCGGGTGGATCCCGACGGTGGCTGCCAACCCGACACGTGGCCTCAACCGGGCTCGGCCTCGCCCATCACCGTGGACTGCCCCATGTAGGACCCGGCTTCAGACAAACAGGGAGTATTGAACGATGTTGATGGCGGACGTGATTCGGGCCAAGCGGGACGGCGAGTCCCTGGAACCGGCGGTCATCGAAGAGGTGATCCGGGAGTACACAGACGGGACGGTCCCCGACTACCAGATGGCGGCTCTGCTCATGGCGGTCTACCTCAACGGCCTGGACCAGCGGGAACTGCCGGCCTGGGCCGGGGCCATGCTCCACTCCGGCGACGTCCTGGACCTGTCACACGTGCCGGGCGTGAAGGTGGACAAGCATTCCACGGGCGGGGTGGGCGACAAGATCTCCATCCCGCTGGCCCCCCTGGCCGCGGCCTGCGGGGTACTGGTCCCCATGATCTCGGGGCGGGGCCTGGGTCACACCGGCGGCACCCTGGACAAGCTGGAGTCCATCCCGGGCTTTCGCACGGACCTGTCGGTGGATCGCTTCGTCCGCGGCGTGACAGAAGTGGGCGCCTGCCTCATCGGACAGACCGATTCCCTGGCGCCGGCGGACCGGAAGATCTATGCACTGAGGGACGTGACCGCCACGGTGGCCTCCATCCCGCTCATCGCCGCTTCCATCATGAGCAAGAAGCTGGCCGAGGGCATCAGTAGCCTGGTCCTGGACGTGAAGGTGGGGAGCGGCGCCTTCATGAAGACAACGGACCAGGCGCGGGAACTGGCACGGACCCTGGTGACCATCGGGGAAGGCAACGGCGTCAGGACCACGGCCCTGCTCACGGACATGAACCAGCCCATCGGATGCGCCGTGGGGAACGCCCTGGAGATCCGGGAATCCATTGACGTGCTCCGGGGCGAGGGCCCGCTGGACACCACCACCCTGACCGTGGCCCTGGGCGGGGTCCTGCTGTGGCTGGGTGAAGCGGCCAGCGACCCGTCCGACGGGGAAACCCGCATCAAGGAGGCCATGGCATCAGGCGCCGGACTGGAGAAATTCAGGGAAATGGTGGCCTTTCAGGGGGGCGATCCCGCCGTTGCCGACAACCCCGACCTGCTGCCCGCCGCCGATTCGCGCATGGAATTCGCCAGCCCATCGGCGGGCTTCGTCACCGCCGTGGACACGGAAAAGGTGGGCATGGCAGGCGTACTGCTGGGGGGCGGCAGGGCCCGGAAGGAAGACGACATCGACCCAGCCGTGGGATTCGAGGTCCATGCCAGGCTGGGTGACGAAGTGGACAAGGGCGATCCCCTGGTCACCATCCACTACAATGACGATGCCCGCCTGGCCCGGGCACAGGCCCTGTTGTCCTCGGCCTGGACCCTGGGTGACGAACGGCCCGAGACCGCGCCCCTGATCCGCGAACTGATCACCGTGCAGACGTGAGCACGACGGTTTGAGGCCCTGCCACGTGAAACCGGAGGTCTGGAAACATGAAATTCGAATTCACCAACCCCACCCGCGTGGTCTTCGGCGCGGGAACACTGGACCGTCTCGGCCGTGAAACGGTCCGGATGGGCACCCGCGCGCTGGTGGTCATTGGAGGCGGGAGCGTCCGGCAGTCGGGCACGCTGGAGCGGGCCCTCACCAGCCTGAAGGAGGCGGGTGTAGATGCCACGGTGTTCGAAGGGGTCGAACCCAACCCGCGGCTCACCACCGTGATCGATGGGGGCAGCCAGGCCGGTGAACGCCGGGCCGAGGTGATCATCGCCCTGGGCGGCGGCAGCGTGATGGACGCCGCCAAGGTCATGGCGGCCGTCCCGTACTACGAAGGGGACCTGTGGGACATGATGATCCATCGCGGCGCCGACCAGCGACTCCCCAGGCGGGCACTGCCCCTCATCACCGTACCCACCCTGGCGGCCACGGGCTCCGAAATGAACGCGGGCGCGGTGGTCACCAATGTCGACACCACGGAGAAGTCCTATGTCATCGCCCCCTGCCTCTACCCGGCCCTGGCCCTGGTGGATCCGGAACTGACCATGTCGGTGCCGCCTGACCACACGGCCTACGGGGTGGCGGACCTGATCACCCACGTGACCGAGTCCTATTTCAACGGGACGGGGGTCACGCCGCTGCAGGACCGCATGGCGGAAGGCGTGGTGCTGACCGCCATCGAGTACGGCCCCCGCGCCGTGACCGACGGCAAGGACCTGGAGGCCCGGGCACAGGTCCAGTGGGCCTCGATAGTGGCGCTCAACGGGTGGGTGCAGGCCGGCAGCAGTGCCGCGGGCTTCCCCGTTCACCAGATCGAACATGTACTGTCGGCGCACACGGACCTGGCGCACGGCGCCGGCCTGTCCATCCTGTCCCCGGCCTGGATGAAACTGGCCGCCACCCGGTACCGGGACAAGTTCGACCGGTTCGCCCGACGGGTGTTCGAGCGAGACGACGCCTCCGACGGGATCGAGGCCCTGGAGACGTTCTTCCATTCCATGGGATGCCCCACGCGGCTCACCGAGGTGGATGTGGGGCCGGAAAACTTCGACCGGTACGCCCGGGACGCGGTCCGCGTGGGCGGTGACGGGACCCGGGTCTTCGGTCACCCCCCTCTGACCGTGGACGACGTGATCGAGGTCCTTCGCCTGGCCGCCTGATGAATTCAGTGATATAGAAAGCCAATACCCCCCCCGGAAGAGGAGAAAACCATGCGCGGAATTCTGGTCAGTCTGACGGTCCTTGTTTCGTTGATCATTGCCACATCCTCCATCGCGGCGGCCCCGGCGCTCGTGAAGGGCGTCTGGCAGGGTGAGATGACCCGGCTGTCCGACAAGTACAAATATCCGGTGGAACTCTACCTGGTGGACACACCCGATCCGAAGCCGGGCGACCTGCTCGGGATCACAGCCTACCAGTCACTCAACTGTTACTATCACTCCTACCTGATTGAATTCGATGGAACCACGCTGATCACCGGCGAAGTAAAACTCACAGGCGCATCCTATTGCCCCGATGGACTGAGAAACAGGATTTCCTTCGCGGACGGCGGCCAGGCGAAGCTGCAGAGCTACCACCCGGAAAGGGGCAGCGAGATAGGGGCCGTTGCCGACCTCAAGGTTCGAAAAGAGATGCCGCCACCGGATCTGGGCGTGCTGCCGGGAGTCTGGAAGGGAGGGGTGACCCGCCTCGCGGACGACTACAAGTACACCGTGGAATTCAAGATCAACAAGGACGCGAACTTCAGTATCGGCTCGGTCATCGGAGTGGTTTCCTATCCTTCAATCAACTGTCACTACGTCCTCAACGTGATCGACGCTTATGGCGGAACCCTGATCACTGGGGACAGGAAGATCGCCGGCTCGAAGCAGTGCCCCCACGGAATGAGAAACAAGATCGAGCGAGTCAACGCGACCTCGGCCAGGCTTGAAAGCTATCACCCGGAAAAACCCAATGAAATCGGGGCCCGCGCGGATCTGACCAAGGCCCGGTAAGATCGCGGCCACCCGACCTAGGGTTTCAGGCGCCGGCGCAGCCTCTCCAGGTTCCTGGGTGGCGACGGTCTGGCCGCTTCTTTTTCCCAGCGCCCGGCCTTCTTGCACTGGTTCACGAAGTAACGCTGCTCCGCCACGGCCTTGTCCGCCGGGAGGCGGCCCACCCGGGACGTCCCGTCGTACCAACCCAGAGGGAGAAGGGCCAGGATCACCACGGTCAAGGCCTTGCGACCCATGGAATCGGGCCACAGGCTCACTACGGCCACGGCCAGCAGCAGGATGGCCGCCGCGAACAGACCGGCCGCCAGCCAGGCATTCGCCCACCAGGCATCGGCCAGGCACCCCCCCGCCAGGAGAGGCAGGGTCAGGTCGTGGAAGGGATTGGCGATCCATTGGGGCAGGTGCGGGTACACCACGGTGGCCACTCCGGTGACGCCCACGGACGCCACCATGAGGCCCGGGGCCAGGATCCTGGCCGAGGCACAACGGTGGATCAGGAGGGCAGCGGGCGCCATCAGGAAGGGAACCAGGGGGGTCCAGTGGCGCTGGCCCACGGTCCAGCCGCCATCCCAGTAGGCCATGGAGCTGACGAACAGGATTGGCAGAACCACCAGGACGTAACGCAATACCACGGTCCCCGCCGAGGTCGCGGCCCGGGCATAGGACACCAGTCCGAAAAAGCCCAGTGCCAGGAAGGGCGAAAAGAACAGCAACCCCTTGGAAGACCCGCCCAGGCTGTTGAGGAATGGCTCCAGACGGGGGGTCTTCACCCCCATGAACCCCTGCTCGTGGACGTTGGCAAAGAAGGGATTGGCCACGTAGCTGTAGCCTGTCTTCAGTGGATGTCCGAAAGCGGCGTCGTGGTAGAGGAACAGGGCGGTCAATGGAAGGGCCGCACCGGCCAGGCCCGTGGCCAGACCCGGGCCGAAGGGCCGGACCCTCAGGGCGAAGACCACCACCAGGGGCAGAAGGTACAGGGCGGACTGGTACTCCGTGGTCAGGCAGAGTCCCCCGAGGAAACCGGCGGCGGCGGCCCGGCCCGGCGGCACCGGGCCCTTGCGCAACAGGTACCAGACGGCGTACAGGAGCACGGCCGTCAACTGGTGGCCGTAGTACACCAGGGCGTAGGTAAAACCCAGGGTCCCCAGGCCGTAGGCGGCCAACACCAGGGCCCGGGTGGGCGCACCGACCCCCAGTTCCTTCATCTCCCGTCTCAGCAGGATCAGGAGGATCAGGGTGGGCAGGATCCCCGCTGCCAACCGGGCCAGAAACGTATCGGCCCGAAGGTCCGGCTCACCGCCCAGGGCCCGCCGGGCCGCGATGAAGGGGGTGGCCACGAAGGCGGTGCCGGGCGGCTTGTCCGAGAACAGCGAATGGGCCACACGGGCCTTGTCGTTGATGTTTCCGTGCCGATGAACCTTGGTGGTGATCTCCACGTCGTAGTCATCCACCAGGGCATAGGCCAGGTAGAGCCGGGACAGCTCGTTGGCCGAGTGCATGGAGGGGAAGAACGGGAAGAAGGACAGGTGGACAGCCAGCACCCCCAGGATGGTCCATCGGTCCAGGGAAACCGGGGCAAGCCAAGCCCGCCAACCCTTCCGGTCCCCCTGATCTTCTGGGTGTCCCACGGGTTCGATGGTAGTCCCTATGGCAAGCCGGTGACAAGGGGAGCGGATGGAGGAAGAAAAGGGAACGGTCGATCGTCGATCGTTGATCGTCGATCGTGGAATACGGAAGGAGATCGCCGGATCGGACGAGCGGCGTGCGTCTTGACTGAACCTTCCCTCCACCGTATAAGCGTACCCGGGAAAAGGCCTTTGGAGCAACGAGGACCATGTTTGACGTTCTGACCAAGGGATTCCGTTCCGCGCGCGCGAAATTGCAGGGCAAGGCCCTGATCAGTGAAACCGGCATCGAGGAGGCGCTGAGGGACATCCGTATGTCCCTCCTGGAAGCCGATGTGGCCCTGCCCGTGGTGAGTGCCTTCCTTGACCACGTAAAGGAAAAAGCCGTAGGCGAGGTGGTCCAGCTCTCGGTCAAGCAGAAGGCCGGCAAGCAGGAAATCTCACCGGCCGAACACTTCGTCAAGCTTTGCCACGACGAACTCATCTCCCTGATGGGGGACGAAGAAGGCCAGTTGCAGTTCCAGGACAAGGGCCAGCCCACCGGGGTCATGCTCGTGGGTCTGCACGGCACGGGAAAGACCACTACGGCGGGAAAGCTCGCCAGGCTCCTCAAGCAGGACAAGCACCGCCCGCTGCTGGTGGCCGCCGACATCTACCGGCCCGCCGCCGTTAACCAGTTGAAGGTCCTTGGCGAGCGTCTGAACGTCCCTGTGTTCCATCGCGAAAACATGTCGCCACCGGACCTGTGCGCCGCCGCCATGCACCAGGCCCGCCAGGACAAGAACGACGTGGTGATCTTCGACACCGCAGGCCGTCTGACCATCGACGAACCCCTGATGGACGAACTGTCCAGCATCCGGGAACGCACCCATGCGGGGAACATCCTGCTGGTGGTGGACGCCATGATCGGACAGGACGCCGTCCGCATGGCCAGCGAGTTCGACAAGCGTCTGGACCTCAGCGGCGTGGTCCTGACCAAGATGGACGGCGATGCCCGTGGCGGTGCGGCCCTGTCGGTGCGGGCCGTCACGGGAAAACCAGTGATCTACGTGGGCATGGGTGAGGACCTGTCCAAGCTGGAGCCATTCCGTCCCGACGGCGTGGCCACCCGGATACTGGGTTTCGGCGACGTGGTGGGCCTGGTCAAGGACTTCGAAAAGGTCGTCGAAAAGGACAAGGCCGAAGAAGACGCCCTCAAGATCCTGAAGGGTGACTTCAATCTCTAC
>JADHTP010000079.1 GCA_016784945.1 Deltaproteobacteria bacterium | reverse complement strand
GCTTCAATGGCCGGGGCTCACGTCTCGTTTCCTGTACCGGGGATCGTATTCAGGGCTACTTGAGGTTGATGCGTTCCAGGTCTTCTTCGCCGAGTCCGAAGAAGTGACCCACTTCGTGGAGCAGGGTGACCCGTATTTCCCGCACCAGGTCTTCGCGGGAGGCACACACCCGCTCGATGTTCTTCTGGTACAGATAGATGCGCGGAGGTACCTGTGTCCAGGGGTTGGTCTCCATCCGTTCCGTCAGGGAATAGCCGTCGAAGGCGCCCATTATCAGGGGCGACAGGTTGGCGTCGGGGTGGTCCTGGGGCTCGGGGAGGTCCTTCACGTAGATGTCCACGCCGTCCATTCGGTCCTTGAAACGCTGGGGCAACAGCTTGATGGCCGATCGCACGGCCCTGTCGAAGGACCTGCGGGTCACACGCACTGGAATCCGGAAGGCCTTGGGCGCCAGGCTCGTCGCGGTCTTGTACCCCTGGTCGGCTTCCCCTTCACTGCCTTTGAGTTCCTTGATGACGGCGCGGACGTAATGGGCCTGCGCTGTTCGCGGATCGATTCTCAGGGCCTGATCCACGTCGTTTTCGGCCTCGTCCAGCCGACCCAGCTCCACCAGGCAGTTTGCCCTGGCCGAATAGGCTTCCGACCAGGCCGGATCCTGCTCTACGGCCCGGTCGTATTCCTCCAGGGCGGCCTCGGGGTTCCCGTAGTCGAACTCGGCATCGCCCAGCATGAGGGCGACGTCAGGCGAGTCCGGGTAGGTCACCACCAGCCGGTCCAGAAGTACGAAGGCCTGCTCGCTTTCGCCTTCGCTGAGCATGGCGTCGGCGGCATCAAGCATGGCCTGCAGATCGTCTACGAATTCCGCCATTCGGTGTTACGTGAGCCTCATTCAGGTGCGCATCCTGGTCGCCACCGACTTCGAAACGGCGTCAACGTCGTCCTCGCGGCAATAGAGTCGGAGGACCCGTCTCCCGGCCGCCTGCCTCACGAAAAGGTCGCTGTATTCGTCAACGGGCACCAGGGGACGCCGGGTTGTGTGCTGTGACGTCTTCACGAGAAGGACCCGGGACCTGGGCGCCGAACCGGCGTCCTCTCCCCGGAAGTATTTTGAAAACTCCACCCCGGAGTCAACCCATTCGCAGGAATCCGGCAGAGACTCCTCCAGATCGCCGCGTATCCTGCCCAGATCGACGGCGTCTTCATCCCATGCCTCCACGACCAGGCTGAGGGGCCGTCGGCCCGCGATCCGCTTTGCCCACGGACTGGATGATGCGCGGATCTTGAGCAGGAGCCATTCGTCGTCGCAGTCGGCAAAAGCCTCCGGGTCACTGGGCGCCCGGATCCGTCTGCCGGCGCCTTCCAGGAAACGCTCCAGCATCCGGTGATACGCGATGGTCTTGTGATGGAAATACACCATCAGGAACATGTGAAAGCGGGACAACAGGAAATCTTCGAAGGTGAAGATGGCACTCGAATCCAGGGTCAGACCCACATTCGAACCGCCGCGGTGGGCCCCCAGGTGGGACAGGACCCAGTCCTTGTCGAACCGGCCATAGGCCACGCCGGTGAAGTAGGAGTCCCGGATCAGGTAGTCCATCCGGTCCACGTCCAGTTCGCTGGCGATGAGCTGCCTCAGGAGGGGCAGCAGGGACACCCCCTTGACCACGAACGGGTCCGACGCGGGCGGTCGGGCGGAAATCAGGCCGGCCACGTGCCGGGGACGAACTCCCAGGTCCTTGAACTCCCGGCGCAACAGGTCCGCAAGGTCACTGTGGTTGATGAGCGAGACGCTCACTTCTTCGTGGGTCGCGGTCCGCCGTCGACCATTTTTCAGCGGCAGGACGTTTTCGCCGCTGTGGGACAGGGGGGCGTGACCGAGGTCATGGAGGAGGCCGGCCAGGCGGATGGTGGCCCTGGCTCTGGCCATTTCTCTTCGTGGCACGAATCCGAGGTCCCGTGACACCGATTCGAAGGCCTTTGATGCCAGGTGCATGGTGCCCAGGGAGTGAAGGAACCGGGTGTGGGTGGCACCGGGAAAGGCCTGCTCCCCGAATCCCAGTTGGCTCACCCGTCGCAGTCGCTGCACGAGGGGGTGGTCGATTACCTTCCGTTCGGCCGCCGTAATAGCCACTGGCCCGTGTATTGGATCGCGAATCTCCATTGGCGCTGATCTATCGGATTACAACCACTTTTGCAATCGCACATGCGAGGTCATTGACAACGGGTGTGGTCGAAATACAATGCCCTCGGTCCAGACCACCGCGGTGGAGGCGCCATGGGAAACGTGCTGCTCGGCAAGGTCGACGAACTCTTCAACTGGAGTCGAAAGAGTTCGATCTGGTACCTGCTGTTCGCCACGGCCTGTTGTGGTATCGAGCTCATGCAGGCCGGTGGGCCCAGGACGGACCTGGACCGCTTCGGCGCCGTGTTCCGGGCCACACCGCGGCAGTCCGACCTCCTGCTGGTGGCCGGGACCATCACCTACAAGATGGCGAGCCGGGTGCAGCGGCTGTACGAACAGATGGCCGAACCCAAGTACGTGATCGCCATGGGTTCCTGCGCTAACTGCGGCGGCCTGTTCGATCCCTCCTATTCAGTGCTCAAGGGCGTTGACAAGATCGTCCCCGTGGACGTGTTCATCCCCGGCTGCCCCCCGCGACCCGAGGCCCTTGCCGAGGGCATCATCAAGCTCCAGGAAAAGATCATGAAGGAAAGACGCCTGTCCGAAGGCGTCGCCTGATTCGCATCGACCCTGTCGCTGCTCCCACCCAACACGATCAACGATTGACGATTAACGTTCTAGATGTCGTCGAAAAGGAAGCGAGCGTCGTGGGGGCCTGGACCGGCCTCCGGGTGGAACTGGACCGTGCGGACGTTCCGGTCGGGGGCCTCGAAACCTTCCAGGGTGCCGTCATTCAAACTCTTGAAGGTGATGGAGCATCCCTTTGGCAGGGATTCCGGGTCGACGGCGAAGCCGTGGTTCTGGGCCGTGACCAGGACACGGCCCGTTTTCAGGTCCTTCACCGGGTGGTTGCCGCCGTGGTGTCCGAATTTCAGTTTGTAGGTGCTGGCGCCCAGGGCGAGCCCCAGGATCTGGTGGCCCAGGCAGATGCCGAACAAGGGGACCTTTCCCACCAGCTCACGTGCGGTCTGGACGGCGTAGGAGACCGGTTCCGGGTCACCCGGGCCATTGGACATGACCACCAGGACGGGCGCGTGTCCAAGAATGTCGGCACAAGTGGCGCTGGCCGGGACCACTTCCACCCGGTAGCCCACGGACCACAGGCAGTCCAGGATGGAACGCTTCACACCGAAATCCAGGACCACAGCCTTGCCACGGTCAACGGTGGGGGCCGGCACCCAGTCCTGTACGTCCCGATCCTCCCTCGAATAGGGCTCAGGGCAGGTGACCACACCGGCGAGGTCCTGGCCGGCCAGTGACGGCAGTCCACCGGCCTGCTCCACCAACTGGTCCAGGTCAGCCATCTCCGATGGAGAGACCACCAGTCCCGGGATGGACCCGTCGGTCCGGACCTTGCGGGTGAGTGCCCGCTGGTCGATCCCGTGGATTCCCACGATGCCGTGGTGCTTCATCCAGTCGTCCAGGTCCGCTTCCGAGCGCCAGTTGCTGGGGACGGAGGAAGGTCTCATGACCACCAATCCCGACAGGTGAGGCCGGGCTGCTTCATCGTCCAGGGGGTTTGAGCCCACGTTCCCGATATGGGGGCAGGTCATGGCCACGATCTGACCGCAATAGGAGGGGTCGGAGAACACCTCCTGGTATCCGGTCATGCTGGTGTTGAATACCACTTCGCCGGAGGCGGCTCCCCTTGCGCCGATGGCCGCACCCTTGTACACGGTTCCGTCGGCCAGAACCAGGACGGCACCTACTTCCTTCCCGGTCCCGCCAACCTCGATTTCATCAGTCATGTTCGTTGTCTCTTTCATTTGTTGCCGGAGAGTCGGTTGTAGGTCACTTCGCCGCGCCGGATGGTCATCACCGGTCGGCCCACAAGGGTTCGGCCACCGGCCACGGTGTTTTTTCCACGGGATTCGAGGCTGGAAGCTTCGGCCTTCCAGGCTACGCTCTTGTCCAGGAGTACCAGGTCCGCCGGTTCATCGGCCGCGATCTTGCCGCCGTCCAGTCCCAGCGCCAGCCGTGGGCCCGGGCCGAGGGCGCCCAGGGCCACGTCCAGGGTCAATTCACCTGAAAGAACGAGACTGTTGACAAGGGGGAATGTCAGTTCGAGTCCTGACGCGCCCGCGGCCGCGCTGTCGAATTCCACGTCCTTGTCCTCCACGGCCCGGGGGCCGTGATCGGAGACGATGCAGGACAAGGTCCCGTCGGACAGGCCGGCCACCAGCGCCCGGCGGTCCGCCTCCGTGCGCAAAGGGGGAATGACCTTGAATTGGGGGTCGAAGGTCTGCACGGCGGTGTCGGTCAGAACCAGGTGGTGCGCCGTCACGGAGGCCGTCATCGGGACGCCTCGCTGTCGTGCCTCGCGGACGAGTCGTACGCCGGCCTCACTGGACAGCTTCAGAAGGTGGGTGGGAGTCCCGGTCAACTCGCACAGCGCGATGTGGCGGGCGACAGCCACCTCCTCGGCGGCCGCCGGTGTGGCCCGCAGACCGGTTACCGTGGACACCAGGCCCTCGTGCACCGAACCTTGCGCCAGGTCCGGGTCTTCGCTGGTGAGCACCACCAGGAGTCCGAAATTGCCGGCGTACTCCATGGCGTGCCGGAGGAAACCCGTGTCCTTCACGTATCGGTTGCCGGTGCCGACGCACCGCAGTCCCAGGTCGGAGAGCTCCCCGAGGTTCGCGATGCTGCCGCCTTTCATGCCCTTTGATATCGCGCCGCAGGGGGACAGGTCCACCAGACCGGCATCGGCGCCCCTGTCGAGAATGAACCGTGCCGTGTCCGCACCGTCGCAGACCGGGTCGGTCTCCGGGTCGAGGCAGACGAATGTGTATCCGCCCGAAGCCGCCGCCGCCGATCCGGAGGCCACGTCCTCGCGATACTCGAATCCGGGTTCGCAGAAGTCGGCGAACAGGTCCACGAAAGAGGGGGCCAGCAGGTGCCCGCGCCCGTCCACGATCCGGGAGGAGTCCCCCGAGCCGGCGTCGTCGAGACCCGGACCGGCATGGCCCACGTCCTTGATGACGCCGTCTTCCCATTCCACGTAGCCCCAGAAGCGTTCGCCCTTCGAGGGGTCCATGACCTCGCAGTTGGTCAGTCGGGTCCTCATGGGCCGACCCCCGCTCCCGGTGTGGTCTCCATTCCATTGCCTTCGATGAGGTGCGCGCTGGTCAGGTACAGGACCGCCATGCGAACGGCCACGCCGTTTTCCACCTGCTCCAGGATGACGGACCGGCCGCTGTCCGCCACGTCGGGCGTGATTTCCACGCCGCGATTCATGGGGCCCGGATGCATCACGATGGCGTCCGGTTTCGCCAGCTCCAGCTTGCGGGCGTCGAGACCGAACACCCGTGAGTATTCCCGCTCGGACGGGAAGAGCTCACTCCCCATCCGTTCCTTCTGGATTCGGAGCATCATGACCACGTCGGCCCCTTCGATGGCCGGTTCGATCCGGTCGTGGCAGGTGACGCCGAGACGCTCCAGCATGGGCGGCAGCATGGTCCTGGGTCCCGCAACGCGGACCCGGGCGCCCATGGTGGTCAGACCGTGGATGTTGGAACGGGCCACTCGGCTGTGGAGGATGTCGCCCACCACCGCCACCACCAACCCGTCCAGTTCCCCCTTGTGCTCCCGCATGGTGAACATGTCCAGGAGGCCCTGGGTGGGGTGCTCGTGGGCCCCGTCCCCGGCGTTGACGATGGCGGCCTCCACGTGACGTGAAAGGAGGTGCGGCGCCCCAGGGGCCGAATGCCGGATGACGATGATGTCGGGCCGCATGGCCATGAGGTTCTGGGCCGTGTCCAGCAGGGTTTCCCCTTTCTTCAGGGAAGAATGGGAAGCCGTGAATGACAGCGTGTCCGCCGAGAGCCGCTTGGCCGCCACCTCGAAGGACAGCCGGGTCCGGGTGGATGGCTCCACGAAGAAGAGCACCACGGTGATGCCCCGCAGGGTGGGCACCTTCTTGATGCGGCGTTGGGAAACCGCCCGAAATTCACGGGCGAGATCAAGAACAGTAATGAGTTGTTCGCGAGATGTACCTTCCAGACCCAGCAGATGACGCGTGGTCGGCGGCATCAATCATCCCGCTCGTAGACGACCACCCGATCCGTGGCGGCGTCCATTTCCGTGAGTTCCACCTGGACCGTCTCCGACGCGATGGTGTCGACGGTCATGCCCTTCCAGTCCGCCTGGATGGGGTATTCGCGAAGTCCACGATCCACCAGCACCGCCAGCTTGATGGCCCGTGGGCGGCCGAAATCCACCAGGGCGTCCAGAGCGGCCCGGACCGTGCGTCCCGTGTAGAGCACGTCGTCCACCAGGATGACATCGGTGCCGCTGACCTCGAAAGGGATGTCCGTGCGGCGGACCAGGGGCTGCTGAAGACCCAGGAAGATGTCGTCCCTGTACAGAGTGATGTCCAGGACGCCCTGATGCGGCTTTTCGAGACCCATTGCCTCGAGGCGTTCCAGGATGCGCCGGGCCAGGTGGACCCCGCCAGTCTGGATGCCCACCAGCCCCACGGGATTCTTGCTGGCGTGTGCGGCGATCTGCTCGGCGAGCTCGAAGACCTTGGCCTCGACGCCGTCAGCGTCCAGGAGTTTCCGCCTTTCCACCAGGCGAATCTCTGCCATCAGTGCCCCCGATGTCGTTGAGTGTGGAGTCTAGCCGATGTTGGAGCGAACGTCTAGCGGGTCTTCTGCATGAGTTCGCTGGCCTTGTCGGCGAGCTGGTGGGAGGAGGGGACGATGTCCAGGACCATCTTCAGCTTGTCGCGGGCCTCGGTACGGTTTCCGTCCTTGAGATCGGCGTCGGCCTGCTCGTAGTAACGACTGGCCACGGATATGCACTTGTCCATGATGGTCCGCGCCAGGTGGTCGTCCCCCTTGTAGGACAGGGCCTTGCGGGCGCTCTTCGCGGCCAGGACGTAGTCGGTGTTCTGGATGGCCGCAGCCGCCCGTCCCCGATAGGTGTCGCCCAGGTAGCCGCGGATTTCGGCCTCGTAGTGGCGGTTGATCCCGTGGTCCAGTCGCAAGGCCAGGCTGAGCCCCTGCTCCGCCTTGTCGAGGCGCTTGGACTTCAGGGCCGACTTGCCGCCGTTGTAGGCCGTGGCGAACTGCTCGATCCGTCGCGCCATGTCTCCTGCGCGCTTGGCTTCGGCCCCCCGCGAGCTTCCGGCTGCCGAATGCAGTGCTTCGGAAGCCTGGTGGAAGGACCCGTTGTTGTACAGTTGCAAGGCCTCGTTCACGTCCACGCGGGACTTGCCTTTCGATGATGTCTTCCTGCGGGCCCTGGGAGCCGGCGCTGTCGCCTTTTCCCGCCCGCCGTCGGTTGTCACAGGGCGTGCTTTCACCTTCCTGCGCGGCGGGTCCAGCCGGATTCCCGATCCGACCAGCTCGTCCCTCAGGTTGATCACCCTGTCGTCGTCGGGATGGCGTTCCAGGAGGGCCAGGTAGGTCTCCTTGGCATCGGTCTTCTTCCGCTGGATCACCAGCGCCCGGATATCATCGATTTCTGCGTCGATCTGCTTCGAGTTAATGGCGTCCAGCAGTTGTCGGGCCTCCGGGTAGTGGAAGCTGGAGTCCTCCACCTTCTGCAGTTGCCGTACGGCCTGGTCCACCTCGCCTTTCTCCATGAAGGCCTTTCCGTCCACCAGGCGCGAAGCGCTGATCAGTTCTTCCTTGGATCGATCCAGGTTGGCCTTCAGGCCTTCGATACCCGGGTCCAGCTCCCATGCCTTGGCGAACAGCTTGACGGCTCGGTCCCATTCCTTTGCCTGGAAGGCCACCAGTCCCAGGTTGTTCAGGTCCTGCGCGTCGGCCTTGGCCTGGGCGGCATCGGCTTCCGCCTTTAGGGCGGCCACGACCTCCGGGTCCGGGCCAATGGGCAACAGGCGCACGCCGAATCCGAACTGGGCGATTCCCACACCGGCCACCAGGAGGGCCAGCAGCCCGATCACCAGGGCGATCACCGGGAACGGCTTTTTTTCCTCGTCCGGCGGGGTGTCGGTCACCTCGATCCGTGGAGAGAACGGCATGTTGACCTGCCCCACCGATGGCGCTTCGGCGATGATTGTGGCTTCCTCGGAGGGGTGCGTCACCGGTTGTTCCAGGGCGCGTGTCTGGTCCTCGTCCGAACTGAACTTCATCAGGGTTTGACCGGCCTCGATCTGGTTACCTTCAGCCAGTGGGCCTTCACCCTGGACGCGCTGGCCATCCAGCTTGGTGCCATTGACGCTGCCCAGGTCCTTCAGCACCCACTCTCCGTCGCGGTGGTGGATCTCGAAGTGCTTCCTGGACACGCTGGGGTCGTTGAGGACGATATCGGCATCGAGTGAACGCCCCACCACCAGCGTCCGGGTGGACAGGGTGAATTCCTTGCCGCTGTCATTCCCGAAGCTGACCGTGAGCAGGGCCTCCGGGGCCGGTGGCTCGGGTTTTTCGTCCATGAATGGCGATTCGATCAGGACCGTGCTCTGGCTGTCGTCATCCTCGTCTTCGGCGTTGGCGGGCTCTTCCTCCAGGTCCTCCATCACAGTGGAATCCTCGTCCGGCTCCACCTCCACCATGACCGTCGACTCGTCTTCGGTCGGCGACCCGCCGTCGTCCGCCGGGACCTCGTCCCTGTCGCCCACCGTCACCACGGGTTGGGGAGCATGAGCGTCGTTCACGGCTTCGCCGACGAGGTCCGAGTCGATGAGGGTCCCATCCTCGGGCGCCTGGTCCATGGGGTCCCTGTTGTCTTCGTCCGCCATGACGACTCCGGTGTGTGTTCCTCACGGATTCTAGGTGTGATCCGCGGGGATTGTCAAAACGACCGCACCGTGAAACCATGTCGCCGACTCACTCCGGGAGGAAGAATCCCGTGACGAAAACCACCTTGTGCGGCATCTTCCTGGCCTGCCTGCCTGTAATGGGATGCGGGGCCACGGGAACGGCAGCCGACAACGGACCTCCCGACGTCCCGGGTGACGTCCACGAAACCGGTGAATTGGCCTGCCAGCCCCTGGAGCAGGGACGGTTGAAGCCGCCGGTGGAGAACCCGACCCGCTTCGGCCTGGCCGTGTTCCACTACAACCTGCAGTACGTGGCCGGCGGCCTCATCGGATTCATGCCCCCGGATCGGGATCCAGATGGCGTATTCGCCTACGACAACGACCAGCTAGAGGACCGGATCATCAAGGAGTCCTTCGAACCCGTTCTGGATCTTTTCCTCGCCAATCCGGCCTTCGCCGGCGACATGGAGATGCAGGGCTACATGCTGGAAGTTATGGCGGATCGGCACCCGGGAGTGATCGGGAAGATGCGCACCCTGGTGGAGAAGGGCCAGATCGCCGTGCAGTCGTTCCACTGGTCCGACCAGCTGTACAACGCCCACAGCCGCTGGAGCATGGAACAGAGCATCCAGCTGAACAAGGCTGCCTTCGAAAGGACCTGCCTGCCCCAGTCACCGGCGGTGTTCACACAGGAGGGACAGTTCTCCGAGGGCATGCTCGATTTGATGAAGCAGCAGGGCCAGTCCATCGGGATCATGAAGCCGGGGATGTTCAATTACCAGTACACAGGCGTACCCCATGTCCCGCTCTATACCCTGCGAGGCCAGGACGTGCTGGTGACACGGGGGTTGGGCGGGCCGGACCTCGGCCTGTCGTGGTACTTCGTCGACGACGGTGAAGTGGCCGTGACCAACAAGACCAATCCCTACCTGGGCACGGTCTTCCAGTACTATCCCGAGGCGGGGGCCAAACTGGCCAAGAAGCTGCAGGGCCTCCTGGACCAGGGTTATTTCCTCACCACGGTGGACGACTATGTGCGGCGGGTGAAGGAGATGGGCGTGGAGACGGCGCCTCTGCCCTACAGCCTGGACGGGAACTGGCGGCCGGACGATGCCAACAACTTCTTTACCTGGATGGGGGATTCGGGGCTCTGGGCAGTGGACGAGGCGGACAACGAGGTGCTTACTTCCCTGGAGCGGTCCCGGGTCACCGTGCAGGCCGCCGAGGCGATCCTGGATTGGGCGCAGGCCGCGGAACTGCCCCTGGATGATGACTCCCTGGGGGCGCAACTGGACACGGCCATCGCGGACCAGCTCCTGGGTGAGGTCAGCGACAGCACGGGCTGGAATCCCTGGCGCGGCGAGGTCCAGTATTCCCTGGACCATTCACACAAGGCCCGGGATGGGGCCATGGCCGTCATAGACGCGGTGATTGCCGCCACCGGCGAGGACGGC
This sequence comes from Deltaproteobacteria bacterium, assembly GCA_016784945.1. Taxonomy (GTDB): domain Bacteria; phylum Myxococcota_A; class UBA9042; order DTJE01; family DTJE01; genus JADDHL01. Next base: position 1,061 of record JADHTP010000079.1, on the reverse strand, counting down.
ATCATGGTGGACCTGGCGGGACCCACGGTGACCAAGGGCGCCGTGTTCCCGGAGAATCCGTGGGCCCAGGTGGACAAGGCGCCTCTGAGCGGTTCCGTGACCGCCCCGGGGTTCGACATCACGTTCCGTTGGGAACAGTGGACTGAGGGGGCGCCCGTCGATTATGACCACTATCGCATGGAACTGACCCTGGATCGGGTGCTGCCCGATGCCGCCGAATTGCTGGTGAGCTTCCCCCGGGCCGGGGACCGGCTGATCTATTCACCGGCCATGCTGGACGAGGTGGCCGACCTCGATCTGCAGGCTGTTCCCGGATACGACGACCAGGTCAATGTGCCCGCGGCCAATGGATTGCTGGGACTGGGTGACGGCGTCTTCCTGGTGAAGGACATCCGTTCATTCCACCTGGCGGCCTTCTTCCCCCACGGGGAGCCCACGGTGTATTTCAAGGACATGACCCTCAACGCAGCGGACAAGTACGTGTTCCACATCCACGTGCTGACGGGCGCCACTGCGGACCAGGCCCTGGCCGAAGCCACCCGGCTCAATGTCACGCCCACGGTTATTTTCCACAAGTAGTTGACTGTCGCTAGTCTGGTCTTCATAACCAGCGTGGGGGGTGATAGCTTCCCGGGCGGATTCGATTCCCAGTGCTTTTGAACAAGAACCAACTACCGTGCTGCTCCCCGTGTATAATCGATGCCGATGATGGGAACCTGGATACAAAGAGTCTGCTTGCTGCTGGTCCTCTGCTTCTGCGTAGTCTGGCCCCCCAACCAGTCCGCAGGCCAACCGGAACGTAAGCGAGTAGCAATACTGGAACTCGCCAGCAATTCACAGCGCGTATCCGTAGATGAAGGCCGGTTCCTGGCACAGGTGGTCCGCTCTGCGGCCTCGAACGTGTTGGATCCAAACCGGTACCACGTGATGACCACAGAGGAGATGATGATCCTTGTGTCGCCTCAGAAGATGCGCTGCCTGGCTGGGGAGTGCATCCTGAAGATCGGCCGGGAGCTTCAGGCGGATCTGGTGGTGGGCGGAAACGTTGTGGATGTAGGTAC
>JADHTP010000078.1 GCA_016784945.1 Deltaproteobacteria bacterium | reverse complement strand
CATCCCCACGCTGGTGGTGGACCTGGCCGTGGAGAAACGACAGAAGCAACGGATCGAGGAGTTCCGGAGCCGGCGGGACGACCGGCGGTTCCAGGTCGCCATGGCGGGCGTCAGGTCCGCGGCCGCGGGCACGGACAACCTGATGGAGGTCGTCATCGAGGCGGCGAGGGCCGGGGCGACCCTCGGCGAGGTCAGTGACTGCTTCCGAGAGGTGCTCGGGATCTATCGCGAGTCGGCGGCCGCCTGCTGACGGTGGAAGACACCTGGTAGTGCGTCAGTTTGGCCGAGGCGACTCTGGAGTGCGCAAGCTTGCTTGCGCTTTCTCACGGTGAAGCAAGCTTCGCCGAACCAAAGCGGTGGCAAGCCACCGCACTCCAAAACGGCCCGAAGGACGGGAAACTGACCCACTACCAGACACCTTTCCAGATTGACATCGCAATCCGGATCAAGTAAAAGCGTTCGGCCTTTGGTAAACGGCAGGAGGACGAGTGGCCAACCACAAACAGGCATTGAAGAGACACCGGCAGAGTTTGAAGCGTCAGGGACGCAACAAGCACCTCAACACCATCATGAAGAACACGGTCAAGCAGACCGTGGCCGCTTTGGAATCGAAGGACGACAAAGAGATCAAGGCCTCGCTGAGCAAGGCCGAGTCCGTGATCCAGCACGTGGCTTCCAAGGGCGTGATCCCGAAGAAGCGGGCCGCTCGCAAAGTGTCCCGCCTCGCCAGGCAGGCAGCCAGCAGCTAGCCGACGCCTGCCCCGCCCATGCATCCAGGACGCCCGACAGGACCCCGGGGCACCACCTTTCCCACCGGATCAGAGGAATCTTCGCTGAAGACAGCCTTTGGATAACTCAGGATAGTGTCGGTGTGTCAATTTGAAAATACCGGAAAGGTATCTGTTTCGAAATCAGACATCCGGGCACCATTGACCAGGGGGGGCGCGCTCGCCCCCCTCCCGCCCGCTTGCCTTCGGCTTCGCGCGGGGCCCCACCCCCCTTGCCCGGCCGCCGTGCGGCCGGTCGCAATCAGCACTTCCAATTCATCTACAGACTGGACGATCAAACGATCAACGGCAATTTGCGCCACAGCGCAGGTTGCTCGTCAATAGGGCAAACGCATCAAAATGTTGAAACAGAAGCTACGCACGACCACGATCACGAATTAGATGCGTTTGCCCTGGCTCGATCAGTGCATCACTTCCAAGTTCAGAAGACGCGTGTTATGATCAATCGATCAAGCATTCTGCGTGTGCACCGGGGACAGGCGAACCTGTGTGCCATTATGCGGGGGTGTCCTATGAGGGAGTTCGCCGAAATGCTCGTGAAGGCTATCGTAGATCGCGAAGACGAGGTTCATCTGAACGTGGTGGAAAGCGGATCGACCGTGGTGGTGGAGCTGCGGGTCGCCCGCGAGGACATGGGCAAGGTCATCGGTCGGGAAGGCAACATGGCCTGGGCCCTTCGCACGCTCATCGCCAACGCCGCCGCAAAAATCAAGAAGCGGGCCGTGCTCCAGATCCTGGAATAGCGGCCTACGCCTATGCCTGATCCTTTATTGGTCCAAATACTTCAATTGGACATACAATCGGGCGAAGCGATGCAGAAATCGCCATCCGATAGAGTTTCCATGGGGAGGTTTCAGCAATGAAACGGACGTGGTTCATTGGTCCTGTCGCCATCGTTTTCCTGGTAACGGCCTGGGGTGGATGCAAACCTGACGTGGGGTCCGATCCCGGCGCCTACGTGGAACGGGTCCAGGCGGCCTTCGACCCGGCCGTGGGAATCGCCCCTCTGCCCAATGACATCCTGCGGGTGGGGGGCAAGGTCCAGATCACCACCACGGTCAATCCCTGCGGTCTGGGCGACGTCAAGCTCATGCCGCCGGCTCTCGAGGAGTTCACGGAGACCTACCTGAACACCCTGGACGGCTTCCTGCCCGAATTGCCCCTGACCTTCCAATTCTGGTCGCCGGATCCCGAAAACCTGCTGGTGGACCCTGCGGCTTTCACACAGGCCGACATCCGCGTCTACAAGATCACGGAGTGGGCCGTGGCGCTGCAGGAAGAAATGGAAAAGGGACTGACCGGAAACGAACTGCTGGAGGCCGTAAAGGCCCGTCTCAGCCTGCCGGCCGACGCCACGGACCCGGTACAGGGACAACTCCCCGAGGTGGACAACCTGGTCTTCGCGTCGGAACTGACGCCAGTGGACTACTCGGAAGCGCTGGCGGACTGCTTCGATAAGCCCCTGCGTTCCCAGTTCTGGCAGATGACGGCCACGCCCCCGGCCAAGTGGGAGCCCGGCGAAACCTACGCGGCCTTCCTGCTGACCTCCGTGATGGACACCGGCGACACTCCCAGGCCCATCATCTCCAACTTGACCTTCAACTTCCTGAAAACCAAGGTTCCCCTGGTAGAGTCGTCCAAGGACCCGGAACAGAACCCCGATCCACTGTCCCTGATCCCGGCCTCGGACGCCGATGCGCTCATGCTGGAGCAGATCCGGCTGGCCATGAAGCCCCTCCTGGACTACGTGGAGGATCATTCGCCCGGCGGCCAGAAGATCAGCCGCTCGGACATGGCCCTGGCCTGGACCTTCACCGTGACCACCGCGGGCTCACTGGCCTTCGATCCGTCCGCCGGCGTGGTGCCCAGCCCCAACGACCTGATCCTGGCCCAGCTCGGCGACCCGGCCCAGGCCCAGGGGATTCTTCCCGCCGACACGGACTGTACGGCCCCGGAGTCGTTCTTCGAACTCCCCGAGGAGGTCCGCGTGCAGGCCGACTTCTTCTGCTGGCTGTCCACCCTGGACGGATTTTCAGCCACGTCGGCACCCGCAGCCGCCTTCACACGGCCCCTGGACCCGGCCTCCGTGACGGACGACACAGCCCTGTTCTATGACATCACCGGCGTGCACCCCGAAGCGGTGGAAGGCGCCGCGTTGTCCTACAACGAAGCCAAGCGCCAGGTGAGCTTCACCCCCTCCGGCACCCTGGTTCCCGGCCACCAGTATCTGGTGCTTCTGCTAGACGGCCTCAAAGGCAGCGAGACCACCGGCGAAGGCGACGACGCGGTCACGGCCACCTACGACGTGGTCCCGTCCCCGGCCATGGCCATGCTCAAGCTCACCCATCCCCTGTCCAAGGACGGCGTCACCCAGGTACCGGGCCTGGTAAGCGATGCCGACGCCCCCGTGTTCGAGGCCATCCGCCTCCAGTACGAACCCCTGCTCACGGTGCTCGAGGACCTGGGCATGGGCCGCGAGGACATCGTGGGGTTCTTCACCTTCACCGTGTCTTCGGCCAACGAAGCGCTGTTCGATCCCAACCTGGGGGTCATTCCCTTCCCCAACGAGGTGCTGCTGGACCTGACCACGGGGCTGGTCAACCTCCCCATATCGGACTCGGATCCCGACGCCCTCAAGAACCTGGCCGGAGGTCTGAACACCCTGGACGGCTTCTCCACCATCGGGTCCCTGACCACGGGATTCAGCCTGCCCCTGGACCCGGCCTCCCTGGCGCTGGCCGCGGACGCGGAATTCGCCGACGCCACGGAGACCGTGACCAAGCTGCCTGAGTTGCTTGCCAGCGCGTCCGTGGGCATCGCAGACATCACCGATGCCATGAGTCCTGACGATCCCACCCAGCTGGACCCCGCCCGCCTCGGGGAAATCAGCGTGCTGGGGCCCAACCAGTTCGACATCGACTTTGATCAGGGCCAGATCGTGGTGACCCCCAAAGGCGGCAAGCCGCTGCCGCCCAACCGCCGTTACATGGTGGTGGTGTTCGATCGCCTGAAGAGCGCCCAGGTGGAAACGGACGTCCCCCCCCCGCCCATCATCGTGTCTCCCATGTTCTTCATGGCCCGAACACCCCACGCCCTGGCCGGCGTGGTGGACTGCCCCGCCGAGGTGGCGGCCGCGGATCCGGACAAGGTCTGCTGGAAGAGCTTCCTGCCGCAGCTGCTGACCGATGCCGACGCGGAGCAACTGGAGGGCCTGAGGAGCGCCTACAAGGCCATATTCGACAACTTCAAGCTGTTCAAGATCGAGCGTGAGCAGGTGCTGCTGTTCTTCACATTCAATACGGCCACGACCTACGGCGAACTGCAGGCCATCCTCGATGAATGGTCGAAAGGCCCGGACATGCCTGAACTGCTGGGAAGCGACCTCCTGGCGGCGGGAGACGCGGAGGTGACAGCCCTGTTCCAGGAAATGGACGACTCGCCGGTCACGGGAGTCTCCCACGTGTGCGTCGATTGCGCCCTCAAGGCCGACATGCTCCTGGACGAACCCGACGTGAGCCAGCCCGACAGCCCGGTGATGGGCCATTTCGCCTTCGGTGCGGACGGTAAGCCGGACTTCCGGCCGAACCAGGAACTGCCCTTCCTCTTCGTGCTGCCCGAGGGGGCCGGACCCTTCCCCGTGGTGCTGTTCCAGCACGGCCTCGACGGATCGCGCAAGGAGGCCGTCAAGTTTGCCAGCGAGTTGGCCCAGGCGGGATTCGCCGTCGTGTCCCTCGACGCCCCCCTGCACGGGGATCACCCGGTGCGGATTGCGGGCACGGAAAACGGAACGGGGTTCTTTTCCGCCGATGTGCTGGCGGTCCGGGACAACCTCCGGCAGGCCATCCTGGACCAGTACCAGATGACCCGGTTCATTTCCGACGGCGGCCTGAACGCCTTCGTGCGTGACCAGCTGGTCCTGGCCGGCGCCGCCCCGGATCCCCTGGACTCCGCAACCGTCCACTACGTCGGGGAGTCCCTGGGCGGGATCATCGGCGGGGCCTCGGCCGCGGTGAATCCGGAACTGGACAGGGTGGCCCTCGTCACGCCTGCGGGCCACCTCATGAAGGTCTTCATGGAAACCCCCAACGAGGGCTTCAAACAGCCTCTCGTGGACGCCCTGGATGGCCTGGGGATCCAGGCCGGCACGCCGGCGTTCCTGCAGTTCGTGGACTTCGCCCAGTGGGCCCTGGACCGGGCGGACCCGGTGAACTTCGGGTGGATCGCCGACGCGGGCGGCGCCGCGCTGGTGGAAGACCGCTTCCTGTTCATCAAGGCCCTGGGTGACGATTTCCTGCCCAATACCACCACTGATGAACTGAGGAACGCCCTGTCCCTGGCCGATGGGACCACCCCGGCGTTGAAGGAATTCGAAGGCGACGAGGGGGCCGACCTGTGCCACGGTTTCTTCATGGGCGATTGCGGCCCCGAGGCCGTCAAGGCAAAGGCCCGGCAAAACGTCATCGAGTTCCTGAAGGGCGACCCGCTTACGGACTAGGCATTTGGAGAAACGAAACATGAAGAACTTCATTCGCATCGGCGTGACGTGCCTTCTGGCCCTGTGGGTCGGCCTCGGGACTTCCGAGGCTTTCGCGACCGGATACTACCTGGGCGAACTGGACGCCGCCGCCGTGGGCAGGAGCCTGGCCGTCACGGCCAAGCTGGAAGAGCCGTCCACCATCTTCTTCAACCCGGCGGGCATGGCCTACCTGAAGGGATTCAACGCCTCCCTGGGCGGTACCGTGGTCTACCCGGAGTTCGACTACTCAGACCCGGTGACCGGGGGCGGGAGTTGCGGGGCATTGAGGGAGGCCGTGATCGCGCCGCACCTCTATGCCACCTACACCTTCGGTGAAGTGGCCGCCCTGGGCGTGGGTTTCAACAACCCCTTCGGGCTGTCCCTGAAGTGGCCCGAGGGCTTTCAGCACGAGGACCAGATCGCGGCCATCAAGCTCCAGATGCCCACCATCTACATCGGGGGGGCCTACCGTCCCATCCCCGAACTGGCCGTGGGCGCGACGCTGCGCATCGTGGCCGCCTCCCTCGAAATGCTGCAGCGGATCCAGCTACCGAGTAAAGAATTTGATACGCTGGAGTACGGCTTTAACCACCTCGGGGCCAGCGCCGTGGGTGTGGGGGCGTCCGTGGGGATCGCCCTGCGCCCCATTGAAAAGCTGCACATCGGCATCGCCTACAACAGTCGCATCAAGTTCAACTTCAAGAACGGCGACAATCACTTCGGCCTCCCTGAGGGCACAGATGACACATCGGACTTCCACGACCAGGGTGGCCTGGTGACCATGACCACGCCCGACATCATTTCATTCGGCGTGGGCTACGACGTGCTGGACAACCTGTACCTGGAGTTCGACTTCAATTACACACTGTGGTCCGTGTTCAAGGATCTGACCGTGCTGTTCGACAACGACCCCAAGAACACCCTCACGGAAGAGGGGGCGGCGGAGAAGAACTGGAAGAACACGCCGACCTTCCGGTTGGGGGCCCTGTACCGGCCCCTGAGCTACCTGGCCGTGCGCCTGGGAGGCGGCTACGACCAGACGCCCGTGCCCGACGAGACCATGAGTCCCGATCTTCCAGATGCGAGCCGGGTCTTCGTGGCCGCGGGTCTGGGCTACCTGTACGAGCCCCTGGGCCTGAAGCTGAACGTGGCCTACCAATTCGTCTATTTCCTCGACAGGACCGTCCCCGGAGGCGATAAAGGAAAGCCGCCGCCCGCCACGTACTCGTCCATGGCCCACCTGATCCTCTTTACGGCGGGCTTCCACTACTAGTTCTTCCGGCGGGCTTCCAGGATGACCTTGCCTTTCTTCACCTTGACGGAGAACTGCACGTCCTTCACACCGAGTACCTCGGCCTTCAGTCGACGCTGACTCTCCAGGCTCTCCCGGAAGGTTTCCGGGGTGATGCCCTCCACGGACAGATCCTGGGATTCCCGGGCCTCCACGTACGTTTTGTAGAGTTCATCCAGGTCTTCGCCCTTCCCCCTGGCCTTGGGCCCGGCCGCTCGACCCTTTTTCTGCCCCTTGCCCTTCGCCGGTTTCTCCGGGGCCGCGGGCGGGACGTCCCTGGGGACATCCCTGCCGTCGTGGAAGATGCCGCGTCGGAAGGTCCCTTCTTCGATCTGACGGACGATCCGGTCCCAATAGATTTCATAGGTGCGCAATCGCTGGATCGTGGACATGAATCGGAACTTGAGGGACGAACGTCGCACGTCCATCAGGACGGATTGACGGATCCGTTTTTCGAGCTGGTCGCGCTGGATGGAGGGCGGGAACTTCTCCATGCCCATGAAATACTGCTGGTAGAGGACGCGCAGCCTCTCGATCCGGCTGGCCAGTTCGGACAGTTCCTCTTCCAGTTCTTTTTCGGTCTCATCGGCCACGGTCGTTCCCTCGCTCGAGTGCCTCGCGGAGGGTTGCCGTGAGCCCGCCCACGTCCACCGATGACTGGGTGCCGGCCTCCATGTCCTTGAGCATGACGGTCCCGGAGGACAGTTCCGTGTCGCCCAGGATGAGGGCGAACCTTGCCCGCCTCCGGGAGGCAAACTGCAACTGCTTCTTCATCCGCCAGGAGGCATCGGGGACCATCTCCGACGGGATCCCCTCGCGCCGGAGCCCTCCCAGCAGCTTCAGGCACTCCCGAACGGCGAAGTCGCCCATGGGACACAGAACAGCCATGGGGCCGGAAACAGCCTCGGGCGTCTGGTTCAGTTCCACCAGGGAAGCGAACAGCCGGTCCACCCCGATACTGATGCCCACAGCCGGCACGCTGCCCTTGCCGAAGGTTTCCAGGAGGTTGTCGTAGCGGCCACCGCTCATGACCGATCCCACGCCCGGCAGGTCCAGGAGGGTCGTCTCGAACACCGTGCCGGTGTAATAGTCCAGGCCCCTCGCGATGCTGAGGTCGAGTCCCACGAACCGGGAAAGGCCCATGGCTTCCAGGGCATCCATCACCTGTCCAAGGTGGCTCGCGGCCCCGTTGCCCGGGTCGTCCAGCTCGTCCTTGAGTCGGGGGATCACCGAAGCGGCGTCTCCCTGGAGCCCCAGCAGGGCGTCGAGGAGCCCCCGTGCAGTCCCCGGGTCCACGCCGTCGAGGCCGGCCAGCAGGTCCACCACCTTGTCGGCGCCGATCTTGTCCAGCTTGTCCAGGACCCGCAGGACCCCCACCTGAACGGCCGGGTCGGCGATCCCCTGACGTTCCAGCAAGGCGTTCAGCACCGCGCGCTGGCTGATTCGGACCTGGAAACGGTCAATGCCCAGGGCGGTCAGCGCCAGGATCCCCGCCGATATGCAGTCCGCATCCGCCAGGGGCGAGCCCGTTCCCACGATGTCCGCATCGCACTGGACGAACTCCCGGAACCGGCCGTGAGCCGGCTTTTCGGCCCGCCAGACCGTGCCGATCTGGTACCGCTTGAAGGGGCTCGGGAGGTCCCGATGCTGGGCCACCACGCGGGCCAGCGGGACCGTGAGATCGTACCGAAGGGCCACGTCCCTGTCCCCATGGTCCTTGAACTGGTAGAGGAGTTTGTCGCCTTCGTCCCCGTACTTGCCCGTGAGCACGTCCAGGTATTCCACTGCCGGTGTCGAAAGAGGCTCGAAGGCACAGGACTCGAAGGCCTGGGCAATGGTTTCGAGCATGGCGGCCCGCGGCGCCTGTTCCAGGGGCAGGAAATCCCTGAATCCCTTCAACACCCTGGGTTGCACCTTGACCGCCACCGGCCCCATCCCCGTTATCGGCGCGGGCATTCTATCACGGACAAGGGTCGCTCCGGATTGCCAACCGCCGGTGGCTGCGTTAACATCCGGCCGCGACTTTTTCCCGTTGTGACAGGAGGTGGACATGTTCCCGAAAAGGACTCTAGCCGTGTTGTTTGCGGTTTCGCTGATGTGGTCATTGGCGGCCTGCAAGGACTCGGAAGAAAAAAAGGCCCCCGCGCCCATGGAGCCGCAGAAGCAGGAAGCCCCGGCCCAGGCCGAAAAAGCGGCACCAGAGCGTGTGACCGGCCCCATTGCAAAGGTCAACGGGACGGCCATCGACTCGGCCCGCTTCTATGGTGAACTGGACAAGATCACTCAGGGCGGGGCGCGGAACATTCCGGAAGATCGGCTGGCCAAGATCCGGCAGAACATTCTCAATCGACTCATCGAGGAAACCCTGCTGAGCCAGGAAATCAAGAAGCAGGAAATCAAGGTCACGGAAGAAGAACAGAACGTCAAGTTCGATCAGTACAAGGCCCGCTTCAAGAGCGAACAGCAGTTCGAGAACTACCTGAAGCACGGTCGGACCGGGATCGACGAGATCAAGAAACGGCTCAAGCAGAGCACGGCGCTGGCCAAGCTGCTGACGAAACTGGGCAAGCTCGAGGTGCTGGACGAGGACGTCGCGAAGGCCTACGAGACGGGCATCAAGATGTACACCGAGCCGGAACAGATGCACGCGAAGCACATCCTGGTCAAGGTGGCGGAGAACGCCGACGACGAGAAGCTGAAGGCGGCCAAGGCCCGGGTCAAGGAAGCGATGAAGAAGCTGAAGGGCGGAGCGGACTTCGGGAAGGTGGCCAAGGAGTACTCGGACGACGCTATGTCCCGCGAAAAGGGGGGCGACCTCGGGTTCTTCCGCAAGGGCGTCATGGTTCCCAAGTTCGAAGAGGCGGCCTTTGCCCTGAAGAAGGGACAGACCACGAAGAAGCCGGTGCGCACGCCCTTCGGGTTCCACATCATCAAGGCCCTCGAGCACAAGACCAAGCGCATCAAGCCTCTCGATGAGGTCAAGGAGCAGATCCAGGCGAGCCTGAAGAACAGAAACACCTTCAAGTCCCGCAGGGAGTTGGTGGAACGGCTCAAGAAGGAAGCCGATATCGAGAAGTTCATCGAGGAGCCCAAGGCGAAATGAGCGCAGTCAGCGGTCTCGAGATCCAGGAACCTTCCATCTTCCAGCGCGGCGCCCCGGGACGAAAGGGAACGGACGTGCCCGATCCGGGAGACGCCACGCCTTCCATTCCAGCCGGCCTGCTCAGGAAGTCCGCCCCCGGTCTGCCTTCCGTATCCGAGCAGGAAGTGGTGCGTCATTTCACGCGCCTGTCACGGCGGAACTACGGGATCGACGTGGGCTTCTATCCCCTGGGTTCTTGCACCATGAAGCACAACCCGCGCATCAACGAGGACGTGGCGGGATTGAAGGGATTCAAGGCCATCCATCCGTATTCTCCACCGGCCCGCACCCAGGGTGCGCTGGCGGTGATGTGGGAGCTGGCCGAGGCCCTGGCCGAGATATCGGGTATGACCGGCGTGTCCCTGGCCCCCGCAGCCGGCGCCCACGGCGAACTCACGGGCATGCTGGTGATCAGGAAGGCCCTCGAGGCCCGAGGCGATCCACGAAAGAAGGTCCTCATCCCCGACACGGCCCATGGGACCAATCCCGCTTCCTGCGTCCTGTGCAACTACAAGGCCGTGGAGGTCAAGAGTTCACAAGAGGGGATCCTGGACCCGGCCAGCGTGGCCCAGGCCATGGACGAGGACGTGGCCGCCATCATGATCACGAATCCGAACACCCTGGGGCTGTTCGAGGTGGACTTGCCAAAGGTCGCGGACATCGTCCATGACAAGGGCGGCCTGGTCTACGGGGACGGCGCCAACCTGAACGCCATCATGGGTCGGGTGCGGCCCGCGTGCCTCGGGCTGGACGTGATCCAGTTCAATTTGCACAAGACCTTTTCCACGCCACACGGCGGCGGAGGGCCCGGCGCCGGTCCCGTGGGAGTGGTGAAGGACCTGGATCCCTTCCTGCCCGTGCCGCGGGTGGTCCGCGGTCCCGACGGTTCCTATGCGCTGAGCGAGGATTTCCCTTCGAGCATCGGGAGGATGCGGACCTTTGCCGGCCAGTTCGGCGTGATGGTCAGGGCCCTGACCTACATCCGGGCTCTGGGTGCCGCCGGTCTCAAGGACGTTTCCGACATGGCCGTTCTGAATGCCAATTACCTGCGTGCCCGGCTGTGCGACCATTTCCATCTGCCGTTTTCCCAGCCCTGTATGCACGAAGTGGTGTTCTCCGATCAGAAACAGGCCGGAAACGACGTGCACACCATGGACATGGCCAAGGCCCTGATGGACCGTGGCTTTCATCCGCCCACGGTGTATTTTCCCCTCATCGTGAGCGGCGCCATCATGATCGAGCCCACGGAGACCGAAGACCGGGCCACCCTGGACGAGTTCGTGGAGGCCATGGTGGCCATCGCGAGCCAGGCCGAAAGCGATCCTGAGTCGCTACACGAGACACCCACCCTCACGTCCGTTTCCCGCCCCGACGAGGTCCTCGCGGCCCGCAAGCCCGTGCTCACCTGGCCCGGGACGTAGGCGCCGATCGCTTATCGCCTATCGCCTATCGCTAATAGGGGAGGGTCTCCAGACCGTCCCACGGGCCAGGTGGGCGACCCGGGTGGGTCGCCCCTACAAGGGTCAAGGATCGTTGGCAGTTCAAGGGGGGTCATAGGGGGGCGGCGCCCCCCTTGAGCAGGAGATGCGCCAAGCGCAGGGCGGCACGCCAGTGCCCGCCCGAGATTGGCGCCCGTAGCAGCGACGGAGTCGATGCGACCAGGGGGGTCATAGGGGGGCTGCGCCCCCCTTGAGTAAGAGAAGCGCCAAGCGCAGGGCGGCACGC
>JADHTP010000077.1 GCA_016784945.1 Deltaproteobacteria bacterium | reverse complement strand
GTGGGCTGGTGACCGTGTCCGCCACGGTGGTGAACCTGGGCCTGGATCCGGCCGCCGCCTCTTCGGTCGCCCTGATCCTGTCACAGGATACCCTGGTGGACGCCGCGGACCTGGACCTGGCCGTGGTGGACCTTCCGGCGGTGGAAGGGGCCGCCAAGGTGGTGTTGGAAGAAACGGTCTTCCTGCCCCTGGAGACCTTCGGGGGCGACTACTACGTCCTCGTGAACGTGGACTCCGCCGGCATCGTGGACGAAACCGACGAAGAGAACAACGTGGGCGTGTCCGGGACCCTGTTCGTGGACGAGTCCATGAAGTGCGAAGACGACGACCTGGAGCCCAACAACGACACGGCCACGGCCACGGTGCTGGCGGCCGAGTCGGGGTCCTTTGCCGACCTGACGGTCTGTCCCTACCTGCCCGATGTGTTCGCCATAACCCTGCCGGAGGGCATCCTGTTCTCGGTGACCGTGAACTACGAGCACAAGGGCGAGAAGGGGTACGTGGCCCTGGACCTGCTGGACGGGAGCCAGACCGCCATCCTGGATACCGTGACCAAGTCCAAGAACCCGGTGATCGGCCTTCCCTACGTGTTCTATGGCGACACCTATTACGTGCGCGTGCGGGTGGACCCGGCGGGGGGTAAAGGCGGCCCCTACCTGTACACCATGACGGTCAACCTCGATGAATCGCTCCCGGGTGACGTGTGCATGGCGGATATTCACGAGCCCAACAACGATTTCGAAGGCGCCTCGGTGATCGGGTGCGGCTCGAACCACCTGACCCTGTGCAAGAAGGACAGGGACTTCTACCGGGTTTCACTGACCACCGGGGAGTCCTTGTGGGCCGATCTCCACCAGTCGGAAGCCAAGCTCAAGGCCGGCCTGTACCTGGACCCCAAGGGGAACCACCTGCAGCAGGTGTCGGGCAACGGGAGCATCAACTTCGTGGCGGAGGAGGACGTGGTGGTCTACCTGGCCGTGGAAGCCAAGACCGCCAACACGGTGCTGACCGACTTCGACTACACGCTCGCGGTGGACGGCGTCCCGGGTCAGGACCTCGCCGTGGACAGCGTGGCTCTCAATCCCGTGGAAGTGGACCAGGGCGAAGACGTGCAGGTGACCTTCCTGGTGACCAACGACTGCCAGGAGGCGATTGACGGGTTCGACTACCGGGTCTACCTGTCCCCCGACGAGATCCTGGACGAAGGCGACGTGGCAGTGCTGGACGGTTTCTTCGGAGAAACCCTGGAGTCCAAGACCCCCACGGACATCACGGTCAAGGTCATGGCGCCCCTCGACGCGGAGCCCGGTTCCTATCATCTGATCGTCCTCCTGGACCCGGAAGACACCCTGGCCGAGAGTCAGGAAGACAACAACGCGGCCACGGCGGCCCTGTCCGTGGCACAGGTGTGTATTGACGATCCCCTGGAGCCGAACGACGCGCCCGACGAGGCCGCCGTTATCGGGCCGGGCACCTACGGATCCATGAAGGTGTGCCCCTTCGATTCCGACTGGTTTGCCTTCCAGGCCGACCAGGGGAACCTGATCACGGTCACCATGGAGGCACCGGTTGAAACCGGGGACCTGGACGTCAGGCTCTACGAGGCGACGGACCCGTCCAAGCCCGTGGCCGTGAGCGCCACGCAGGGCGACGTGGAAACGCTGACCTGGGAAGCCCAGGCAACGGGCGAATACCTGGTCCGGATCAACGGGTTCCTGGGCGCCACCGCGACCTACAAGATGGTGGTGGGTATCGAATAGTCATCCATGTTCAGTCGTCTGGTATAGGTGTCGGACGGGAATCGGAGGCGGATTCATGCGGGTACCGGTAGCCGTTCTGTTGTGGTTGGTCATGGCCACCATGGCATTGCCGTCAGCCCTGTGGGCCAAGGGCAAGCCCCTGTGGAAGTTCAAGGCCATGATGGGCGAAAAGGTGACGGGCCGGTTTGACTTCGGCGTGGTGCACCGCGACGAAAAGGTGTTTGTCGTGTCCGCTTTCTATGCCGGTGAAAAGGCCCTGCAGCCCCCTGAAAAGAAGAAGAAACTGAAGCCGGTGCGGAGGGCCTACGGGGAACTGACCGAGCAGGGGACGCTGGGCCGATACAAGCGGTGGGACATCCGCGATCAGGTCGAGCGATACTGGATGACCTTCGTGTACAAGGGAAAGGTCAAGGTGCGGTACGAGAAGGGTCCCGGCGCCAAGGGTGAAGTGGAGGAAATGGGTGAGAGGGAAGCCGTAGTGCCCCTGGATGGAGGGCAGCCCCAGTTCGCCTATCTGCTGGCCGACGCCGGAGAATCTGGTCGTGAGGTCGCCTGTGTCGGCGTGTCGCCGCCGACCTGGGGCAAGGCTACTGTGGTCTTTTCGGGTCCGGACGAAGTGACCTTGACGGGGACGCCGGAAGAAAAGAGGAAGGTCGATCGGTGGGACATCCTGGGTGATTGCGGGCAGTTCAAGGTCTACCTAGACGCCACGAAGGAACCGGTACTGATTACCATGGGTGAGGTGCGATACGAACGAATCGCCACGGACCCCAAGTAATCGCCTCGGAGACCAATCGAATTCAATCGGGAGGAGCACGGAATGAGGGGTTACGACAATGTTCTCAGAGTCATCGGCAAGACACCCATGGTCCGGTTGCACCGGGTGGCGGACCCCAAGGGCGCCCAGGTGTACGCCAAGGTGGAGTACCTGAATCCCGGTGGATCCATCAAGGATCGGATGGCTCTGCACATTATCGAAAAGGCCGAAAAGGAAGGCCGGCTCAAGCCCGGCGGCACCATTGTCGAGAACACCTCGGGGAACACGGGGATGGGCCTCGCGCTCATCGGCGCTGTCAAGGGCTACCGCCTGATCTTCACCATTCCGGACAAGATGAGCCAGGAGAAGATCAATTTCCTGCGAGCCTTTGGGGCCAAGGTGGTGGTGACCCCGACCAACGTCCCGGCGGATCACCCCGATTCCTACTACGAGACGGCCAAGCGCATTGCGTCGGAGACCCCCAACTCGTTCTACGTGAACCAGTACCACAACACCGAGAACATCGAGGCCCACCGACTGACCACCGGGCCGGAGATCTGGGACGACACGGACGGCCACGTGGACGCGGTGGTCATGGGCATGGGCACGGGTGGCACCATTTCGGGCGTGGGACGGTACTTCAAGGAAAAGAGCCCCGGGGTGCGAGTGGTGGGCGTGGACCCGGAAGGGAGCGTTTTCTACAGCCTGTTCAAGACCGGAAAACCCAGCCAGCCCCACGTTTACAAGGTGGAAGGCATTGGTGAGGACATGACCTGCGATGCCCTGGACCTGTCCGTGGTGGACGACGTGTTCCAGGTGAATGACAAGGAATGCTTCCTCATGACCCGCCGTCTGGCCCGCGAGGAAGGGTTGTTCTGCGGGGGATCCTCGGGGGGCGCGGCCCAGGTGGCGGTGAAGGTAGCCGCCGGCATGGACCCCATCCAGAACGTGGTGGTGATCCTGCCGGATTCCGGCGACCGGTACGTGTCCAAGCTCTACAGCGACGAGTGGATGCGGGTGAACGGTTTCCTGGACGAGGAGGAAGCGGAACCCACGGTGATGGACCTGGTGAACAAGAAGGACATGCACCTGGTTACCGTGGCAAAGGACGCACCGCTGGCGCGTGTCGTGGAGGTCCTGAAGGAGCACGACATCTCCCAGGCGCCGGTCATGGACGGATCGGAGTGCGTGGGCATCGTTTCCGAGTCGTTCATCCTGTCCCACATCCTGGGCGACCCCCGCCGGATCTATGACCCGGTGGTCAAGGTGGCATCCACCCGGGTGCTGACCGTGGACGGCGACACGGCGCTGTCGCGGGTTACCGACGCCATGCTGGCCGGCGATGTGGTGCTGGTACGGTCAGGTCGACAGCCGGAACCGGGTTCCCTGGTAGGTATCGTGACCAAGATCGACCTGATCGATTACTTCTCACGGGCCGCGAAGGACTAGATATGAAATTCGAAACACGGGCCATACACGTGGGGCAGGAGCCGGAGGCCCGGACCGGGGCGGTAGTGGTGCCCATCTTCCAGACATCCACCTATGCCCAGGCGGCCCCCGGTGAACACACGGGCTACGAATACTCCCGGTCCCAGAATCCGACCCGCGAAGCCCTGGAGGCCTGCATCGCTTCCATGGAAGGGGGGCGGCACGGGCTGGCCTTCGCCTCCGGTCTGGCCGCCACCAACACCGTGATGAACCTCCTGAAGGCCGGCGATCACGTGGTCTGCACCGACGACGTCTACGGGGGGACGTACCGACTCTTCGAAACCGTGATCAAGACCTACGGCATCGATTTCACCTTCGTGGATTCCCGGGACCCGGGCCGCGTGGAAGCCGCCCTTGAGCCCAACACCCGGCTGGTCTGGGTCGAGACACCGAGCAATCCGCTCCTGAAGATCGTGGACTTCAAGGCCGTGGCGGAGATCTGCCGCGCGCGGGACGTGATCAGCGTGGTGGACAATACTTTTGCATCCCCCTACTTCCAGCGGCCCCTGGAATCCGGTATCGACGTGGTGGTGCATTCCACCACCAAGTATCTGGGGGGCCACAGCGACGTGGTTGGGGGGGCCGCCGTCACCAGCCGGGATGACCTCCACGAAAGGCTGAGGTTCTGTCAGAATGCCGTGGGCGCCGTACCGGGCCCCTTCGATTCATGGCTGGTCCTCCGCGGTCTCAAGACACTGGCGCTGCGCATGGACCGGCACTTCTCCAACGCCACGGCGGTGGCCCGTTTCCTGGAAGCCCGCCCCGAGGTGGAGCGGGTGATCTTCCCGTTTCTGACCAGCCACCCGCAGCACGAACTGGCCCGATCCCAGATGAAGGGAATGAGCGGCATGGTGTCCTTCGAGATTGCCGGTGGACTGGAGGCCGCCCGTCGGTTCCTGACCCGCGTGAAGGTCTTCACCCTGGCCGAATCACTGGGTGGAGTGGAGTCTCTCATCGAGCACCCGGCCATCATGACCCACGCTTCCATACCGCCCGATGTCCGAGCCGAAATCGGGATAACCGACGGCCTGGTCCGCCTGTCCGTTGGGATCGAGCACGAAGACGACCTGCTCGCCGATCTCGAACAGGCCCTGGGGTGAGTTCATAGTCCATGGATAATGGTCCATGGATAATGGTCCATGGATAATGGTCTATGGTTAATGGGTAATGGTTTGGGATCTCATGAAGGGATCTGGTACCTTGATCGACCATCGACCATCGACCATCGACCATCGACCATCGACCATCGACCATCGATCGAAGTAGTCTCTGAAACGATTAACGATTAACGATTAACGGACGCTAGCCCTTCTTGACCAGTTCGAGGAACGCGGGGACTGCCTTGAAGGCGTCTGCCACCAGGCCGTAGTCTGCCACGGAGAAGATCGGGGCCTCTTCGTCCTTGTTGATGGCCACGATGACCTTGGAGTTTTTCATGCCGGCCAGGTGCTGGATGGCACCAGAAAGGGCCACGGCGATGTAAAGATTCGGCGCCACGACCTTGCCTGTCTGCCCGACCTGCAGGTCGTTGGGGGCCAGCCCGGCATCCACCACGGCGCGGGTCGCCCCGATGGCGGCGCCGAAATGGTCGGCCAGTGGATTCATGATGCCGTCGAACCCTTCCTGGTCCTTGAGACCACGACCGCCCGCCACCACCACGTCGGCCTCCGTCAGCTCGGGCCGCGCCGAGATGGTGGCCGCAAACCCGGCGTAGCGCACCTTTCCGTCGTCCGTGGCCGTCACGCCGCCGGCCTGGATGGGAGAAGTGCCCCCGGCCGGTGCCGCGGCGTCGAAGTCCGTCCCGCGCACGCTGAACACGGCCTTGGCCGTCTTGACTTCCACCGTCCCGATCACGTTGCCGGCCCACATGGGCCGCTTGTACTTCAGCGGGGCTGCGTCGCCCACGATGGCCTGTACGTCGGACACCATGCCGGCGTTCAGACGGGCGGCCACGCGGGGCAGGATGTCCCGCCCGAAGGTGCTCGTGGTGGCGGCCACATAGTCGGCGCCGGTCTGGTCGGCCAGGTCGGCCACCACCCGGGCCCAGGTGCCGGCCACGTAGTTTTCCAGCGCCGGGTCGTCCACCGTGTACACCGTCTTGGCGCCGTAGGCGGCCACCTCGTTGGCGGCATCTCCGATGTCCTTTCCCAGCACCGCGACGTTGAACCCGGCTCCCGCCTTGGCGGCCAGTTCGCCGGCAAACGCGATTGAGGACAGGGTCGCCTTTTTCAGCTTGCCCTCGTAAGTCTCGGCAATAACGAGTATGTCACCCATTTCAATTCCCTCCGGTCAGAGGACCTTGGCTTCGTTCTTCAACTTGTCCACCAGTTCCTCGACTGACTTGACCTTGATTCCGCCGGCACGCGCCTCGGGGGCCTCGTAGGCCACCGTGACGACCTTCAGTGCGGTGTCCACACCCAGGTCGGCGGGGGTTTTCGAATCCACCTGTTTCCGCTTGGCCTTGAGGACGTTGGGCAGCGTGGGGAGCCGGGGCTCGTTCAGCCTCAGGTCCGCCGTCACCACCGCCGGCAGGGACAGGTCCAGGGTTTCCAGGCCGCCGTCCACCTCGCGGGTGATCAGCAGGCGGTCGCCGCTGGCCTCGAGCTTGGAAACGAAACAGGCCTGGGGCAGGTCCAGGTACTCGGCCATGAGCTGGCCCACCTGATTCGAGTCGCCGTCCACCGCCTGTTTGCCCAGGATGAACAGGTCGGGTTTTTCTTCCTCGTACAGCTTGGCAAGGATCCGTGCCGTGAGGTCGGAGTCCAGTTCGCCGTCCGAGGCCTTTACGTGGATGCCGCGCTCGGCGCCCATGGCCAGTGCGGTCCGCAGATTGACCAGGGCGTCGTCATCGCCGATGGTCACGGCTACCGCCTCGCCGCCGTTCAGTTCCACGAGGGAGACGGCCGCCTCCACTGCGTTTTCACAGAAGGGGTTCAGCTTGTACTCGAGACCTGCTGTCTCGATGCCGGTTCCGTCGGGCTTCACCCTGATCTTCGCATCCGGGTCCGTGACCCTTTTTGCTGTAACCAGAATCTTCACGGTGTCACCTCCGGTTATATCCGTCGTGGCACACCAGTGTGCCTTCAAACGTGCAGTTTTGACTATCCAATGAACGGGGTGATGTCAATGCCGGAACTTATGGATTCAGGCGATCGTCGAGGCGGCGAAACGCAGGGCTTCCACCATGGAGGTGGGGTCGGCCAGGCCCTTGCCTGCGATATCGAAGGCGGGGCCGTGATCCGGGGAGCAACGGACGGCGGGCAGGCCCAGGGTGATGTTGATGGCATCCGCGAAGTGATGGAGTTTGAGGGGGCCGAGCCCCTGATCATGGTACATGGCCACCAGGGCGTGGAATTCGCCCTGGACCGCCCGGTGGAACGCCGTGTCGGCCGGCAATGGTCCCGCGGCCTGGATGCCAGCGCTTTGCAAGGCACTCACCACGGGTTCGATGAGGGTGTCTTCCTCGTCCCCGAACCGACCCTCGTCGGACGCGTGGGGATTGAGACCCAGGACCCCGATGCGGGGGACGGTGACATTCAGGCGGTCCCGCAGGAAGCCGTGGGTCAGTTCCACGGCGTCGCGAATGGCGCCGGCGGACAGCACGCGGGCCAGGTCCCGGATGGCTACGTGGGTGGTGGCCAGGGTCACCCGCAGTTGGGGACCGGCCAGCATCATGGCGAAACGGTCCGCCCCGGTGGCTTCGGCCACCATCTCGGTCTGGCCGGGAAAGGAAAGACCCGCTTCGCCCAGGGCCACCTTGCAGATGGGACCCGTGACCAGCGCCGCCAGCACACCCCCGGACAGGTCACCTACCCCGGCCTGCAGCGCGGCCATCGAGGCCTGGCCCGAGGCCCGGGAATAGCGGCCGATGGTCACTCCTTCCAGTCCCGCCGAGGTGGGGACGGGGGTCGTGTCGGCGTGCCGGCTCGCCAGGTCCCGGACCAGCTGGTCGGGGCCATAGAGGCGGATCTTCGCGCCGGTTTCCACCGACGACAGGGCGGCGTCCAGGACCTCCGGGCCCACGCCGGCCGGGTCGCCAAGTGTCACTCCGATGGTCCGGGGGGATTCCATGGGGAGATTGTGCCCTAACATGCGGGTCTAATCCAGAGCACCAATGACCAGAAATGATGGGTTGAAAGGCATGGGAAGCCCCTGAAGACGGTTGACATGCGTGCGCTATTCCTGCACTAGTATTGTAGGGCACTGTTGGATTTCAGGGATAGCCACGTCCGTATGGAGGCCACGATGCAAGTGAAGATGATCTGCTGCCTGTTGGCACTGCCACTGGTCCTCGCCTGCGGGGGTGGGTCAGGTGAATCGGACGACACCGGCGCGAAGGACAGCGGTGACGAAGGGGCGCTGCTGGACGTGCCCCTGGAAACCGGCATTGACGTGGTGGCCGAAGAGGGCGTGGTCGTCCCCGACCTTGTCGATGTCAAGGAAACCTTCGATCCGGGCAAGGACGAAGCCCTGGATGATGGCCTGGCGGACCCCGGCGATCTCCAGGATCCGGGCCAGGAACTGCCCCCGCAACCCTGCGTGGAGAACGAGGACTGCGAGCAGGGGCCGGACTTCACCAAGGCCTGGAACTGTTCGGGATACTTCTGTCACCAGCCCACGGGCCAGTGTGTGCTGGCCGACTTCCCCGACGGCACGCCCTGCAAGCCGCGAAGCGAATGTGAAAAGCCCGAGGGTGTCTGCAAGGCGGGTGAATGCGTGGGTGATGCCGTGGTGTGCGATGACGGCAACGTCTGCACCGACGACTCCTGCGACAAGGACCTTGGCTGCCTTTTCGTCGACAACCAGGCGCCCTGTGACGACGGGACCGACTGCACCCTGGTGGATAACTGCCTGAACGGGGAGTGCATGGGCAGTGACAATCAGTGCGACTGCCAGGAAGATGCCGACTGCCTGCCCCTAGAGGACGGGGACCTGTGCAACGGTGTGCTGGTCTGCGATGCCAATTTCTGCAGTGTCAACGCGTTGTCCATCATCCAGTGCATAGGACGTTCAAGCGACCCCTGTAAATCCATCGAGTGCCAGCCGGCCACGGGATCCTGCGTGGAGTCGCCCGTCACCAACGGGACCTCCTGCGATGACAAGGACCCGTGCACCCTGGACGATGTCTGCTTCGATGGCGCCTGCGCCGGCCCGGTGGACCTGGTGTGCGACGACCAGAATCCCTGCTCCGACGAAGAGTGCGTTTCCTCCGAGGGGGGCTGCGTGTTCACGGCCAACGAGGCCGATTGCGATGACGGCAACGAATGTACCCAGGGGGACGTGTGCCTGGCGTTCCAGTGCGTCGGGAAAGCCACCATCGATTGTGGTTGCGAAGCGGACGAAGATTGCGACGAGTTCGAAGACGGCAACGCCTGCAACGGAACGCTGGTCTGTCTGCTGGATCAGTGCGTAGTGGACCCGGCCACCCTGGTGTTTTGCGACACAGTTGACGATACGGACTGCCTCGAGTCGGTCTGCGACCCGGCGGACGGGACCTGCGGCCAGGTGGCGATCGCCGAAAACGAACCCTGTGACGACGGCGACGTGTGCACCCTGGAGTCTCTGTGCCAGGGTGGGCAATGCCAGGCCCAGGGCCCCATGATGATTTGTGATGACCTGAACATCTGCAACGGTCTGGAAATCTGCAACCCGATGGCGGGATGCGTGGCGGGTACTCCGCTCGTCTGCGACGACCAGGACGCGTGTACCGGCGTGGAGTCCTGCGATGGGGCCACGGGATGCCAGCCGGGGACGCCTCCCGTCTGCGACGACAACGACCTGTGCAACGGGGCTGAGACCTGCGACGCGGCGTTGGGATGCGTGGCGGGTACTCCACTGATCTGCAACGACAAGGACGCGTGCAACGGACTGGAAACCTGCGATGGGGCCATGGGATGCCAGCAGGGGACGCCTCCCGTTTGCAGCGACAATGACGTGTGCAACGGTGTGGAAGCCTGCGATTCCTTGACGGGGTGTCAGCCCGGGACTCCGTTGGACTGCGTCGATGGCACGGAATGCACCGCCGACCTGTGTGACATGGTGACGGGGTGCTCCAACCCGAACTCCAACGAGGGGGAGACCTGCACTTTGGCCACGGGCCAGGATGGGGTCTGCATCCAGGGGGAATGCGTCCTGGGCTGCCAGTCCGACAACGAATGCGACGACGGCGTCGGCTGCACCCTGGACAGCTGCAATGACCTGTTTGCCGAGTGCGTGTTCGAGACCGTGGACGAACTCTGCGACGACGGCGATCTGTGCACGGGTCAGGCGTCATGCGATCCCGTTGCCGGTTGCGTGGCCGGCACACCCCTGGACTGCAGTGACGGGGATGCCTGTAACGGGCTGGAGGTCTGCGTCACCGGCGACGGGTGCAGTGACGGGATCCCCCCTGTCTGCGACGATGGCGACGTGTGCAACGGCCAAGAGACCTGTGATGCCGACGATGGATGCCTGCCCGGAAACGGGCTTGCCTGCGACGACAATGACGCTTGCAACGGCGTGGAGACCTGCGACCCGGTGGAAGGATGCCAGGCGGGCGTGGCCCCCGATTGCAGCGACGAGAACCCCTGTACCGACACGTACTGCAATCCCGTTTCGGGTTGCGTGGTCGAGTCGGCCAACGAGGGGGATCCGTGTCAGACCGTTGCCGGTGAATGGGGGCAGTGCGTCTCGGGAGGGTGCTCTACCGACTGCCAGGGCGATGGCGATTGTGACGACGGCGTGCCGTGTACCGAGGACACCTGCGACCTCGTGGAAGAGATGTGCCTGTTCGCGGCCGTGGATGCCGACTGTGACGACGGGGATGTGTGCAACGGAAAGGAAACATGCGACGTGGCGACGGGTTGCGTCGCCGGCACCGCCCCGATCTGCGATGATGGTGATCCGTGCAACGGCACGGAGACCTGTCACCCGGTGGACGGATGCCTGGCCGGAGAACCGCTGGTTTGCGACGACGCGGATGCCTGCAACGGATTGGAAACCTGCGTCCAGAACCTGGGATGCCAGGATGGAACTCCGCCGACCTGCGATGACGGCGACGCCTGCAATGGCGACGAGATCTGCGATCCCGCCGTGGGTTGCATGGCCGGCACGCCGCTGTCCTGTGACGACAGCGATGCCTGCAACGGCGTGGAGACCTGCGACAGCCTGGCGGGCTGCATGGCGGGCAATCCCCTGCAATGCGACGATGAAGACCTCTGCACCGGGACCGAGACCTGCGATTCCGCCGTCGGCTGCGTGGCCGGCACGCCATTGCCCTGCGACGACAGCAATGCGTGCAACGGCGTGGAGACCTGCGACCCGGTGACGGGCTGCGTGGACGGCACAGCGCTGAAGTGCGACGACAATGACCTCTGCACCGGGACCGAGACCTGCGATCCCGCCGTCGGATGCATGGACGGCACGGCGCTGGCTTGTGACGACAGCGATGCGTGCAATGGCGTAGAGACCTGCGACCCGGTGACGGGCTGCGTGGACGGCACGCCGTTGACGTGTGATGACAACGACGTCTGCACCGGCATCGAGACCTGCGAGGCGGCCACGGGGTGCGTGAGCGGCACTCCCGTCGACTGTTCGGACGGCGACGCCTGCAACGGCCTCGAGACCTGTGATCCCGCCAACGGTTGCCAGGACGCCCTGCCCCTCGTCTGCGATGACGA
>JADHTP010000076.1 GCA_016784945.1 Deltaproteobacteria bacterium | reverse complement strand
GGACAGCACTTCGTAGGACTGGGGGTTCAACTGGTAGGCCCTGTTCAGTTGACTTTCGGCGTTCTGGTTTTCCTTCTTCTGGGCGTAGGCGATGCCCATGCTCAAACGGACATCCCAGCCGTCCCGGAGACCGATGGCCTTCCCCAGCAGCATGATGGCATCATCCACCTTTCCGGTGTTGAGACGAATGCCCCCCAGAGCAACCAGGGACCGGTAGTGTTCCGGCCGGCCCGCAAGGACCCTTTCAAATCCGGCCACGGCCTCTTCGTGGTTCCCCTGTCTTTCGTTCAGCAGGCCCAGACCGAGATGGGCCGACAGGTTGTCCCCATCCTGCTTCAGGCTTTCCGTGTAAGCGGCTGCCGCTTCTTCACCTCTATTTGCCAGCATTTTCATGTGCCCCGCCAGGGCGAGACACGTTGGGTCGCTGCCCGGGTCCCGATCCATGAGCCACTTGCGCCGGTGGTCCAGTTCGGCCAGGTTTCGCTGGTCCAGTTTCTCCGGAAAAAGGCCCGCCGAATGGACCATGGCCCGGGTCCACTTCACCTGGATGGCCCCGGTGTCCCGCGCGCTTCGGGCCTGCTGGTAGGCGACGATGGCCTGTTCGTATTCCCCGGCGGCATAGGCCTTGTCCCCGATGGCCTCGTGGGTCGAGGCGACCTCACGGGTGTCCCGGTGGTCCACCAGGGTGATCCAGGCCCAGATGCCCACGGGCAGGAGGACTCCACCCACAACGATGGCACGAACAATCCACAACAAGATACCGGCCCGATCCGAAACACGGTCATTCATTCTTTCTTCCTTTTGCAAAGACATCCCGCGACTTGGGAGTATAGCCCAATCCCCGGTCCATGCGTCCCGTGGGAAGGATTTTCGTGAAACCGGCAGAAGGGCTCAGGATTCGGCGGAGGCCAGACGCAGATGACGGACCTTCAACCGGGGACGGCCGTTTCGGTTGTCCAGCATGCCGTTGAACGCCACGTCCACCTGCGTGCCGGGATCCAGGCCTTCAACCGTGCCGCCGTTCCACCAGATGGCCGGGAGCGTGACCCCATCCTGCTCAAAGGACGCCTGGAGGTGCTGCTTTTCCCTCCCCACCCGCCGTGTCTCCACCACCGTGACGCCGAAGGCGGCGTACAGGGGTTCCGGATTGCCGATACCATGTGGCTGCAATTGGGCCAGGCGGTTCACCAACGCCACGTCGAGATCCCCGAAGGACAGGGTGGCATCGATATGGAGAGCCGGCAATAGGTCCTCGTCTCCGATCTCGTTGTCCGCGAGGTCGGAAAAGGCTTCCGTGAACTCGTCGATACGGTCGGAGGCCACCGACAGTCCGGCCGCCATGGGATGGCCGCCACTTCGAATCAGGAGGTGAGACAGCTTCGCCAGCGCCGCTCCGATGTCGAAACCCTTGACGCTTCGACAGGATCCCCGTGACTCATCCGGGCCCATGGAGATGACCACCGCTGGTCGCTGGTACCTTTCCACCAGCTTGGATGCCACGATCCCCACCACCCCGAGATGCCAGCCATCACCGGCCACCACCACGGCCTTGTGGGCAGGCCCCCCGGCCTCGTCCACCCGGCGAAAAGCCTGCGCCACCACGTCGGCCTCCACGTCGCGGCGAGCCTGGTTTTCACGGTCCAGTTCGTCGGCGTAGCGCGAGGCTTCCTCCTGGTCCCGGGCCAGAAGCAGGTCCAGGCCGACTCCCGGATTACCCAGGCGACCCACGGCGTTCAGACGGGGACCCAACTGGAAGGCCACGACACCCGGCGTCACCGGCCGACTCCCGATGCTCGCGACGGCCTTGAGGGCCGAAAGACCCAGACGTGGCTTTGCGGTCAGCCGTTGCAGACCGGCCGAGACAAGGACCCGGTTGTCACCCCTCAGTGGAACCGCGTCCGTGATGGTCCCCACGGCCACCAGGTCCAGCAACCTCCTCACGTCCAGGGCTTCCCGATCCAGGCGCCCCGCGTTCGACAGGGCCCGGCGCAGGGCGCCGACGAAATAGAAGGCAATGCCAACGGCGGCCAGGTCCTTGAAGGGGAACTCGCAGTCGTACCGGTGGGGATCCACCACGGCGGCCGCCACCGGCAGTTCGTCACCGGGCGTATGGTGGTCCAGCACCACGAGGTCAGCGCCGAGGGATCGCAGGAGTTCCGCCTCCTCCACGGCCCGCACCCCGCAGTCCACCGTGATGAACAGGTTGACGCCCTCGGAAACCAGGGACCTGAGGCGGTTCGGGTTCAACCCGTATCCGTCCTCGATACGGTCGGGCAGGAAGGTCCGCACGGGGTAGGCTGCTTGCTCGAAAAAGGACGCCAGGAGCGCGCTGGAGGTCATGCCGTCGGCGTCGTAGTCACCGTGTATGCAGATGGACTCACCCTTGTCCATGGCCTCCATGGTCCGGCTCACGGCGCGGTCCATGTCCCGCATCAGGAGGGGGTCGTGCAGTCGGCCTAGGGACGGCTCGAGAAACGCGCGTGCGGCCTCCGGTTCTTCCATACCCCGGTTCACCAGGGCCCTGGCCATGGGCACGGGAAGGCCCAGTGAGGCAATCAGTTCATCTATCCGGGCCGGGTCCGGTTCGTCCAGGATCCATTTCGAGACGGACAGTTGCCTTGGCGGGCTGACCATCAGCCCCTCTCAGCGGCCCGCTTGCGGAAGACTCTGTCGAGGTAGATAGTCAGGGGGCTGGCGATGAAGATGGACGAGTAGGTCCCCAGGATGACGCCCACGAAGAGCACCAGTGCGAAGTCCTTGATGGTGCCGCCGCCCAGCAGGAAGATGGACGCGAGGACCATTTCCGTGGTCAGGGAGGTGATGACCGTCCTGGCCAGGGTTTCGTTGATGCTCAGGTTGATGACCTTGGGAAGGTGACCGCCCTTGCCCTTCTGGAGGTTCTCGCGCACGCGGTCATACACCACAATGGTGTCGTTGATGTCATAGCCGATGAGGGCCATGATGGCGGCGATGATGGGCAGTGTGAACTTGATCTGCAGCAACACGATGAGGCCCAGAACGATGATCACGTCGTGAATGATGCAGGCGATGGCGCCCGGCGCGAACTTCATGTCGAACCGGATGGAAATGTAGATGAGGATGCCGATGATGGCATACAGGAGCGCCAGCATGCCGGTCTGGAACAGTTCCTTACCCACTGAGGGACTGACCGACGCCGTGGACAGCACGTCCACGAAGCCCTCTCCAAACCTGGATTTCAGGGCATCAGTCACCTGGGTTCGCACGGCCTGGACTTCCACGGTGAACCGGTTGTCCACGAGCCGTGCAATCTTCTTGCGGGCCTCTTCTTCGACCTTCATGGCCTCGGCCTTGACCTCGTCGTCCTTGGCCGACAGCAGCAGGTCCTTCTCGCGGTACAGTTCGGTCAGGACCCTTTCTTCCTTGTCGGAGCGCACAGTGATGTTCCGGTGACCCGATGACTGGAACACCTTCTGCAGTTCTTCCCGGGCCGCGATCAGGGACCACTTGTCGGGCAGGGTGATGTAGAACTTGTCCCCGGCCTCGAAGGGCGTGTCCACGGTGGTGCCAACACCGAAATGGGCCTCGAGCAGCTTGGCCAGTTCCAGCTTCTTCAGGGGCGTCAGCAGGCTGGGCAGTTCCGTGAATATCTGGTACTTCACGGTTTCCGATCCCGCGGTTCCGCCCACGTCGAAGTCCTGCACCTCCACCTGGGTGCCGGTCTCACCGGTCTGGCTTGTCACCAGGTCGTCCACCACTTTCTTGATGACGCCGCGTTCCACACCGGCGTCATTCCTGAATTCGGCGATAACCTTAGTGCCGCCCATGAAGTCGATGCCCGCATCGAATCCCTGGAGCCCCACGAGTCCGATGCTGAGGACCACGAAAAGGCCGGACAGCGGGACCCACAGCCGTGCGGCCTTCATGAAGTCGATGTTGGTGCCGGGCTTGATCCATTCCATTTCAAAGCTCCTGGATTCAGATCCCCACGCTGAGGCGCTCGGGACGGAATTTCTCGATGTACCAGTCGAAGATCATCCGGGTGATGAACACCTGGGTCACGAAGGTGACCACGATACCGATCAGCAGCGTGACGGCGAAACCGTACACGGGGCCGCTCGAGTAGTTCAACAGAACGATACCGGCGATCCCCGTTGTCAGGTTGGCGTCGAAGATGGCCGAGAACGCATGGCCGTAACCCGCTTCCACGCTGGCCCGTGGGCCCTTGCCCAGGCGCATTTCCTCTCGGATACGGGCCGATATGAGCACGTTGGCGTCAACCGCCATACCAATGGTGAGGACGATACCCGCCAGACCCGGCATGGTCAGTGCGGCATTGAACCCCACGAGGACGGCCAGGATGAACAGGATGTTCAGGGTCAGACCCATGTCCGCGATGAATCCGGACCCGCCGTAGTAGAACACCATGAACAGGTAGACGGCCAGCAACGCCACGATCAGCGAGATCACGCCGGCATCGATGGTGTCCTGTCCCAGGGAAGGGCCGACCTCGAAGTCATGGACCTTGTGCACGGGCGCCTTGTACGCGCCGTGAGTCAACACCGTCACCAGGGACTGGGCCTCGCTGAGGATCTCCCGGGGGTGACGGGCCCCTCCCATGCTGATCTTGGCCCGACCGCCGCCGATCCTTTCCTTGATCTCCGGTGCCGAGTTGACTTCGTCGTCCAACAGGATGGCCAGGAACTCACCCACGTTGCTTGCGGTCACGTCTTCGAAGTTCCGGGCACCCTCGCCGTTGAACTCCAGGCTGACGTAGGGCTCGCCCTGGGTTTCGAACAGGACCATGGCCCGGGTGACGTGGTCGCCGGTGACCCGGGTTTCCGAGAACAGGAAATGGGTCCGCCAGTAGCGCTCCTTGACGATATTGCCCTCCCTCTGCTCCACCATCTCGAAGGCCACCATGTGGTCGTCGTCGATGCGCAGGGTCTTCAGGAAGGACAGAATGGCGTTCTTGGCCAGGGCGTCACCCTTGCCACGGGTGAGGCCCGCGTCGGCACGAAGGAACCACTGGGTGGTATTGGGGTCGCGCTCCACCTTCATGAGGCGGCCCTTCTCGGGGAACCTGGTCTGAAAGTCTTCCAGCTTGTCCGCCCGGTCCTTGAAGAAATTCGTCGCCTCTTCGGCCCGATCCACGATCCGGAAAGTCAGGCGGGCGGTCTGTCCAATGCGTTCGCGGGCCTCATCGACCTGCTTCCCGCTCACGCCCGGCAGCTGGATGTCGATGTCCGTGTCGCCGTTCTTGCGCACGTCCGGTTCCACCAGACCGAAGGCCTCCACGCGCTTCCTGATCACTTCCAGGGTCTGGTTGACCACCTCGTCCCGGATCATGGAGATGCGCAGTTCGTTCATGTGAACGACAACATCGTTCCCGGACGGAGGCAGCCGCACCAGGTCTGAACGAAGCTCGTCCACCAGTTCCACGGTGAGGATGTCCACGTCCTCCGGCCTGGTGAAGCTGACCTTCAGCGTGTCGAAGTCCGTTCGCTCCACGCCAAAACGGCCCCCGATTTCGGCCCGCTGCTCTTCGCTGAGCGTCTCCGGCTCCTTGCCTTCCCTCTGGGCAAGCGCGTTCACCAGGGAAACGCCGATGGCCTCACGGACGCGAAGCATGTTCTCGCTGATGGCCTTCTTGTAGTCTACGGTGTACCGGAGTTCCAGCCCGCCCTGGAGATCGAGCCCGAAAGACAGCTCCTTCTGGAAGGGATACCACCCCGGCACAGCCCCCGCAGGCAGCATGGTCGGCAGCACGTAGAGTGCGGCCAGCAGGACGAGGAGAAGTGTGGGAATAGTTCGCCATAACTTCCGCTTGTTCATGGTTGGCACCTTATTCTGGGAATCCCGGCCTCCGATGGCAGATCACTTGGTGGGCTGGACCTCGCCCTCTTCCGCGTACTGTCCCGAGATGTTGCCCTTGACCACGCGGATCCGCGTTTCCTTGGCGATCTCGAGTGTGACCACGTTGCCGGCAATGGACACGATTCGACCAATCAAACCGCCCGACGTCAGGACCTTATCACCGGACTTCAGGGCGTTGATGAAGGCCTCTTGTTTCTTGCGCTGCTTCTGCTGGGGTCGGATGATCAGCAGCCAGAACACCAGGATCATCACACCGAAGAAGATCAGTGTGCTCCACATGCTGCCACCGGCCTCGGGCTGGGCGGCCTGCGGAACCTGTGCCGCCCCGGGTTGGGCGACGGCCGATCCGACGACGTGAGCGGTGGCCGAGGTGCCCTGCACGGCCGCGCCGGCAGGAGCCTGCGGCTGGCCTGGAGGGATCGCGCCGCCGGTGGCCTGGGCCAGAACGAACAAAGACAAAATAACGTTCACCTTTTCCTCCTGGTACAGAAGGGTCGCGGTTTATTAGCAGAAACGTGCCTCGGAGTCAAAGATTTTCAGACGTTTCAAGGCATCCGCCCGCTGGATTGAATTCGGCCCGAAGTCCTGATAGGTTTTCTTCGCCGATGGGGAGAGGTGCCATCCATGACGACATCTGAGGCAAAGAAAGGCAAGGGAGAGGGAAGCGGTCTCAAGATGACCGAAAGAATGCTGAAGAGCAGGACCGTCCTGCTTTCTTCCGACGTGTCGCCCTCCAGTGCCCGACGGGTCATCGAACAGTTGCTGGTTCTGGAGGCCGACGACCCCGACAAGCCCATCACCCTGGTGGTGAATTCGCCGGGGGGCGACGTCCACTCCGGGTTCGCCATCTATGACGTGATCCGGTTCATACGGCCCGAGGTCCGAATCGTGTGTTCGGGTCTCGCGGCCAGCATCGCCACGGTAGTCCTTCTGGCCGCGGACAAGAAGAACCGGCTGGCTTTGCCCAACTGCCGCCTCCTGCTCCACCAGCCCCTGTTCCACGGGGAAGTATTCGGTCCGGCTTCGGACCTGGAGATCACGGCCAACGAGATCATCAAGACCAAGGAACACATCAATGTTCTCATCGCCAGGGAGACCGGCCAGTCTCTTGAAAAGGTCATAAAGGACACGGAACGTGACTTCTGGCTTTCGGCCGAGGAGGCCCGGGATTACGGCCTGGTGTCCCGCGTGGTGGAAAGCCGGGACAATTTCTAGCCGTCTGCCATCTGCCATCTGCCATCTGCCGTCTACCGATCAGGGGCCATGGTCAATAGTCCATGGTTTGTCTGGAATGGGGAGTGACGACGGAGTTGTCGCGACCAGGGCCAGCCTTGCAAAGCCCTGGCGGAGCAGGGGGGGCAAAGGGGGGCTGTGCTCCCCTTGAACAGGATACTTGGAATTTAGATGCGTTTGCCATGCATCTTGGGCCTTCCGGCCGTTTTCGAAACCGGCCAGCAGGATACCCGGAACGGACTCGTATGGCGTGATGTCCCTGAACGCCGCGCCGCATTGAAGCCGGCCTGACATGGCACCCTCCACTTCGAAGCCCGGTGCCCGGCAAATCCCTCGTGACCCATCATCTCTTCCATTCGGGCAGGAAGATGTTCAACGGCGCAGCGTCCGGCGTGAAGGTGATCCGGCTGCCATATTCCACCGGGACCGCCACGCGCCGACCGTCCAGGTACATGCCCCCTCGAATCATCCTGGAGGTGAAGGCCAGGCCCTCGGGGCCCACCTTTCCCTGTTGCAGCCCGTAGGGGCGCCCCACGGGGTTCGACTGAATGAAAGGTTCCCGCACCAGGTACTGGAGGGCATGGTCCGAGGCGTCCATCTCGGCACCTCCGGCGGAACGGATGCCACCGGTGGACCCCGCCGCCGTGGCAATCCAGACGCCCGAACTCTTCTGTTCCTCTTCGGCGTTACCCACATGGATGACGTACCGGGACGTGGCGGCCGGGACCCGGTGGGCCAGAAGAACGTCGTTGAGGGCAGGGTACCGATGGTCCTTTCCGTCCACGGCCACCCTGATGCGGTTGAGGGCCGTAGCCCTTGCAGCGCCCTCCTTTACCTGCTTCAGCATGTCGCCAAGGGACCCGGCCGTGGTGCAGCAGAAGTGTCCCACGCTGGTGGAGGGCGACGAGTTAACAGCCAGTATGGGGATGGACTTCACGAACCGGGCCACGTCCAGCACTGTTCCGTCGCCTCCCACCACCACCACCAGATCGTATCGATCGTCGGAAACGGGCCTGAGCCGCCGGACCTGAACCACTTTCAGGCCCCCGGCGGCCAGGGTCTCCTTGACGATCTCCCGGGAACGGGCCGTCTCCTCGTGGCTGGAACGGACCTTGGCAACCATGGGATCGGCGGCACGGATCAGGGCCATGAGCCTGCGATCACTGCGCTGTGCGCCGGTGTTTTCGAAAAGGCTGATCTTGAAGGTCAGCAGGACCCTGCGCAACCGCATGTCAAGCCCTCTGTTCTCAGTCTGCGTCGTTCTTTTTGTCATCTGGTCGGGCACTGAACCGTTCCAGCTTGGCCACGGCACGACCGAAAATCGATTTGGCCGGCCATTCGCCCGAAACGCCGGGCTTGCCGGCATTCACGCCTGTGAGCAGTTTCAGCGCCCGTTCCACGGTATCCACGGCATAGACATGGAACTTCCGTTCGCGCACGGCCTTGACCACTTCCTCGTCCAGCATCAGGTGCCTCACGTTGGACGACGGGATGATCACACCCTGGGTGCCCGTGAGCCCCCGGGCCTCGCACACGCGGAAGAATCCCTCGATTTTCTCGTTGGCCCCGCCGATTGCCTGCACCTCGCCCCGCTGACTCACACTGCCGGTGATGGCCAGGTCCTGGCGCAGGGGTACGTCCGCCAGGGAGGACAGGATGGCGCACAGTTCCGCGCAGGAGGCCGAGTCCCCGTCGATGGTGCCGTAGGACTGCTCCACGGTGAGGCTCACGGTAAGCGACAGCGGCTTCTTCTGGGCAAAACGGTCCCCCAGGAAGCCACTGATGATCAGTACGCCCTTGTTGTAGGTGTTGCCCCCGAGACGGGCCTCCCTTTCCACGTTCACCACGCCGGCCTTTCCCTGGTAGGTCCTCGCGGAAATCCGCAGGGGCCGCCCGAACATCAGGTCCGCGTAGTTATAGATGGCGAGGCCGTTCACCACGCCCACCTCGGCGCCATCGGTGTCCACGTGAAGCGTGCCCTGGATCATGTCTTCCACGGATTTGTCCGCCAGAAGCGAGATGCGCCGCAATCGCTGACTGGCCGCCTTGAGAACGTAACTCCTCGTGATGCGCTTCGATTTCTCCCGTCCGGCCAGGGCGTCGGCCTCGATGAGGAGGTTCAGTATCTCGTTGAACCGCAGGGTGATCCGGTCCGAGGATCCGGCCTGCCGCGCACCGTACTCGATGACGGCGGCAACCCCGCTCCGGTCCACGGGCTTCAGCTGGTCGCGCTGGCAGGTGGTGGCGATGAACCGGGCGTACTCGGTCATGGTGTCCGGGTCCCTCTGGACCATGGAATCAAACTCGGCCTTCACCTGGAAGGCCTTTCCGAAGTCCTCGTCCATCCGGGCCAGCAGGTGATAGAGGTGGTTGGACCCGATGAGGATCACCTTGCACTGCACGGGAATGGGGTCCGGCCGCAGTCCCGTGGTGGGCAGGAACTGGAAGTTCTCGCCCATTTCCTCGATCTGGACACGCTGGTGGCGCAGCATGTTCTTGATGGCGTCCCAGGCAAAGGGGTAGGTCAGCACCTCCCGGGCGTGCAGGACAAGGTAGCCGCCGTTGGCCCGGAACATGGCGCCGGCCTTCACCATGGTGAAATCGGTCTGGTAGATGCCGTTTTCCACCCGTTTTTCGATCTTGCCCACCAGGTTGAAGAAGGTGGGGGTGTTCTCGAAGATCACCGGGGCGCCCTTGGAGTCGCTGTTGTCCACCAGGATGTTGACCTGGTACCAGGGGACGGGCTTGGTCTTTTCGCGTTCGGACTTCCGGCGGTCGTTTTCATCGGGCAGGAACATCTCCAGGTTGTCCAGCATGTGGCCCTGGACGGAATCCAGGTAGTCCCTGACCTCCTTGTGCTCCTTGAAGGCCGCGATCAGGGCCTTCATGTGTCGGTTGAGAATGGTCGTGCCCAGGTTGCGCTGGGCCTCCTGGATCTTGTGGTGAACTTCCAGTTCGGCTTCGCGCGTGACCTCCAGGAACTTTGAAATCAGGGGTTCCAGCTTCTGCCGGTTGGCCTCCACCACCCCCCGCTGCTTGTCCGACAGGTCGCCGTATTCCTTGGTGCCAACGGGCTTGCCTTTCACCACGGGAATGGTCACCAGGCCTTCCTTGGTGCTCTTGACCAGGAATCCGCAATCCTGGGCGTCCTTGGCCAGGTTGACGAATTCCCGGTTCTCCTGCTCCAGGCCCTCGTTGAGGATCCGCTGGATGCGCTCCTGGTGGACCTTGCCGTGAAAGGCCTTCGGCATTTCGACCCGCAGATCCTCCAGCAGGAGTTTCATGGCCTTCTTCAGTTCCGTGCCCCGCCCGGCGGGTAGGAAGAAACCCAGAGGTTGGTCGGGGTGCTTGAAGTTGTTCACAAGGCAGAAGTCCGGGGGCACCGGGTCCTGGCGGGACTGGCGCCGCAACAACCGTTTCAGGATGCTCGATTTCCCCGTGCCCGACGCACCGGAGATATAGATGTTGAAATTGCGCTTTCGCACCAGCAGGCCCATTTCCAGGGCCTCCATGGCCCTCCCTTGCTCGATGACGCCGTCGAGGACGTTGAGGTCTTCCGTGGTCCTGAATTTGAGATGCTTGAGATCGGGTCGGCGACGGAGATCCCCGGCCTTCAGCCTGCCAATCGTCGTCTTGGCCGTTGAGTCTTCGGTCTGTGGCGCCACGGACACCTCCCAGGTTCCCTTTGGGCCGAACATAGCATGGGACCGGGCAACCGTCAGCCCGGCGCCCAAATTCACCACCAGCATCGCGATTCGAGTGCCGATCCATGCACTTGCGCGGCGTTGGCTTCACCGATTTGGCGCTCGACGTACCTCAAGTACGCCTCCGCCCAAATCGGCTCGCCGCCTTGCGCAAGCACCCGCCTCGACACTCTCGGTCGCAGATTAGGCGGTGGATTTGGGCGGCAGCAGGGACGGTTGATCGTCAATCGTTGATCGTCGGACCCGTGCCGAGGAGGACCTCTTCGACCTTTTCGCCGGGGTAGAACCGGATGGAGTCCAGTATCTCCACGGCGGCCTTGATGAACCCGCGGGTCGAGGATGCGCCGGGCGAACGGGACAGGAAGCGAAAGAGCCTGTCGCGGCCCGCGGGCCTGAGGCCAACGCCATACACCGTCTGGAACCGATCGCAGATCCGCTGGAACAGTTCGCGCAGCTGGTCCTCGGACAGCACGTCGACCTTCATCGTGCAGATGGATTCCCGGTACCGACGGAATTCCACCTGCAGGGACCCGGGGGTCAGGGCGAACGCCACCTTCAGGAACGAGGGGATCCCGGAGGTGTACCGGACGGGATTATGACCGGAGTAGATCAGCCCCGTATCGGCGCCCACCGAGACCCCTTCCTCCCGCAGCACGTCCTCTTCCAGGAGAACGTGCTCGTCGTTGGCCGTCAAAACCAGCCCCCGGTAGAAGTTGAGCCCCCGCAGGAACTGGTACCGATACAGCACGCTGCGCGCCACCTCGGCCTCATCCAACAGGACCGCCAGGCCGTTGAGACCCACCAGTTCGGCGGCCTGGCCCAGTCCCGACAGGAGACTGCAGTAGAGATTGGCGCAGGTGGTGAAATCGTGGAGCGTGGGAAGCCTGGCCCTCCCCGGTTCCCGGGCCTCGATGAACG
>JADHTP010000075.1 GCA_016784945.1 Deltaproteobacteria bacterium | reverse complement strand
GTCGGGTACGCAGACCTGGTTCTTTACGCAGGTCCCGCCCTGACACGAGTACCCCTCGGTGCAGGTGCCGCAGGACCCGCCGCACCCGTCGTCGCCGCAATCCTTGCCGGCGCAGTCGGGTACGCAGACCTGGTTTTCCACGCAGGTTCCGCCCTGACACGAGTACCCCTCGGTGCAGGTGCCGCAGGACCCGCCGCACCCGTCGTCGCCGCAATCCTTGCTCACGCAGTCCGGGGTGCAGGTACCGCTGCAGCACGACTCGTAGTCCGGGCAGCAGTCGCCGTAGTCGACGCACGCTTCGTCGCAATAGCAACCCCCGGCGCCCTGTTCTCCGCAGTAGTCCTGGCAGGTCTCGGTCGGGTCCGCCCCGCAGGCGCCCGTTCCCCCGCCGACGCAGGTCCCGCCCTGACAAGAGTACCCCTCGGTGCAGGTGCCGCAGGACCCGCCGCACCCGTCGTCGCCGCATTCCTTGCCCATGCAGGTACAGATGGCGCACTGGTCGTTCCCGTCGCAGAAATAGTTGGCGTCGCAGGTCCCGCAGGACAGACCGCACCCGTCGTCACCGCAATCCTTGCCGGTGCAATCGGGTACGCAGGGCACGTCCTTGTCGCAGTCGATGGGAAAGGCCCCGGAGGGATCCCCGTCCAACTGCCCGCAGTCGTAGAAGCCCGGGTCCGTCAGCCAGCCGCAGGTGTCGCCCGGCGGCGTGTTCTGGGAACAGTCGATGGTCCGGATGCAACCGCACTCGCACCAGGTGAGGGTCTGTCCGTCGCAGCAGCCCTCATAGACAATGTTCCCGCAGGGTACGCATTCCCCTGGGCAATTCCAGGGATTGACGCACGAGGGATCGGGCTGGGTGTGTCCCCCGCAGTCATAGAAACCGCTCGCGTCGTCCCAACCGCATTTCACCAGGGCCGGATCGGCGTTTTCCATGCATCGGACTTCGCACAGGACATCGTTCTCACACCACTGGGACGTGCCCTCGATGGTGCAGCAACCTTCAAATCCGGTGTCACCGCAGTCATCACTGATCTGCTCGGAATTGTTTCCAGAGCATTGCGCGAAAGCCGAATCCGACCAGAGGACGGTCACCAGGGCGAACGTGCAGACAACGGTGGACGTGATTCGACACATGACGTACTCCCGAGCGACGGAACGACGTATTCTAAGTGATCGGGTGCGAATTGTCAGTCAGCGCCAGGTCGGCCAGTCGCCATACGAGGTCCGGAATGCCTTCGCCCGTCAGGGCCGAAACGGCCATGAAAGGGACACCCAGCGAGGCGGCGTGCTTTTCAAGAGCGTTTCGCCCGTCTTCGAATCCGGGGACGTCGATCTTGCTGGCCACGATGACCCTGGGCTTACCCTGCAGTTGGTCGCCGTGGGCGGCCAGTTCCCCGGCAATGGTGTCCAGGGCCTCCACCGGCGACAGCTCCGTGGAGACGTCCACGAGGTGGACCAGGGCCCGCGCCCGTTCGCAGTGCCTCAGGAACTGCAGCCCAAGGCCGGTTCCATCCGCGGCGCCCTGGATGAGCCCGGGCATGTCCGCCACCACGAAGGACCGTCCGTGATCCACCTCCACAACGCCCAGGTTGGGGACGAGGGTGGTGAACGGATAGTCGGCGACCTTGGCCTTGGCGCGACTGATGCGGTTGATGAGAGTGGACTTGCCCGCGTTGGGCAGTCCCACGATTCCGATGTCGGCGATGAGTTTCAGTTCGAGCCTGACTTCCAGTTCCTCGCCCGGTTTCCCCTGGGTCGCGAAGTCCGGGGCCTGTCTCCAGGGCAGGGCGAATCGGTGGTTTCCGGCGCCTCGCTTGCCGCCACGTGCCACGATGGCCGACTGTCCCGGCTGGTCGAGATCCGCCAGGATTTCCCCGTTCCTGTCATGGATCACGGTGCCCACGGGGACCCGCAGGACCAGGTCCTTGCCGCTCTTGCCGGTCTTGCGGTTGCTGCCACCGGGCGCACCGTTGGCTGCCTTGTAGAGACGTCGGTACTTGAAATCCAGGAGCGTCTTCAGGTTGGATTCGGCCAGGAAGACCACGTTTCCGCCGTGGCCGCCGTCCCCGCCGTCAGGCCCGCCACGGGGGACGTACTTTTCCCGTCTGAACGAAACCAGTCCGTTCCCGCCCTTGCCGGAGCGCACGGTGATATCGGCCTCGTCCACGAACTTCATATCGGTTATCCCTGAGGCGCGGGAATGAGCCGGAAGGGGTCAGGATCAGTTGGCAGTGGAGGCGGACTCGTCGGCGGCGGGCAGGACTTCCACGTATTTGCGTCCACGGCGCTGGTTGAAGGCCACGGTGCCTTCCACGGTGGCGAAGATCGTGTAGTCGCGTCCCATCCCCACGTTCTCACCGGGATGAAAATGGGTGCCCAACTGGCGGACGATGATGTTGCCCGGAATGACCTGCTGTCCCCCGAACACCTTGACGCCGCGCCTCTGTCCCTGGCTGTCGCGGCCGTTTCTGCCGCTCTGTCCCTTTTTACGTCCCATGATTCACTCCACCGAGATCCCCTGGATCAGCACACGGGAGAAAGGCTGACGGTGCCCGTTCTTGCGCCGGTACTTTTTCCGTTTCTTGAACTTGTAGACGATCACCTTGGGGGCGCGCCCGGCGTGGGTCACCGTGCCGGTCACCAGCGCACCGGGCACCGTGGGTGTCCCGAGGCGGGTCTCGTCCTCGGTGCCAATCAACAAGACGTCTTCGAACCGGATCTCGGAGCCCACGTCGATGCCGAGCTTCTCCACGTCGATGGAATCGCCTTCGGCTACGCGGTACTGTTTTCCGCCGGTTTTGATGACTGCGTACATCTCGGAACCTCCGCCGTCCCAAGGAACAGGAAGCGGAATTATAGGTGGAAGTTCCGCATTGTCAAGAGAATGCCCCCAGCGACAATAGTTCATGGCCACTGACGACAATTGCACTTCCCCATTTTTTTGGGAGGTCTGTAGTGGTACGAAAGTCCGTCTCGAAACGAGCGAGGAGGTGGACGGGTGTACACGACGGACGCCCAGGTGAGGAAGCTGATGGAGGAGATGAGTAGACACGGGCGAGTGGGCATGGCGTCGATGAAGGCCGGCATGGACCGCAAGACGGGACGCAAGTACCTGAAGAGCGGCAAGCTCCCGTCGGAGATGCAGAAATCCCACACATGGCGGACCCGAGTCGACCCGTTCGAGCAGGACTGGCCACAGATGGTGAAACGATTGCGGGACGCCCCGGAGTTGGAGGCGAAGTCGCTGTTCGAGCACCTGATGGGGTGCAAGCCGGGGCAACAGTCCCCTGGCCAGGCCGGCCTTCAGCCGTTGCAGCCAGGGCGGGGGTAGATGTCACGTTCCGTGGACCTCGTAGTCGGTGAAGGTCAACATCTCAGCCAGGCAGGGACGGCCGTCGTGGTGCCACATCATGGTGGGAGTGCCCATGTTGCCGGGAGGACACAAGCGGTTCAGGCCCAACTGTGCCAGGCGTCGCCCCAGGCGTCTGCGTCGATCCGCACTGGCCTCGATGGCTGCGTTCTGCAGCAGACCCCGCAGAGGCTCGAGTCTATTGACGACGTCGTCCAGGCTGTCTACTGGGCATAAACGAAGGAACCGGCCGAGGGGCGATGGATTGAAGTCCCCGCCCTCTTCGACCGTGACCACGCCCAAGCGCGGATCCCGCGTCGTGACCACCTCAGCGCCGGTCATGGCCAGACGATCCAGCTCCTGTCGGACGGCCAGTTTCCACGCTATCGGGCGCCGACCGGGGGGAAGCTCCAACCCGATCTGTTCCATCTGGCTGACAACCTCATGTGCCAGTTCTACGACCCGGGAGGGAGCGGATTCTATGAAGTAGACGTGAGGCGCCAGGCATGCCTCCTGGTCGAAGAGGATTGCGTCATAGGCCATGCGCTTCGCCAGGGCTGGGGCCGTCAGCCCGTCAGCGGAGACCATGCCGAAGCCCAACTTGTGGCCATGATACAACGACGGCAGATCACCCGGCGCCCGAGCCCGCAACTCAGCAACTGCCTGGAGCCCTCCATAAGCGATCAGGAAGCTGACCTGCTCAAGGAAGACATGCAGCAGGTCCTCGTCTTCACGACCGAACTCCACCACCGCTACCGCCCCACCCACGGTCGGATCTATCTCCCAGAGAGTTCGGGCGTATTCGGGCAGGAAGAAGGGCTCCGAGGTGGATGACTTGATCAGGCAGGGGGACTTCACCAGGAGGCTGCGCATGACAGTGAGGTGAGGGAGGGCCGGGATGTTGGCAGAGACCACGCCCCCCACGAGGTCCGGGCCTGTGGCGAAGGTCTCGCCTCCCAGGAGGGGGTTGTAGGTGAAATCATCCAGAATTGACGGGTCGCCCACCTCGTTTCTCAGGGCCGCTTCGAGGTCCGGCGCCAGGCTGCTCTCCATCTCGTGGCGGACAGCCCGCCTGACCATTTCCCGGGACATGCCTGTTACCGTTGCCACCCGATCTATTGTCGCTGCTACCCGGGGATGATCCGTGTCCATCCAGAAGCGGGAGGCCTTGTCCAGGGCCTCGATGATACGCGCCAGTTTCAGGCTCGTCAGGGCCTCTCTCCGGGCCTTCATCTCAAGCGCAAGCCTGGTCAGGTCATGGGGCTTCAGGCGGGCCCGGCGGCAGGTGACTCCTTGGATCTGATCAACAGAAACTGCCGGACGGAACCCGGGCTCGGGCGGAAAATGGAAGAGGTCCGGCGGTCTCACCGATTCCCTCCGGTCATCTCGTCAACGGTGAGAGAGCAGCCCCGGCCGCCGTCATCTTTGAGGCGGCCGAGGATCTCAAACCCGCCCGGTCGAGAAACCCCAAGGTCATCGGTGAGGACCGCTGCCGGGGTGTCCAGGTTGGCCAGATCGAGGTGCAGAAGCACCCCCTCTTCCCCTCTTGGGAGATCGGTCATGTCCAGTGGGTCCACCACCCGGCTGCGCAGCCAGGGCGGCGGGATCTTCAAGCCCGACGGAGCCGCTCCGGCCAGAGTCGCAGTGAGGTTGTCACCGTAGATCTGGCTGGCAAGCTCGGTCATGCCCATCAGGTTGACCATGTGACCGTCATCGAGTCCGAAGCAGGCCGACAGGGCGTCCTCCAGATCGGAACGTGTCCAGGCCTCCGAGCGGCCCTTGTATCCGCCTGCATCCATTGTCCGGGACCCCCGGGGCAGGCTGAAGCTGATGTTCTTGTCGCTCAGCCCTTTGAGCAGGTTCACGAAGCCGAAAGATGCTCCGATGATGGTAACCGGTTCGTTTCGATCGGAGAAGTCGTTCAGCCGCTTTATCAGGCCGGGTGCGTCCAGTCCCTGCGGCCCGACCAGGAAGCCGCTGTCGTCGGTGCCGAAATGGCGGATCAGGCGGTTCATGCCCCAGGCCATGATCATCTGCGGCGCCAGCTCCGGAGAAGGCGCCAGGACCAGGATGTGGATCCGGTCCTTGTCCGGAAATAGCATGCGCCGGGCGTTGATCAGGGTCGATGTCTCCATCAGGTCCAGGTTGGCTTGGGAAAAACAGGAGCGCCCGCTTGCTCCCTCGCCGCCCGTGGTGCCGCTGGTGGTGAAGACGTTGGCGACCTTTTCTCCGGCGAACAGCTCCATCTGCTTGAAGGCAGACGTGGGCACGGCCGGGATGTCCCGCCAGTCGGAGACCCGGTCGGGGTGGACCCTTCGGGTTTCGCAGAGTCGGCGATAGGCAGAGATGTTGTCGTGTTGATGTCGGAACAGGGCCAGGGCCAGCTCGTTAAAACGTTCCTCGGTCCACCAGTCGACGGGTTCTTCCACGGCCGCTGCCAGGCGCGCTGCCAGGCTGTCATTCTTCATCATCGTCCTCCAGTGGAACCAGGCTCGCCAGTCCCTCAGCCAGGGTTCGGTCGAGGATGTCCGAAGGCAGATGGTCAGCGGGGCGGCGCTCCTCGCCCAGCAGCGGGTGGTCTGGCGGCGGGGTCTCCAGCCAGCGCAGGCGCAGATCGTACGTTGGAACGGGCAACTCCCGCTCCAGGTGGTCCTGCGGACGCTCCGGGGCCTGGTAGGCGAAGAGCGGCGGCTCTGCTCCGAAACGTCTTCGATAGACATGGCGGTAGGCTCCGAAGCCAGCGGTGACGCCGTCACCCAGGGCAGTCGCCAGGCTTGCGTATCGGCAGCTGACGTCGCCGGCCAGGAAGAGACCGGGCAGGCTGGTCTCCAGCTCGCTGGTCAGCCTGTATGTTCCGCCCTTCGTTTCCGGCTGCGGCAGGACCGGTGGAAGCAGCGGTCGGGCCTGGAAGGACAGGTAATCGAGCAGCATTGCCCCCGCCTCCAGGCACTCACCGGCAGGGAGGTGCAGTTCGAGCCTGCCGTCAGGCGATTCAGCCGTGCGCCAAGTCCCAGCCTCGATGATTCTTCCGGAGAGGAATCCGGACAGCCTGCTGCGATCTCCTTCAGGCACCAGGAAGATACCTTCCGGCAGCAGATCCCCGTACAGCTCGGCCAGCAGTGCCGCCCTGCGGTTGGTGGCAACGACCACAGGCTGATCACCAGCCCGCTCCGCCGCCTCCCTGAGGATGCTGCGCAGGTAGCTCGTGCCTTTGTAGGTGATTAAGACATTGGAAAAGCGGTCCTCGTCGACAAGGGGCCTGGAACCGGTGGCCAGGATCACCGCCTCGGCTTGTACCTGTCCTCCGGTCTCCAGATTCAGCAGGAAACGATCGTCCTGTTGGGAGAGCCTGGTGACCTGGTCCTTGATCAGCGGGATCTCGAGACGTCGCTGGTCTGCCAGGAGTCGCTCCAGGACCTCTGCAGCAGGCAGGCGCAGCCCCGGTCCAGACAGCATCCGCTCTCCACCGAAGCGCAGCAGTCCCCCAGGCTGGCCGGGGTCGATCAGCGTGGCGTGCAGCGAGAGGGCCTGGAAGGTCTTGACGAAGCGTACTCGGATGGCGGCGGTCAGACCGGCCGGGCCGGCCCCTACGACGGCCACGTCAGTCCGGATCATGCTTCCTCCTCAGGGGGCCACACGCCGGTCCGCAAGGCTGCAGCCAGGCCACCGGCCCGAAGGATGTGCTGTTCATACCCATCTGGTCTGTCTACCGGGATCCCCTCCGATTCAGATCGCAGGAGGCCGGCGTCCAGGTCCAGTTCCAGGCTGTCCCGGTGACGCAGGCCCTCAGTGGAACCCTGCAGTATCACTACGGGGATGCCCAGGTTGATGGCATTTCGGCGGAAGATGTGAGAGGTGGAGCCGGCGGCCACGCCGACCACCCCGGCCTGCTTCAGGGCCCGCAGGGTGGACTCCCGGCTGGAGCCGCAGCCGAAGTTCTCCCCGGCCACCAGGAACCAGGGAGGCTCACCGAGGGCATCGAGCCCGCCGGGCAGGCCGGCGAAGGCACCCTGGGCTGCCTCGACGGAGTCGGTGGAGAAGAAGGCGGGCGGGTGCAGTAGATCCGTATTGACATCGTCCCCTAGAATGATTGCGAAGCCCTTTATGACAGCACCTCCCGGGGATCTGCTATCCGACCGGTCAGTGCGGTGGCAGCCGCCACCGAGGCGGAGGCCAGGTAGACCCGGGAGCCAGCCCGCTGGCGGGACGCGTAGTTCCGAGGCGCTGTGCTCAGCACGACATCGTCTACCGCTGGGATTCCCTTGTCGATACCACCGCAAGCTCCGCAGGAAGGGTTCAGGATCGTGGCGCCTGCATCCACCAGGCGTCGGAGGGTGCCGTCCGCCATTGCCTGCTTGTACACCCTGTTGGAGCCCGGGGTTACCAGCAGGCCCACCCCCTCCGCCACCTGTCGTCCGTCAAGAACTACGGCAGCTCGGTGCAGGTCGTCCAGACTGCCAGCAGCGCAGGAGCCGATGATTACCCAATCGGGCCTGATGTCGCTCAGGGTTTCGGCGGGAACCACGTCGTCGGGTGCACCAGGTTGGGCCACCAGGGGGGTGAGCTTGTTCAAATTTATTGCTACCTGTCGATCGGCGGGCGCTGATGAGCTGGACTCTATCGCCAGGGCAGTGACCGCTCCCATCTCGACGCAGAGGTTGGTCAGGACCGAGCGTTCGTCGGGTTCCAGGGAGGTGGTTTCGTCCAGGCGATACTCCATCACCTGTCCCAAGAAGCCTGCTTGACCGTGGTGTCGCAGCAGGGACATCGCTGCGTCCCGGGCTTCCACGCCGGCAGGCAGTGCTCCTGTCAGGCAGATGGCTGCCACCAACGGTCGCCGCAGCCAGACCCTACCGGTGAGCAGGACGGAGAGCACATCAGTGCTGCCCAGACCAATTCCAGCGGCCCCCTTGCCGCCGATCGTGGTGGTGTGGCTGT
This sequence comes from Deltaproteobacteria bacterium, assembly GCA_016784945.1. Classification (GTDB taxonomy): domain Bacteria; phylum Myxococcota_A; class UBA9042; order DTJE01; family DTJE01; genus JADDHL01. The sequence continues at coordinate 3,451 of JADHTP010000075.1, read as the reverse complement.
CTGCTCCGATGACCAGGTCCCCGGGTCGGATCCGGTCGGACTCCATCATCAACCTGTGACCTATGCCCTCCAGCATCTGCAGGGGAATCGAGTGTTCAGCGCAGAAGGATCGCACCTCCCGGACGATGTCTGCGAAGGGGCCGCTTGAGGGAGGCGCGAAGTGATCGAGCACGAAGAACAGTCGATCGACCGGCAAGGCTGGCCCGCCTGCGGCTCGCAGCTCCGGCAGGATCAGGGACAGAGTGGCCTCGTGGGCGAAGACCATGTCGACCCAGAGTTCCTTGTGTTCGCCTCGTTGTCGGCCGGTTTGATGGCCTTCCCAGATCTGCAGGAACCCCTTCATTCTTCGTCCTCCCGCAGGTCCTCGGGGCGAACTCCAAGGCATTCGTCGTTGAAGGCCTCGAAGTCTTCCAGGAGTCCTGAGCGGCGCGCTCGGCGTGCCCGCTCCAGGGACAGGTCCTCTGTCCTGAGCAGGAGCTCCTCCAGCTTCTCATCGGGCAGTTCCCCCAGCAGGTGCCGCAGGTGGGCCCTGCCCGAGTGCTTGCCCAGGACCAGCCGGCCCTCCTGTCCGAAGTCCTCCGGTGGCAGGGCTTCGTAGCTCCGCCGGTCCGCCAGGACTCCGTGGACGTGAATGCCGGACGTGTGTGTGAACGCATTGTGCCCGGTCACCGGGTTGTTCTGAGCTACAAGGATGCCGGTGCGCGCCATGAGCAGACGGCTCAGGCCGTACAGGCGTTCCAGGTGAATCGGCAGGTCCTCTTCCAACAGGTACCGGATCCCGGCGGCGAGCTGCAGCAGGTCGGTGTTTCCCGCCCGTTCACCCAGTCCGTTGATCGCTGCGGTGGGGTGGGTGGCACCTGACCTGAGGGCTGCCAGGGTGTTTGCCAGGGCCATGCCCAGGTCGTTGTGGAAGTGGGTGCCCAGGGCGACGGTCTCCGGCAGCAGAGAGCGAAGCCTGGAGACTCTCTGGCTGACTTCCCAGGGGGCCACGGTGCCAACCGTGTCGGCAAGGAAGAGGCGGGCAGCGCCCAGCTCGGAGAGCGCCAGAGCGACATCTCGGGTGTAGTCCATGTCCGACCTGAAGTAGTCCTCGAGGGCGACATTGACAACGAGTTCCTCAGCCAGGCCGTCGAGGGAGCGACGGGCGTGCTCAAGATGAGCTGTCCGACTGGTGCGCAGGCGACCTTCGATGTGGATGTCGCTCACCGGCATCACTACAAATATCTCCCTGGCGCCGATGTCTATCAGGGTCTCGATGGAGCGTCTCCGGAGTCGACAGGAGGCCCCCACCCGGGCCTGTAGAACCTCGTCATGGATTCGTCTCAAGAAGACCGTTTCCCGCTCAGAAGACTCCGGGAAGGCAGCGTCGAAGTGGGTGACACCTGCTTCCACGAGGGATGATACGATTTCGACCTTGTCGTCGACGGTGAAGGCGACGCCAGGGGTCTGTTCGCCTTCCCGCAGGGTGTTGTCGATAAGGGTCCGCATCAGACCTCCATCCGTTTGTCGCCGGGTCGGTCTTCAGCGAGCGCACAGGCGTGGGTAAATGTGTCAGAGATCGGCTCTATCGGTCGGGACTCTCCCCGCCGCCTGGCCAGCATCTGGCGCTTTTTCAGGCATTCCTCCCGGCCGATGTGCGGATGGTTGTAGACCCGTGGATCTTTGGAATGAAAGCAGAACTCCATGCACTTGAACTGTTGGAAGTGCCGCTCGAAGTCCTCGACGCTGCCGGAGTCTCTGTCGTCCCCGAAGAAGCCGGGCAGCTTGTACCCAAGCACCGAGTATGCGTCCCCCCGCTCCCCGTGGGCCCGCACAAAATCTATCAGATGTCGTCTTTCGGACTCGATCCCCCAATCCTCCGGCGCTTCGAACATGGGGGAGCCCGGCTCCAGCTGGACTGCCCAGACCATCAGTCTGCGGACGTTGTCGCAGGCTTCGGCCACCTGCCGCATGAGGTCCCGGGTCTCCAGGGCGGTCTCCGACGTCTCTCCCGGAAACCCTAAGGAGAAGAAGACATCCATCTGGATGCCTCGTTCCTTCAAACGATCGGCGCAGGCCAGGAACTCGGTCGTGGTATAGATGTGGCCCTTATTACGGCGCCTGATTTCGTCGTTGCCCGTGTCCGGAGAGAGGGCCAGGTAGGAGTGCGGGGGGTCGAAGGCCGCGGCGAAGGCGTCAATGAAAGCAGGCTCCGGCAGACCCCAGCATTCGAAGTAGAGGTCCATATCCGGCGTCTCCCTCTTCATCCTTGCGAAGAGTTCGACGAAGTACGTCGTGGACTCGGGGAGAGGATCAAAACACAGGGCCAGGGTACGGTACCCATATGAACGGGCTCTTTTCATGTCATTGATGACAGCATCCTGGTCGCGCCAGTAGACACGGTGCCCTGCGTTGATCTTCCCCTGGGTCCTGGCGTTGCCGCAGCAGTAGGAGCAGACTCGCTGGCAGCCCATCCCGACGAAGAGCGGGAAGAAGCTGCGCCCCATGGTCATCATCCGGCGGTTCTCCTCCGGACTGAGCTCCAGGGCGTAGGCCAGCGGGAAACCGAACTGCCGGATATAGACGTCGCGGTTCTGCAGGCTGGAGAGGTCAGCATAGGGAAGCGCATCCAGGAAGGAGTCTTCGTGGAGCATTCGCCGGGGATTCACGATGATCTCGTCACCTCTCCGCCAGGCGAGGTTCGGCACCGACTCCGGACTCTCGTTCCTGTCGAGAGCGTCGAGCAGGAGGCGGGCGGGCTCAAGCCCCTCCCCCAGCACCACCCCGTCAGCATCTGGATATGTCTCCAGGACCTCGGCCCCGAAATAGGAGGCCGTGATGCCCCCAAGGAAGACGAAGACGTCCGGGCGCGCCTCCTTGATACGTTTCACAGTCTGGCCCACGTCGTACGCCTGGTAATGCCAGTGCAGGGACAGGCCGATCGCGCCGATGTCTGCGTCTCCAACTGTCTCCGCAATCCGCCAGCCCGGGTCCAGGATCTTCTCGACCCCCGCATGCAGGATTTCGGACGGATGCCCACTTCGATTCAGGTAGTGCGCCATCCCCGCCAGGCCCATGGGCATATAATTGACGTTCATGTAGCGGCCGAAGGGCAGATAGAAGTCTTCCAGTTTGGGAACGTGGAGCAGCAGGGTCTTCACCGTCACACCTCCGACCTGTCCAAAATACACCCTGCGGGGGGCTTAAGTCGACATCAGATCAGAGCAACATAGTTTGGTGGTCCGCAGCCACGGATTTTAAACGTGAAGATAGAAACGGAGGCCTGGGCACAGCTCCTGCGGCGCGTCCTGGACATCGACGCTCTGGAGTGTCCCCGGTCTGGTTCATGTGCATCGTGGGAAAAGGCAGTTCTCGCAGTGATTCCAGCCCGGGCAGTTCCGTATCGCGCATCGCCTCCCGCGTTGCCAGGTAGCGGTACTCAAGACCTTTCTTGCTGTGGCCTACAGCGGTC
>JADHTP010000074.1 GCA_016784945.1 Deltaproteobacteria bacterium | reverse complement strand
CGAAGCAGTCGTCATACGCTGTGCCAGCACCTTCAGGACCTGGTCGTGACGGCCCTTCAGGAAGAGCAGGGCCGCCTTGACCCGCCGTCCGTATTCACCGGGGCTCCCGAGTCCCGAGCAGGGCCCCATGCACCGGCCCATCTGGTGTTCCAGGCAGGGGCGGCTCCGGTTGCGGAACTGGTGGTCCCGACAGGTTCTGAGACCGAAATGACGGTTCACCATGGCGTGGGTGCCCCGCACCGACGAGGCCGAATGGTGGGGGCCGAAGTAGGTGGCCCCGTCCCGGCGGCGACGACGGACCAGGTCGAGGCGCGGGAAATCGGCCCCGGGGTCGATGCGCAGGTACAGGTAGCTTTTGTCGTCACGCAGGAAGATGTTGAAGGGCGGCTTGTGCTTCTTGATCAGTTCGTTTTCCAGGATCAGGGCTTCCTTCTCGTTGCCCGTGACCACGGTCTCGATGCGGTCCAGGACGTCGTGCAGCAGGCCCACGAAGGGTCTGGGGTCGCCGGACTTGTGGAAGTAGGAGCCCACACGGCTCTTCAGGTTGATGGCCTTGCCCACGTAGAGGACCTGCCCCTCGTGTCCCCGCATGAGGTAGACCCCGGGGACCTCGGGAAGGTTGGCCGTGTGCTTGCGGATCTGGGCCTTGGTCCAGGACATGGGAGAGAGTTTATCGTTTATCGTCGACCGTTGATCGTGATTCGTCTATCGTTCGTTAGGATTCGGGATCGGGCTCTTCCCTACGATCAACGCCCCTAGTACCCCGGCATCATGTCCACGGCGGCGCCCACGGCGAATTCGCGGATGGCGTAGGTGACGATGCCCAGACATGTGCTTTCGCGGGTTTCGATGATCAGGATCTCCCCATAGTTCTCGTAGGGGAAATCTTCCAGGTCGTCATCGTCCACGTCGTACCGGCCGTCGCCCCGCTCGCGGACCAGGAACCGGTTGCCGGCGGCCACGCCGTCCTTGGTGCCGCGATCGATGATCACGTAGTGGTATTCGCCCAGCATCTCCACGTTGTCGAAGGTCAGCACGATGGTGCCCGCCACGGCGGCGGCGTTGCGCACCGGCGGTACCGTCCTTTCGATGGGCGCGTAGGGCGCCACACGGTCCCCCCTCTCCATTTCCTCGAAGGTGTCCAGCAGGACCGCCTTGTTCTGGGTCTTTTCCGTTGACGTGGCCTTGGCGACACCGAGGTAGCGCACCTGGTAGCCCAGGAAGTCATCGGTCACGGGGTGGTCGATTTCCTTCTCCGCCCGGTACACCAGGAACAGGTCACCCGCCTTGATCCGCCGGGCCGTTTCGAAACGGATGTACATTTCGTCCGTTTCGCTGAGCATCACCTTTTCCTCTCGGGAGTGGTCGATGACCCCCGATCCCTCGTATTCCTTTTCCGAAAGGAACCCCATTCGGCGTCCCAGGACCTGCTCCCATTGCGGGCCCACGGAATAACGGGCCTCGGTCACCTCGTATCCTTCCTTTTTCGGCGGTTTGGGCTTGGGCGGCACCAGGAAGACCAGGTCACCCGGGAAGATCCAGTTCGGGTTGGTGATGTGCGGGTTGAAGGACCACAGCGTGGGCCAGTACCAGGGGTCTTCGAAGAAGCGGTCCGCCACGTCCCAGAGGGTGTCCCCTTCCTCGGCCACGTAGACGTCCACTTCCCCCACGCTGGAACCGGTCACCGTGATCTCCGCTTGCTCGGCCGTCGCGTTCAGGGTGAACGTGGTGACGGCAAGTAAAAGGGCGGCGACAATTGGTTTGGTTCTCATCACAAATCCTCCGAGGCGATCCTCACGGCATCTCTCCCGTGAGCCTCATGGCCACGGCCGCCGCCTCGCTGTCCGGGTAGGTCAGCATGACGGTGTTGAACATCCGCCGGGCCTCTTCGTTTAGGCCCATGTTCTTTCCGCACAGTCCCACTTTGACCATGGCGTCCGGCACCTTGTTCCCGTCGGGGTGCTCGGTGACCACGGCCATGAACTCCCGCTTGGCACCCTCGAAGTCCCGCAGGTCGTAGAGGCATTCGCCGACCCAGTACTGGGCGTTGTCCGCGTAGGCGTGCCTCGGGTACTGAACAACGAACTCCCTGAACAGGACGATGGCCTCCCTTGACCGGCCCTGCTTGTAGATTTCGTAGGCCTTGCCGTACTGCCGCAGCGGATCCGGGCCTTCCGCCCGGGCCGCACGCTTCTTTTTCGGCGGCTGGACGTTGCGGACCTTCATCCGGGGACGGGCCTTTGCCGGCTTGACGCGCCGGCCGTTGGAAACCAGCCGTCCCGTGTCGTCCAGTTCCTGGTACACGCTGTCGGACGCCTTCTGCTCGCCCGTGAGGAAGTCGCCGGTGTCGTAGTCGGGTTCGGGGGCCCTGGCACGGACCGGCTCGTCGCGCACGGGGGTCAGTTTGACCGTGGGGAGGGGCAGGGGCGCCACTGGCCGCGAACTGCCCCGCATGGCCACCACCTTCTGGGTCTCCACCTCGTCCTGGATGAGCAGGACCCTGTTCTCCACGTCCTCCATCCGGTTCCGGATGGCCGAGGTGGATCGGGCCAGGCTGTCCACGCGGGTCCGCAGGCTTCTCAGGTCCTGTTCGACCTGCTTCATGCCGCCACCGCATCCCACGAGAGCGACCATGGAAATTCCGAGCGCCAGGGTGCGCAATGATTCCTCCGTTGGACAGACGCTACCGCATTGATTGTAGAACCGCGCGCGTAGGAGGACCAAGAACATGCCGAAAACCATGAAATTCAAGGGAAGTAACCTGTGCCTTGACCGGGGGCCACAAACGTCGGAAACTCCGGCCTGACACGATCGACACCTCGGAGGCACAATGAAACGCGGTCCGAAAGTGGCTTTCGGGACCCTGGTCATCCTGGCCGCCGCTGCCGGCTACGGCGTCTACTGGTGGCACGGCACGGCCAAGGAAGAGGTCCCGGAGGTACCCGCCGAAATCCAGGAACAGGCCCAGGGGCTTCGCGAACTGGTGATGAAGGGGGACCTGAAGTCGAAGGCACAGTCCAGGAAACGCCTCGGCCTCCTGACCCTGGAGAAGCGGATCGGGGTTCTGATCGTCATGGTGGCCGACGACGAACCCGGCGTGCGGCTCTTTGCCGTCACGAACCTGGCTCCCTTCGTGGAACGCCCCGTGGTCCGGTCGCTGCTGGCGCGGGTGGTGGCGAGCGAAGGCGACAAGGACGTGAAGTCCGTGGCCAGCCGGGCACTGGCGGATGGATCACCATGACATCCAACCCGGCCGTCACCCACGGGGCCCTACGGCGGTTCCTGTTCTACTACATCTTCTTTCTGATCGTGGTGCAGCAGGGCCTCTTCGTGCTGGTCGGCGGCCTGGACATCGGGTTCGACATCAATCCCGCGCTTCGCGTGTGGCTGTTCGTGGCGGTGGTGCCCCTGACCCTGACGGTGTGGCGGGTGCTGGCCGAGCGCGGTGAACTGGCCGGATTCGCGTGGGAGCACTGGATCCCCTGGGCGGTCACCGGGTTCCTCATGTGCGGCTTCTGGTCCGGCGGCTACTTCGGCGTCGGGATACTCACGGACCCGGCCAATGCCCGGTTGCTGCCCCCCGAGTGGGAACGTTTCGACAAGTTTGTCCCCTTCGTGCCGTCCTACGCGTTCCTGTACATCTGCGTCTACCCCCTGTTCGTGCTGCCCTTCTTCCGCGCCACGAAGAACGGGGACCTCCTGCGGCTGGTCATCGGCCTCGTTGTGATGCTGGCGATCAGTTACACCATCTTCCTGACCATGCCGGTCACCTTCCCCCGTCCGGACCTGCCCGAAAACCAGTCCTTCCCGGTCTGGCTGATGCAGATCGTCCACGGGCAGGACCCGCCCTGGAACTGCCTTCCGTCCACCCACTGCGCCGTGGCGCTCCTGTCGGCCCTCGCCCTGTACGAGGCCTCGCCAAGGCTGGGCGCCTGGGGCCTGCTCACGGCCTTTCTCATCGCCCTGTCCACCGTGTTCACCAAGCAGCACTACATCGTGGATGCCATCGCCGGCTTCGCGCTGGCGGGCCTCACCTTCTGGCTCCTGAAGTGGATCTGGCGGAACCCGGACAAGATACCCGAGAGAGCCCGTCAACTCCTCCCCGAAGACTGAGTCCGATCGGGCCTCCCACGCGAAGCGTGGATCACGGTTTTTGCGTCATTGATCGGCCCCGTACCTTCTGCTATGGTGCCGCCGGATAGGCTGGCCAAGTGCCGGCGCGGAGGTAGCATGGGAGCCGATTATCTACCCTATGTGGCCATCGTTCTCACCCTGGTGCTTTCCACGGGTCTGGTGGGAGCCATCCTGGTCATGAACTCCATTCTGGGCCCCAAGGTCCTCACCGGGGCCAAGAGCGAGTCGTTCGAGTGCGGGAACCTGCCCGCCGAGCCCACGCGCAAGAGGTTCAGCGTCAAGTTCTACGTGGTCGCGATCTTCTTCGTCGTCTTCGATATCGAGGCCATCTTCCTGATCCCCTGGGCCGTCAGTTACCGGGATCTCCTGAATGATCCCGTGTACGCGTCGATCGCGCTGGCGGAAGTCCTGCTGTTCGTCGGGGTCCTGGCTATGGGACTCTGGTACGTCTGGAGGAAGGGGGCGCTGGACTGGGCCTTCGAGCGGCCGGCTGCGGGAGGCGAAAATGAGTGAATGGGCCTCTGACAGTGTCAAGAAGCAGTTTCCCGACTTCGTGCTGGAGACCCATCGTCAGCACGGGGACGACACGCTCCTGGTCAGCCGCGAAGGGCTGGTCCCCATCCTGGAGTTCCTGCGGGACGACCCCGCCCTGGATTTCTGCATGCCCCTGGACGTGACCTGCGTGGACCGCATCGGCCTGTCCGAGCCGCCTGAAAGCGAGACGGATCCCATGAATCCCATGCTGGCCACCCACACCACGCCGAACCTTGGCGAGTGTGACGGCCCGCGATTCGAGGTGGTCTATCACCTGCGCAGTCTGTCCCGGGGCGCGATGATCCGGGTCAAGGTGCGGGTGGAAGAGGACGACGCCGTGGTCCCCAGCGGGACTGCCGTGCTCAAGGGCTTCAACTGGTTCGAGCGCGAGGTCTACGACATGTTCGGCGTTCGCTTCAGCGGACACCCGGACCTCAGACGCATGCTTCTGTACCCGGAATTCGAGGGACATCCCCTTCGAAAGGACTATCCCCGCAAGGGTTACCAGCCCCTGATGGACATGCCGAACCTGGACGGTGACCGGGTGCCGGGCTTGGAGGAGTGACGAATGGGCTCGAAGGCGCCTCAGAAGGCCCCCGGGGCCGACAAGGACCTCAAAACCGAATATCTGACCATCAACATGGGCCCGTCCCACCCGGCCATGCACGGTACGGTCAAGATCATCCTGACCCTGGACGGCGAGACCGTGGTGGACGCGGACCCCGACATCGGCTACCTGCACCGCGGGTTTGAAAAGATGGCCGAAGCGGGGACCTGGACAAAGGTCATCCCCTACACGGACCGGCTGAACTACGTGTCCCCCCTGATCAACAACGTAGGGTACTGCGGGGCGGTGGAAAAGCTCCTGGACCTGGAAATCACCGAGCGCTGCAAGTACGTCCGGGTGTTCATCAGCGAGATTTCCCGTATCTGCGACCACCTCACGGCCGTCGCCGCTTCCGCGCTGGAGGTGGGGGCCTTCACCCCGTTCCTGTGGGCGGTCCAGGCTCGTGAGGAGTTATATTTCCTCATCGAGATGATCGCGGGCGCCCGGGTGACCACGTCCTATACGCGGATCGGCGGGCTGCGCTGGGACCTTCCCGACGGGTGGGTGGAGCGCTACGAGGCCTGCGAAGAGCGCCTGTTCCGCATGCTGGACGACGTGGAGACACTGCTCACAAGGAACCGGATCTTCATCGACCGGAATGCCGACGTGGGCGTGATGAAGGCCGACGACGCCATCGGGTGGGGATACACTGGCCCGTGCCTGAGGGCGGCCGGCGTGGACTACGATGTGCGCAAGGCTGTCCCGTACCTGGTGTACGACCGCATGGAATTCGACGTGCCCGTGGGCCACAAGGGCGATAACTTCGACCGCTACCTTATTCGGTTGGAGGAGATCCGGCAGAGCGTGCGCATCATCCGGCAGGTGATCCGGGACATCCCCGACGGGCCGGTGAACGTGGACGACTGGAGGATCGTGCTGCCCCCGAAGGACGCGGTGTACAACACCATCGAGGGGATGATCGCCCATTTCGAGAACATCATGAAGGGCGTGCAGGTGCCGGCGGGCGAGGCCTACTACTCGGTGGAAGGCGGCAACGGGGAACTGGGATTCTACGTGGTCAGCGACGGCTCCGGCCAGCCCTACCGGGTGCACGTGCGGGCCCCGTGCTTCGCTCTCATGCAGGGATTGCGGGACATGATCATCGGCGGACTGATCGCCGACATCATTCCCACCTTCGACAGCATCAACATGATCGGTGGCGAGATAGACCGGTAGACCAGGACAGGAGTTGCGATGCCGACTCTCAAGATAGACGGGCGCGAAATCACGGTGGAGGAGGGGACCCGCGTCATCGAGGCGGCGGACGCCCTCGGGATTCCCATCCCCCGATTCTGCTACCACCCGGGGCTGCCCGTGGCGGCCAATTGCCGGATGTGCCTGGTGGAGACCAACCGGTCGCCCAAGCCGGTCCCGTCCTGCTACGACATCTGCCAGGACGGGATGGAGGTGCAGACCGCCTCGGAGAAGGTGAAAGAGGCTCGACGGGCCGTCCTGGAATACACCCTGCTGAACCACCCGGTGGACTGTCCCATCTGTGACCAGGCCGGGGAATGCGACCTGCAGGACCTCTATTTCGACTACGACTGCAAGCCGTCACGTCATGCCTTCCGCAAGGCCCACAAGCCCAAGGCGCGGACCATCGGGCCCCGGATCGTGTACGACGCGGAACGCTGCATCAACTGCACCCGCTGCGTGCGGTTCTGCGAGGACGTGGCCGGCGCGCCCCAGCTCCGCCAGGTCCACCGGGGTGAAAAGACCTACATCGACGTGTTCCCGGGGACCGAACTGGACAACCCCTATTCCCTGTGCGCGGCGGACGTGTGCCCCGTGGGCGCCCTCACACCGAAGGACTTCCGGTTCAAGTGCCGGGTCTGGTTCATGAAGGGGGTCCAGTCGGTTTGCGGTGAATGCAGTCGCGGGTGTTCGGTGCGGCTGGACACCTTCAAGAACGAAGTCCAGCGGGTCAAGCCCCGGCACAATCCCAACGTGAACCAGTACTGGGCCTGCGATGCCGGCCGCCTGGCCTACCATCGATTCGATGAAGGCCGGCTTGCAGGCACCCGCATTCGTGGCGAGGAAGTGGCCTATTTCGACGCCGTGGCCCGGTTTGCCGACGCCTTCCAGGAAGCCATTGGCGGTGGCAAGCAGGTGGCCGTGGTCCTGTCGCCTTTCATGACCTGCGAGGACGCCTTCGCCGCTTTGACGCTGCTCAAGGCCAAGGCTCCCGGCGCCGTTTACGCCGTGGGAGGTCGGGTGGAAGGCGAGGCCGACGACGTGCTGGCCCGCGCGGACCGCAATCCCAACCGGGCGGGCCTGGACAAGGTGATGGGCGCCTTCGGAATCCAGCCCGTTCCCCTGGACACCCTGCACGAGGCCGTCCACCCGGTGGTCCTGGTGTTCGGCTTCGAGCACGAGGAACAGAACCACGCCCGAATGGCCCTGCAGGCGGCCGAACTGTCGGCGGTGTTCACTTCCCTGGACAACCTGGGCGACGTGGAGACCTACGCCTTCCCAACGGTCACGCCCTATGAAACCTACGGGACCTGGCTCAACGAATTCGAGGTGCTGCAGCGCGTGCGACCCGCCCTGAAGGTCCCGGGGGAAGCCCGGCAGGCCCGGGCGGTGGTGGCGGACCTGGCCGAGCGGCTGGGTGCGCCCCTGGACGTGGCGAGCGCCCCCGGCCTGTTCGATGCCATGGCCGTCGCCGTGGAGGCGTTCTCCGGCCTGAAGCTCGACGATGTCGGCCCCTTCGGAATCAAACTATCTGAGAAGCCGGCCGACCCCTCCGATGAACCGGACGCCGAGGAGGGTGCCGAATCCGATGATGGCGCTGACGCGGAAGATGCTGCGGATATCGCCGAGGAAACCGCCGCCACGGAGGAGGCGTGATGGACTTGACCTTCCTGCTCCTGACGCTGGTGAAGATCGTCCTGATCTGTTTCGTGTTCGCCATGATCATGGGTGCGCTGCTGACCTGGGTCGAGCGCAAGCTTTCCGCCGCCGTGCATGACCGGGTGGGACCCAACCGGGCTTCCATCATGGGTGTGACGGCCATGGGACTTCTGCACCCCATCGCGGACATGATCAAGGCCTTCACAAAGGAAGACTTCGTACCGGCCGGCGCCAACAAGGCCCTCTTCGCACTGGCGCCCATGCTGGCCATGGTGCCGCCGCTGGTGGTTTTCGCCGTGGTGCCCTTCGGGCCGGGACCCAACTTTGTCATCGCCCCGCTGGACACGGGCATGCTGTTCATCCTGGCCATCGGCGGGCTGGGCATCTATGGCGCGGCCCTGGGCGGATGGGCCTCGAACAACAGCTTTGCGCTGCTGGGAAGCCTGCGGGCCGCCGCCCAGATGATCTCCTACGAGGTCAGCATGGGCCTCAACCTGGTGGGCATCTTCCTGATCTTCGGGACCGTGAGCCTCAGCCAGATCGTGCTGGGGCAGGGCGAACTGCTGTGGGGTTGGCTGCCCATGTGGGGCATCGTGCTCCAGCCCGTGGCGTTCATCCTGTTCCTGACCGCTTCCATGGCGGAGAACAAGCGCGCGCCCTTTGACCTGCCCGAAGGCGAGTCGGAGATCCTGGGCTACAACCTGGAATACTCCAGTATGCGGTTCGCCCTGTTCTTCCTGTCGGAATTCGTGGAAATCGTGGTCATCGCGGCGGTGGCCGCCACACTGTTCTTCGGCGGGTGGCAGATCCCCTGGGTGGATCCTCAGGGCACGGCCGGCGGCTGGATCACGGCGGGCCAGGTGGCCGCATTCGTCGGAAAAGTCGTGTTCCTGTGCTGGGTTCAGATGATGATCCGCTGGACGCTGCCGCGTTTCAGGTACGATCAGGTGATGACGCTGGGGTGGAAATACCTGCTTCCCCTCAGCCTTGCGAACATCGTAGTGACCGCCATCGTCGTGGCGATGCTGTAGGAGCTGATCCATGGGCAAGCTGGTCGAGCGACCCGAACCGGACGTGATCATCCAGAGCTATCTTCCGGAAGTGTGGAACGGGATGAAGCGGACGAGCCGGCACTTCTTCGCGAACCTGCTGATGAAGAAGGGTATCGCCACCATTCAGTATCCCGATGAAAAGGTGACCTACCCCCCCAGGTTCCGGGGCAACCATCGCCTGATGCACCGCGAAGACGGTTCGGTCCGGTGCGTGGCCTGCTACCTGTGCTCCACGGCTTGCCCGGCGGACTGCATCCACATCGTGGCCGGCGAAACCGACGACACGGATGTGGAAAAGGCACCAACGGTCTTCGAGATCGACCACCTGCGCTGCATCTTCTGCGGCTTCTGCGAAGAGGCCTGCCCCTGCGACGCCATCCGCCTGGATTCCGGTGAGCACCGGGTCCCAGCCTTCTGTCGCAAGGACGAGATGTCCGGCAAGGAAGACCTCCTGTCCCGCGGCGCCCCCTCCGTGTCGAAGCAAGGTGGTGAATTCAAGTAAAGGCCGTCGACTGAGGATTTCCTTGCCGCTGCCGGTGCCTCCCCGGCTTGCTTCACCAGTCTCACACCCTGCACTGCTCACGATAGCGATGCTATCGCTGCGCGGTTCGGGCGCGATCCGGGCGAACCCGCCTGGCGATCCATCCGGCATCGACTGCGTCAATCCCCATTCGCCGGCCCGATAAAACGATCGATGCCCTGCGATAGGCGATAGGCGATAGGCGATAGGCCACAAGCACCCCCCTTCCCCCGTCGTCCTCTTGGTGGGGAAACGGTCCTCCGACTAAGATCTGAAGTCGATGCGCACCCTGGTCGGATACCTGTGCCTGGTGGTGACGATCCTGTGCCTTCCACCTCGGGCCGCCGCCAAGGAGAAAGACGACGACCTCGTGCTGGGCTGGTATGCCTCGGGTTCCGGGGGGATGATCGACCGGCGCTGGGCCTTCGGTGCGGACGCCTTCCTGGACCTGTCCGTCAAAGGATTCCGCATGACAGTGGGCGCCCCCCTGCGGTTTCATGGCGATGGCTTCCGGGACGAGCACTGGGACGAGGTGACCGACTTCGGACGGCTCGCCCGGGAGATCAGCTACGAAAGGCCGGACCTTGGACTGTCCCTGAAAATCGCCCCCGTGTCCGGCCTGAACCTGGGGGTCGGCAACCTGGTTTCCTTCTACAATTCAACGGTGGACGCGGACCACTGGCGGACCGGATTCACCGGTTCCTTCCACTCGAAGTACGGGGGCATCGACGTATTCCTGGACTCCTTCCTGCCTCCGGAAATGGCGGGTGGGCGCCTCTACGTCAGGCCCTTCGAGGCCATTCACCCCGGCGGCTTCGCGGGCCGGTTGGAGATCGCTGGAACGCTGCTGGCCGATTTTCGGGCTCCAAGGGAGTTTCAGCGCATAGGACGGCGCATCACCCTGGCCGGGGCCAACCTGCCTTCCGTGGACCGCGAGGCCATTATCGGGGCCGGGATCGACGTGAGGTGGCCCGTGTATCGCGGTCCCTTGGCCGAATTGGTTCCCTACGTGGCCATGTCCATGGTGGAAGACGGATCGGGACTCCACGTGGGCCTTGCCCTGGACATCTATCCCTCGCAGTCTTTCCGGTTCGGTCTGGCCGGAGAATGGCGATACCTGGGCGCCCATTACCTGGCTTCCTACTTTGACTCGATGTACATGGTGGAACGCTTCGACTTCGAGTCCGGTGACCCCTTCAACGCCAAGACCAAGGCCCGGGTGCTGGACGACGTGGTGGAGACCCGGATGGGGGCCATGGCCATGGCCCTCTTCGAGATGGTGGACACGGTGACCACGTGGATCCAACTCGACTGGGACAACCAGAGCCGGTTCAGCCAGCTGAGACTGGGTCTGGACCTGAACGTGCTGGACCTGGTCGGGCTGCGGGTGAGCCTGGTGGAACGCGGGTTCCCCACCTTCACCAAGCTGTTCGATCCCGATCGTTTCATGGTCGCCGCTGCCGTGGACGTGAACATCACCCGTAACGTGACCGTCTTCGGTTCTTACTCCCGGGACCTGTCGATTGCCCGATCCGGCGACGCCGTGGGGCTCTACCGTCCCACCGACGGCTTCCTCGTGGGCCTGCGGGTGGGATTCCAGTACGAAAGGGGCAAGAGGGACGATCAGAAGAAGTAGAACCACGACATCCATGTCGTGAATAGGCCTCTGCTGTCCAATCTGGAATCCTGTAACATCTGGAAATAATCGATGAAAAGCCTTGGCATGCTTTCTGCTAGTTTGATAGGCTGGATTGGGGCGCGTCGCCGTGGTAGCGACGTTTGAAAACTGGTAAACTATGGGACTCCATCAACGATGGATCGAGGAGGATGATGTCATGAAAAACAACGGTCTTCTGATGAAACTGTTTGCCCCCATGGGCCTTCTGGTGCTCACGGTGGCAATGGCCGGAAACGAGGAAGCGGACTGTACCCCGACCACCGATCCACCCGTGATCGAATGCGCCACCGCGATCGATTGCGAGGGCTTGCCCCACGAACTGTGCGTGGACGGCGGGTGGCAGTGTACGGACGGCGAGTGCCAGTACAAGTGCGAGCCGCCGGTTCTGGGATGCTACTCCGATTCGGACTGCGGCGACGGTCAGCATTGCTCTGTTTCCGACGGTGACTGTCAGCCCGATCCTTCCTGCCCGATGTGCGCCGTGTGTTACGGGGAATGCGTGCCCGATGAACCGGACTGCGTTCAGAGCGGGTGCTCCGGCGAGGTCTGCTCCGAAAAGGCCGTGTATACCTACTGCCTGTGGCTGCCCTGGTTCGCCTGCCTGGAATTCACCAGTTGCGGCACGTTTGGCGATGACGGGGCCTGCGG
>JADHTP010000073.1 GCA_016784945.1 Deltaproteobacteria bacterium | reverse complement strand
ATAATCTCTGGGCAGCCTCATCATGGGGGAAATCGAATGTTCGACCACCGCCACAGTTCGTCAATCGCCCGTGGTGCCTTCGCCCTGTTTCTGTGCTTCTCGGGGTGCTCGGGTCCCGACCAGGGGGAGGCGGACGCCGGCAACGGGGACGCGGAGCAGCAGGAATTCCCGCCCACGGACCTCGTGCCCATGGAGATCACCGACCCCGGGGCAGACCAGGGGGCAAAGCCGGACGTACCAGCCGGGTCCGGGGCCATGATCCTGTTCAAGGTCGACGATTCCCTGAACCAGACCTACCAGGATGGGCAGATGGCCTGGACCGGGTCCTTCAAGTGGTCCGCCGAGGGCAACATCATCGAGCCGGCCACATCGTGGCTTCCAACGGACGGGCCATATCCCCGCCTGTACGACGACGGACCCCTGTCCGGGGGCGGTCACGAGCCGGAGGGGGCCGTTGCAGGTGACCACGTCTTTGAAACCGGCGTCCTGTACGTTGCCGCCAAGGACACCACCTTCGAATACGGCGTGCTCAACGAGTTCGATGGTTGGATCTGGATCGGTCCCAACGGGCTGTTCAACGTGCCTGCGGGATCCACGGACACCATCGCCGTGCCCGGCCTCGTAATTCCCGCCTTCGGCGACGTGGACTTCAAGACCACCCTGGACATAGCGGCCCTGCACCCCGATTTCGATTCCATCATCCCGTACGACGAATTGACGGCCCAGGGCGGGTACAAGATCTACCTGAAGAGTTCGGCCAACTCCTGGACCCCGGTCCAGTTGCTGGACGACGGCAACAAGGGGGACCAGACGGCAGGGGACGGGGTGTTCACCTACGTCCAGTCCGCGAACCTGGGCCCCCACGACGGGAAACTGTACCCGGGACAACACGCCCAGTTCGTCTTCGTCTTTGCCAAGGCCGAGGTGGAACCGGCGGACGGGCTGGAATACAAGGTGGGCAGTCAGGCCGCCACGGAAGGCGTCGCGGCCTGGACCGACCACGAAAGTCAGGGAACCTTCCACGATGAGCCCGTGGTCATGGAAAGGGACTCCCGGGGCAAGATCTTCAATACGACGGTCATCGTGGGCGGCGGGAAGCCCTGGTGCAACGTGGCCGAGGACTGCTTCGAAGAGGTCGAGTGCTCCGATGGACAGTGCGGCGGGGGTTCCACGGGCCCCGATCCGGTCATCAGTTCTCTGGCCCCGTCCTTCGGGCCCACGCTGGGAGGGACGGCCGTCCTGGTCGGCGGTTCCGGATTCAACGAGTCCATCCGGCTGTACCTTGACGACACCGAGGTCACACCCTTGGCGGTGGAGGGCGACACCATCACCTTCAACACGCCGAAGCACGGCCCGGGAGGGGTCCACGTGAAGGTGGAGAATCCCGGGGGCCAGACCGACGTGCTGGAAGGCGGTTTCACCTACGTGCCCCAGGCCAGTCCCGTGTTGGACGGGGACGTGGGTGATGATTGGGACGCCACCCTGGCCGTGGCGACCAACGGCGCGCCCACCCTGTGGGACGGCAACGAACTGAAGACGCTGTTCGTTGCCTACGATGCCACCCACCTCTACCTGGGCGTAGTGGGGACCTGCGGCACGGACAACGCCATCGTGGCCTACGTGGATCGGGATTTCGGCGCCTCGTCCGGTCAGGCGGACATGTCGCTGCTCACGGACGACGAAGGGGCGCTGGATGCCGCCCTGTCCTCGCTGACCACGGTGGCCGTGGCCGGCTTCGGCGCGGACCTCGCCTTCGGGACCAGGGGAATGAATGCCTTCGTCGAAGGGTCTGTATTGTGGCCGGCGGGGGATCTGGCAGGCTGGAGAGCACTGGACAACCCCGTCGAGTTCCCCTGGATCCAGGGAAGCGTGGTCACCCAGTCGGGAGGCAACGGCGTGGAAGCGGCGATTCCCCTGTCCACCCTGTTCGACGCCGGCATACCGCCGCAGGGCGCTGCCGTGGCCGTCACGGTGCGCATCGTGAATGCCGACGGCCAGCAGACCAGCAACCAATCGCTGCCCGAACAGACCCCGACGGGAAACGGCTGGAACGTATCCCAGGTGGCCCAAGTCCCGATCCGGTAACGTCAATGCTGGGAGGCATCATGCGAAACATGACCTTGAGCGTTCCCCTTTTCGTCGCCGTCCTGTCCCTGACGGCATGCCTGGGCAAGGACTCTCCCGTGGCATCCGATCCCGCCCTTCCCGCGGGCCCTTCGGTCGACGGTGAACCCCTGGACGATGCCACGCCGGGTACGCCGCCCGCCGGGCTGCCCAAGGGCGGGATACTGGTCAAGCACGGCAGCCTGAACCTGGTGGTGAAGGACGCTGTCCAGACAGAAAAGAAACTCGACGACCTCATGCGGACCTACGGCGCGTACGTGGCCGCACGACAATCGAGCGCCCGTGTGCCCCAGGGCGCGGCCCTGGCGCCCAGCGAGATCCGGGAGATCACGCTGACCCTGAAGGTGGACGCCAAGAAATTCGCCGAGTTCCTGACCCGGGTGAAGGAACTAGGCAGCTATACCAACGAGGAGATCCGCATCGAAGACGTGACCTTCGCCTTCATGGACCTCAATGCCCGACTGGCCAACCAGCGTCGGGTGGAACAGCGGCTTGTGGGGTACCTGGACGATCCCGACCGTGACTACAAGCTGGTCATCGAGGTGGAAAAGGAACTCTCGCAGGTGCGCGAGAAGATCGAGCGGTTCATGGCCCGGATGCGGGTGATGGAAAACCAGATCGCCTACTCCACCCTGGTCCTCCACATTTCGGTCCGTCCGGAGTGGGTCCCGCCAAAGGAGCGGACATTCTGGCAGGAAACGGTCCATGCCGTTTCGAAATCCCTGGACCTCCTGGGTGAAACGGCGGGTGGGCTCTTCGTCCTCGGCCTGGCCGCCTTGCCCTGGCTGGTGGTCGCCGCCGGGGGCCTCTACCTGCTGTTCCTGGTCATCCGGTTCGGGAAGGGTCGAAAGAAGGACTGATCGCCCATGGTCAGGCCACGTTGAGCAGCAGTGTGACTTCCCCCTTGATGGTCCTTTCGCCGATTCGCTCGATACACTCCCCGGGCGTTCCCCCGAAAAGCTCTTCGTGGATCTTGGTCATTTCCCTGGCCACCACCACCCGCCCCTCGGGATGCACCTCGGACAATTCCTGAAGGGTCCGCGCCAGGGACCTCGCCGGCACGTAGAAGATGCACGTCCCGCGCTCTGCGTCGATGCCCTCCAGCAGTTTCCGCCGACGCCCCGACTTGACCGGGAGAAAGCCGAAAAAGGTGAAGCGATCCGATGGCAGGCCCGAAGCGGACAGGGCGGTGACCGCCGCACAGGGGCCGGGAATGGGCACCACGTCAATACCTTCGACCCGGGCCGCCGTCACCAGGCGGTAACCCGGATCACTCACCAGGGGGGTCCCCGCATTGGATACCAGGGCCACGTCTCGACCGCTGCGCAGGATCCCGAGGAGCGACGGGGTCTGCCGCGACTCGTTGGCGTCGTGATAGGCCACGTAACGTCGGTCGCCCCGAGGAATGCCCAACCGTTTCAGCAGGACGCCGGTGTGCCGGGTGTCCTCGCAGGCCAGCACCGGGACTTCGCACAGAACCCGCAGGGCCCTGGGACCCAGGTCCTCCACGTTCCCGATGGGAGTCGCCACGATGAAGAGGGTGCCGGGAGTCTGGTCACAGGCCATCTAGGACGCCGTGGCCGTGACCGTGCTGGCGGTCAGGGCGTCGTCATCCACGGAGTAGTAGGTCATCCAATGGTCGTAGGCACGGTTTCTTCCCGCCACCACGTCGAAGAACGCCCGCTGGAGATCCAGCGCCACGGGGCCCGGCCTGCCCTCCCCTACGGTCCGACGGTCGATCTCCCGGATGGGCGTAATCTCGGCCGCCGTGCCCGTGAAGAACACTTCGTCGGCCGTGTACAGGTCGTTGCGCGTGAGGCGGGTCTTTTCCAGGTCGTATCCCATGTCCGTGGCCAGGGTGATGACCGAGTCCCGGGTTATCCCGCCGAGGATGGTGGAAGCATCATCCGGTGTCAGGATGGTCTTGCCGCGGACGATGAAGAGGTTCTCCCCGCTCCCCTCGGCCACGTATCCCTGGTGATCCAGGAGGATGCCTTCGGAATACCCCTCGCGCTTGGCCTCCATCTTGGCCAGGACCGAGTTCACATAGTGGCCCACGACCTTTCCCTTGATCAGGACCGAGTTGACATGGAACTTCGTGTAGGAGGACACCTTGACGCGAATGCCGGCCTTCAGGGCCTCGGCACCCAGGTAGGCGCCCCACTTCCAGGTGGCGATGGCCAGGTGGATGTCCGGTTCGTCACCGGGGTACACGCCCACCTCTCCCTGGCCCAGGTAGACCAGGGGACGGATATAGCCCGCGGCGAGCCCGTTGGCCGCCAGGGTCCCGACACAGGCACTGTTCACCTCTTCCCTGGAAAAGGGCAGGCCCAGTTCGAGGAGGTGCGACGACTGGAACAGGCGATCCACGTGCTCCGGTAACCGGAACACGGCGGACCGACCGTCATCGTGCTTGTAGGAACGGATCCCCTCGAAAGCGCCGTAGCCGTAATGGAGGGTGTGGGAAAGGACATGCACCTTGGCATCGTCCCATTCCACCATCTGACCATCCATCCATATGAGTTTTTCCTTTCGGATCATCCGGTCGTCTCCTTTCACGTGGTCCGCGTCACCGGGAGCCCGGTGATCAGTCGTTGACAGACCCGGCGTCCGTCTTCCAGCGCAGACCTGTAGGCATCCCACATCTCATCGGCAGGCTTGTCCTCCAGGCCAAAGCCCAGAGACCTGGCGAGCCGGTCGGCGGCCGGCCCGTCCGCGGACGCTCGCGTGATGGGGCGATCAAGCACCAGGTGCGCCCTGTTGGAAAGGCGCAGAAGGTACCGATAAACTCGATCGAGGACCGCGAAATCCGGCTTGTGCGGTCCTTCACACCCGGCAAGCAGACCAAGTATGGCGAGCGTTCCGGTCGGCACACTGGACGGGTCGGCCGCTCCCAGGATTCCCCAGAGATGAACCGCAGTATCCGCGTCCAGTAAACCGCCTGCCTCCAGCTTGGGATCGTAGGCCCTCCGGCCCGATTTTTCAACCCCCCGGTGCTGCTTGTCCCTGATTCGGCGGACCTCGTCCAGGGACCCGGGTTCGGTCAGCCGCGCGACACATTTCCGTCGCACACGGGCTACCAGATCCTCCCCCAGGCAGCGGTCACCCGCCACGAAACGGAGGTTCAAGGCACCCAGTTGCTCCGGTCCGGTGGCATCCTCTCCGTAGTACCTTTCGATTTCCGCCGCTTCGACCAGGAGAGGTCCCTGGCTGCCCGAAGGCCTGAGCCGGAGATCGAGAGTGTACATGGCACCCGCCACCCCCCGGGTGGTGAGAAGGCCAAGGGCCCGCTGCACGTCGGGAAGATACTGCTGGTGACGACCGTCGTGAACGAAGACCAGGTCCAGATCGGAGAGGTACCCCATCTCCTGGCCGCCGAGCCGTCCCAGGCCAAGCACCGACAGGCCCTCGGCGTTGGACCCCAGGGTCATGGACAGGGCGCCGTCGATACAGGCGTCGGCCAGGAGGCTCAAGCCCGTGCCTACCTCCCCTTCGTTGGCCTCGTCGGCCAGATCGGCCACCGCGATCTCCACCACGTGCCGTCTCCGGAAGGCCGCCAGGCGGTCACCGGCGACCTCCACGTCGTCCGCACCCGGCAGGTTCTTCTTCTCGGTTTCCAGGGCCTCGGGGCTGGGCAGTCCTCCCTTGAACCCGGTCAGTGCCTGCTCCAGGGCCAGGCCGGCGTCCCGGGCCATGGCGTTTGCCACCACCTGGCTGGACGAGGCCACGCGGACAAGGGAGTCCAGGACCCCCGGGTCGTCCCCGCAGAGTCCGAAAAGCCGCAGGTTTCCCTGGAACCGGGCCAGTCGAGACAGGAATTCCAGGGCCCCGTCGGGCCACACCGATTTTTTCACGGCCCTCAGAATGGCCCGGTCCAGGCCCCAGAACCTCGCCTGGGTAACCGGGTGGAGGGGGCTGGAGGGCGTGTCACGCAACCGGGACAGGTGGGAAAGGGCGGCTTCCACGTCCACGAATCCCAGTTCCCGTCCGGCTCTTTCCCGGGCCCCGGGGTCCGCTGACGGACTCAGGAACGTGTCCATGGCATCACCGTCCGTTGACGAGACGTCGCCGGACAGGCCGAACATCCTGTCGGCCGGCAGGGAGACGGCGGCGCGAAGGGTGTCGAGTCGTCCCAGCAGCCCAGGGGCATCGAGGCCTTCCTCCACGAGAGCCGCCATGTCACGGGGGACCTCGCCGCTCAGGGGCATGTCGTGGGTCTGGCGATCCTCCCTGTACTGGAGAAGGTGTTCGAGCCGCCGGAGAAACAGGTAGGCCGACGCCAACGAGTCCCCGTCTTTTTCTTCCACCAGGCCCTGGGTCGACAGGGCCTTGAGCACCGAGAGGGTCCGCGTGTCCCGGAGTTCCTCGAAGCGTCCGCCGTGGACCAGTTGGTGGGCCGCCACGTACAGTTCCACGTCCCGGATCCCCCCTCGCCCCGTCTTCAGGTTGAACACGCCCGAGGCCCGCTGTCGTACGCCCCGCAGCCTGCCCAGGACGCCCGACAGGGACGCGAGGGCACCGGAAACCAGGCTCCGCGGGTAGACGAAGGGGGTGATGGCCTCCACGAATCCCTGTCCCAGGTCCGGGTCGCCCGCCACCGGTCGGGCACGGGTCAGGGCCATCCGGTCCAGTGGGCTGCCGTGCTGCTCGTAGTAGTTGAGCATGGCGTCCACGGAATTGGCCAGGGCGCCCGAACGCCCTTCCGGCCTCAAGTCGAAGTCCACCCGCAAGCAGAAACCGTCACCCCTCATTTCGGACAGTATCCGGGCCGACTCCCTGCTCACCTTTTCGAACAGATCGTGGGCGGAAAGGCTCGCCGCACCCGGCAATGATCCGTCGGCGGAATAGACGACCATGAGGTCCACGTCCGACGACGGGTTCATCTCTCCGGCGCCCAGCTTGCCCATGCCCAGGACGCTCCAGGGAAAGTCTTCCTGGAAATCCATGCCCGCGATTCCATGGGCCCGACACACGGTATCCAGGGCCGCCTGGAAGGCCGAGGCGATCCAGCCTTCGGCGCATCCGGTCAGATAGGCGAAGCTCGTGGCGGCATCCCGGCCGGCCTGTTCCGCCAGGGCGGCGGTGAGCAGGGCGCGCTTCCTGCACTCCCTCAGGGCACCGGACAGTTCCTCCGGGTCGTCCCACCCATCCGGGATATCGGGTTCGGCGGGCCGTCCGGCCACGAGGCTTTGCGCCTTGTCCAGGACGGCGTCCCCGTCACCGATGACGTCGAAGTACCTCTGCAGTGCGGGAGCGTAGTCAAGAAGCACCGAAAGGACCGGATCGAGGTTGTTCATGGGGCCCCCGGGGAACGCAGCGGGTACTCGCCAATGGTCGTGTAACGGGGTCCTTCGATCCCCAATCGGCTCTGGAACAGGACCACGCGGTCCACCGTGAGGGGCTCGAAGTCTATCTGGTCGCCGGCCTCCAGCGCCTCGGCCAGACGGGGCTGCCGCGGGTCGCGCAGCCGTGCCACCGTCACGTGGGGCTTGAATGACCGGTTCTCCATGGACAGGCCCACACCTTCCAGCGCCCGTCCGATCCCCGCGGCGAGTTTCAACAGGTCCCTCTCCCCATCCCGGATACCCACCCACAGGACCCGGGGCCGCCCGGGACCGGGGAACACGCCCACGCCGCCCGGTTTCAGATCGAAGGGCTCCATACCATCCGTCACTGCTTTCGAGGCGAAGTCCACGGCCCCCGTTTCCGATGGCAGAAGCGAAGCAAAGAAGTGCAAGGTCAGATGGACCCTCTCCGGTGGAACGAAACGGGCCGACTTCAGGAAGGGGCCGCAACGCAGGCGCAATTCCTCCAGGGACGCCTTCGTGTGCGCGGGCGTGGAAAGCGCCAGAAACGCCCGGATCCCCTGTTTCCCGTCATCCGACATGGGTCGTCAATAGGATGTTTCCCTCAGGTCCTTGATCCTCGAAGGATCCTTGTCCTTCTTCTTCACGGGCTCCTCGGGCGTCTTTACAGGCGTCTTGACCTTCAGCCTGGCCGGCTTCTTCCGCCGGATGGTCCTGTGCTTCTTCACGGCGATCTCCATCACGTCCGTGGGTCCCGCGTCTTCCACTTGGGACTCGGGGGTGCCAGGGTCCGTCATGGGCGCGTCGGAAAGGTCCGGGAACCCCGGCCCGGAGATCCACCAGGGTGCCGATGAGCCGGTCCTCGGTGCGCCTCTCGACCCCGGTCTCCGTGGCCATGACGGCGGCTTCCACTCGCGACTGCACGTCCTGGGGATCGGACGACGTCAGCTTTTCGTCGAAGGGCACTTCCGAGGTGGGATCGGGTTGGGTCGTTTTCCCGTCCTCGTGCGTTTCCGGTCTGTCGGATTCATTGTCCACGGGTCACACCGCACGGGTTCGCACGACTTTACCACGAACCGTCCGCCATCCGGCGAAGACGGGGAGAGCGTCGGAGGGTAGTCAATCGATAGCGGCGAAGGCCGCCAGCACGGACTTGGGATCGGGATGGTCGTTCAGGAACTGGACGGAAAGCACCCGCGTCACCCGGCTGATTACAACGGGGGCCTCCATGCCCTTGAACCACAGGCGCATTTCCCGGGTGCGCCGGTCCGTCTTCCCCGCCTTGCCCAGACGCCAGGGCGGCGACAGGCGGTCGTTTAGACCCAGCGACATGAGCAGGATCGCCACCTCGGCGTCAGGCGCG
This sequence comes from Deltaproteobacteria bacterium, assembly GCA_016784945.1. GTDB lineage: Bacteria > Myxococcota_A > UBA9042 > DTJE01 > DTJE01 > JADDHL01. Next base: position 3,242 of record JADHTP010000073.1, on the reverse strand, counting down.
ACCCGCCAGTCGGCCACTCCCGCGACCTTCACGCCTTCGTCGGGAATCTCGAACACTCCCCTGGCCATGCGCACTTCCCTTGCCCTCTCCCGGGGCAACGGGTCGGCCGGTGGCGGGACCTTCACCATCCTCGTCCGGCCTCGACAGACCTCGAATTCGTGGGTGAACACCGATACCCAGGTGGCGTTCCCGCCGATCCAGTCGATGGGCGCCACACCGGCGAACCGGGTGACACACTCCTCGGAACCCAGGCCGCGACGTCCTTCACGATCGGGCTTTCGGTGCTTGAATCTCGGCCTCAGGTCCACTGGGTCACCAGTCTCCGCGTCCACCACGAGGAGACGTTTTTCGGCGTAGGGGTGCATGCCGCCCAGGAAACCCTCGATGGAGATGATCCAGGAAAAGAGGGGGCCCGATATACCCAGGGGTTGAACGGACTCGCGATGGTAGAACAGGGAAGCCATGTCCGGATCGATGGCGCCCAGGGCCTTGAGGTCAGGCCGGTCGTGACCCTTGCCGGGGAACAGTTCCCGCTGGTCCTGGTCCCCTTCACCCATGACCAGCGAAACGAATTCCGATTCCCTGGCCTTGGGGCCCGCCTTTCCACGCTTGTTACGCTGTACCTTGAAGGTCACCAGGGCCCCGTCATCCCGCACGAACACGTGCCGGGGGATCTTCCTGATGTCCAGGTCACGTCCACCGGAACGGGACGTAGCCAGTATGGAGCCGGCGGGTGTGAGGATCACGGCCACGGGCAGGGGTTCGGCCGGACCTCCCGGTGGTGCGGAACGGCTCCACGGACCCCCCTTCTCCCCGTTGGCGGGCGAACCCGAATAGGGCACTTTGTCCTTGCACGAAGCGGCGCCGCACAGCACGGCCAGCGCCAGCGCCATAAGCGGGCCCGCGGGGAATAGTCTATTCATCTTCTGCCTCTGTCATGGCCCCCGGTGACGGAGGACCGTCCCTCACACCCTCCGTGACGGCGCGGATGATGGCTCTGGACAGGGCCAGGCTTCCGGCCACTCCCACCTGGTGCGGCTCCACCTCGCGGTCGCCCGCCGAAGCGACGAACACCGCGTCACCGTCCACCATGGTCTGACAGGGTCGGATGCAGTTTGCCAGTGCCTGGCCGGACAGTGTGGCGGCCCTGGAGCAACCCGCGTTGTCGAGAGCGCCGTTGGTCACCACCAGGCCGATGGTGGTGTTGGACAGGGCCTTCAACCGTGTGGCCATGAGCCCGGCCATGACCAGTTCGCCGGCGTCCGCGGGCGCGCCGTCGTCCGCCACTGCCCCGGACACGAAGGCCCCGGTCAGTGGATCGTGCACGTTTCCGAAGGCATTCACCACGGCCACCGCCGTGACCACCACGCCTCCCGCCAGCTCCACGCCGGCCATTCCCACGCCTCCCCATGCCGCCCGCGCCAGGCCCAGGGCCTTTCCCACGGTGGCGCCGGTTCCGGCCCCCACCCGTCCTTCGGCGATCCCGGAGTCCTTCGCGTCCTCGCAGGCTAATCTCCCCAGATCCTGGTCCGGACGAACGGTCCCGTCGCCCACGAAAAGATCAAAGACGGCGGCGGATGGAACGCTGGGCACCTGCATGGAACCGACACGGATGCCCCGTCCATGCTGTTCCAGCCAGGACAGGGCGCCACCGGTGGAATCCAGTCCGAAGGCACTGCCCCCGGCCACCATGAGGGCGTCGGCCACCGGGAGGGAATGGTTGGGAACAAGGGCGGACACCTGCCGTGTGGACACGGCGCCGCCAGTGGCGAACACGTTGTAGGGACCGGCGGCGGGTAGCAGGACCACGGTGCAACCCGTCAGCGCCTGACGGTAGGTCCCGTGTCCAACCAGGACGCCTGGAATGCCGGTGGTCCCCGGAGGGATCGGCCTGGCAACACTTTGGGTCTGATTCATGGTGGAAAGAATATCACGGGGACGGTTTTCCGAAGAAGCTCAAACCCCTTCCTTTTTGAGCTTCTCGAACAACTCCTTGACGGTCTTCGTGAGCTTCTCGGGCACCACCGGCATCAGGCGGGCGAACAGGTCCCCCTTGCTGCCATTGATGCCCGGGGCGCCGAGGCCCTTCAAACGGAGGTTGGATCCCGCCGCCGTACCCGCCTTCACCTTGACCCTCTTCGGTTCCTTGAGGGTCGGAACCTCCACCGTGCCGCCCAGGACCAGGACCGTCACGGGGACCTTCAACTCGCACAGGATGTTGTCCCCTTCCCGCCTGAACACGGGATCGGATTCCACCTGGATCCGGAGATAGACGTCGCCACGGGGACCGCCTGCCGGGGAAGCCTGGCCCTTGCCGCGGACCCGGAGTTTCTTTCCCGAAGTGATGCCGGCCGGGATCTTGACCGAGACCTGTTCCCAACCTCCCGTGGGAGCGGGGACCGATACCACGCGCTCACCACCGATGATGGACTCGTAGAAGCCGATGCGAAGTTCGAGAGTGGCGTCACGGCCACGGGGGGCAGGCCCCGCCTGATTGCCCCCGGGGAAGCCCCCTCCCCAGTTCACGTGGACGTTCCCACCCCGTCCGGGACGGGCGCCGCCGAAAAGTGAATCGAAGACCCCGCCTCCGCCCATGTGGACGCCCAGGTCATCGAAGATGGATTGGAAGTCGAAGCCCCTGAAGATATCTTCCTGGCTGAACCGCCGGCCGAACCCCTCTGCTCCGAAGGTGTCGTATTGCTTTTTCTTTTCCGGGTTGGACAGGACGGCATAGGCCTCGTTGATGTCCTTCAGCCTGTCCTCGGCGCCCTTGTCCCCCTGATTGTGGTCGGGGTGATACTTCATGGCGAGCTGATGGTAGGCCTTCTTGATCTGGTCGGGTTTGGACGTCTTGTCCACTCCCAGGATGGCGTAATAGTCCTTGCCCGACATGGGTCGTTCCTCCTTCCGGGAATTATGTGGTCGCGGACCGGATTTGGAAAGGGGCAGCGTGGTATTCCCGCCCGATAAGTGCTTGCCCAAAACCTAGGGACAGTCCAAAACCCAGGGACAGTCACCCCCTTTTCCGCAAAACCATGGACCAATGACTATCGACTTCCGGCGATTGGCGATTGGCGATAGGCTGTAATCAGATGGCTGTTGCCGAGGAATCTTCGCTGAAGACAACCTCTGGATAACTCAGGATAGTGTCGGTGTATCAATTTGAAAATACCGGAAAGGCATCTGCTTCGAAATCAGACATCCGGGCGCCATTGACCAGGGGGGCGCGCTCGCCCCCCTCC
>JADHTP010000072.1 GCA_016784945.1 Deltaproteobacteria bacterium | reverse complement strand
ATCTACAAGAGCCGGATGGAGAAAATCGAGGCCGTGGGCGGCCCGACCCTGGGCGCGGACCCCCTCGTGACTTCCTTCATGTTGCGGGCCCGGGAAAAGGGTGAGAACGTGACCGGGTACCTAGTGCGCAAGAAGACCAAGGGCCATGGCATGGCCAATCGCATCGAGGGACTTCATGGCGTGGGCGAAGGGGCGAAGGTCCTGTTGGCAGAAGACGTGCTGACCACGGGCGGGTCCGTGCTGGAAGCCTTCGATGCCGTCAAGGCCCACGGCCTGGATCCTGTGGGCGCCATCCTGCTGGTGGACCGGGACGAGGGGGGCCGCGATGCCTGCGAAGCAGCCGGCCTGAAGATAACCTCCGTGTTCCGCGCCGCCGAAGTTGCCGAGGTCCACGACGCGATGGGCACGGCCAAGCCGTGAAGGAAGCACCGGAAAGAAAGAACGGGCGGGAGGGGGCTTTCGCGGCCGGCAAGCCCCCGGAACCGGATGATTCGGGGTTCGTTGTGGCCCACGACGGCACCCGGATATACACCGAGTCCTTTGGTCCCGAGGACGCACCCGTGATGGTGCTGACCGACGGGATCGTTTGCAACGGCACTTTCTACTGGTACATCATCCGGGATTTCCGCGATCGGATGCGCATCATCCGGTGGGTCTACCGGGGGCATGGCCGATCCGAGGCACCGGCGGACTTCAGGAACCTGACAATGGATGACTTCATCCAGGACCTGTGGTCCGTGATGGACCATTACGGGCTGGAGTCCGCCATCCAGGTGGGGTACAGCATGGGCGTCCAGATTCTTCTGGACGGGATTCACCGTCATCCGCGACGCGCCGAGGCGCTGGTTCTCATAGCGGGCGGGCCCGGACGCCCCCTGGACACTTTCCACGGCAACACCCTCCTGAGGTCCGCATTGCCCCTGATCTATTCGCTGGTGCTTGGAAACAAGAACGGGATTACCCGATTGTGGCAATCCGTGGTGCCCACCAACCTGATCTACCTCATCGCGACCCTGACCGAACTGGATGGCCGGATGATCGAAAGGGACCTCATGATGCCCTACTTCGAGCACCTGTCCGAGATGGACGTGGAACTCTTCCTGACGGTACTGGCCAGCGCGGCGGGTCATGACGCACGTCCCTTCATGACGGAACTGCACCATCCCGCCCTGGTGGTCGGCGGAACCCATGACAACTTCACGCCCTTTTCCCTGTCGGAAGAAATGTCCGAAGCCTTGCCCCATGCGGAACTGCTGCGGGTGAAGGGCGGAACCCACTCACTGGCCATCGAGCAGCCGGATCTCGTGAACCTGAAGATGGAAGACTTCCTGACGAAGAGGGGACTGCTGCCTGTGCGAAAGAGGATGGGCTTTCGGGCTCGATGACCCGCACCCGCGATCAGTCTTCGTAGAATTCGGGCTCGCGTTCCTGGATGAAACGGTTGATGGCCTCGGTGGCCGTGTCCGGAAGCAGGGTCACGAACTGGACACCCATCCCGGGAATGGCATCGGGCATCCGTTCATCGTAGGGTCGCACCCAGCGCACGATGGAATGGGCCGTCACCTCGCCTTCCATGGTGGGCACGGTGAACTTGATGGTCACCTCCGATCCTACGTCCAGCGGATCATGGGTGGCCACGAAGAGACCCCCTTCACTGATGTTGCGGATGAAGCCCGTAAAAAAATTGTCGTCGCTTCGAACCCCGACCTCGATCTCGTACATCACACGGGGTGATGTTCGCCGCTGTTCTTCTTGTTCCACTTGCACTCCTTTCGACCGAACCGACACCAGGAACGGTTTCGAAGTCGTCATTTACCGGCGGATTCTTTAGACCTCTTGAACAGGAAAACGTGATGGCCCAGCAACATGTAGTCGCCGTCGTTGATGGCCACCCGTCCCCTTGCCCTTAGATAGCAGCCATTGGTGCTGCCCGTATCCTTCAGAACACAGCTGGAACCAGTCCACACGAAAGCCGCGTGGCGGGAAGAAACGAACGGATCGTCCGGCATGAGAATGTCGCCACCGGTCCGGCCCATGGTGGTTTCAGGCGGATGAAGGAGGTGCGCCTCGATCACCACGTCGTCGGGTCCCAGACGGAGCAGTCGTCCGAAAAATTCGGACTCCACACCGGCTGAACCCAGCCATGTGGACCCGTCGGCGGCGGGTTGCGGCCTCTTACCCCGCAATTCCAGGTTGAACAGGGCATGCCCGATCCGAAGCTGATCGCCATTGCTCAGGGAGCGCTCGTCGCGAACCCGGAGGAAAGTGCCGTGACGTGTTCCAAGATCCTCCAGAAACGCCATTTCGCCCCCGAGTTCGACGGTAGCGTGCTGGTCGGCCACCCGGGGGTCATCCTTGACCACCACCTCGGGCCCTTTCGAACCGATGGTGTTGAGACCGTCGATCAGTTGGTATTCCGTGCCGATGCCGCCGTCCGCCCGAACGGCGAACAGGCTGTAGGAACCGACTCCGGTGGTTGGCGCAGGCCTGGGCTTGAAGCTGGAAAGAGACTGCTCCAGGGGTTTTCCGCAACTCAGGCAATAGGTGAAAATCGGTTCGTTTTCAGCGCCGCAATGCACACATTTGATCATCGGGAACCACCTCTTTCCAACCGTCCCGGGCGGGCGGGCACGAGGCCTGCGCAACGGGGTTGTCAATGCTACCACCGAGGTCTAGAATCGTAAAGCCTAATCGGAGTATGAAAGCCTTGACCCGATGCGCCATCTGCTCGAAGGACACGCCGGAAGGAAGCCGATTCTGTCCCTTCTGCGGGGCCAAGCTGAAAGTACCCGTAAAGAAGAACACCGATCCCCTCATCGGGATGACCCTGGACGGAAAATATGAGGTGGAAAAACAGATTGGCAGCGGGGCCATGGGCTCCATCTACCGGGCTCGTCACACGGCGCTGTCCAAGGAAGTCGCCCTCAAAGTGCTCCACAAGCACCTGGTTCGGGAAGAAAGCCACATCAAGCGCTTTCACCGGGAGGCCAGGGCCGCAAGTCGACTCAACCACCCGAATTGCATCACCATGCTGGACTTCGGTCAGACCGAAGAGGGCTGGTTCTTCATCTGTATGGAATACGTCAAGGGGCAGGACCTGTGCCGCATCCTCTTTGACGAGGGGGCCTTGACGCCCGAGCGGACGGTCCGGATAGGTTCGCAGGTCCTGGACGCCCTGGACGAAGCCCACAGCAACGGCGTTATCCACCGGGATCTGAAGCCGGAAAACATCATGCTGGAAGACCTCCGGTCCACGCCGGACTTTGTGAAGGTGCTGGACTTCGGCATTGCCAAGATACGCGATTCCGACGGAACCGGTGACAACTCGTCCTTCAAGACCGCTACCGGGATGGTCTTCGGGACCCCTGAATACATGTCGCCGGAGCAGATTCGTGGAGAAGAACTGGATGGACGATCGGACCTGTACAGCCTGGGAGTCGTCCTCTACCAGATGCTGAGCGGCGAACTGCCCTTCGTAGGGGACTCGGTTCTGGAAGTAGCGACGCAGCACCTGTCCGAACCATCCGTGCCCCTGACTGAAAAACGTCCGGACCTTCCGCCGGTCTACGGCGCCGTGATCGATCGTTTCATGGCGAAAAAGAGATCCGAACGGTTCCCCGACGCCAACGAAGCGAAGATCGCCCTCGTGGGGGCGTTGGAGGAAGCGAACCAGTCGCCTCCGACCAGGGATGCCATTCCCGACGAGGTGTTCACCAGGACCACCAACAAGATGCAGAAGCCCGAATCCGAGCCATCCGCGGCACCGTCGGTGCCCGACCAGGAAGAGGCGACGGTGATGCTGGAGTCGTCTCCCATCCTGATTCCCGAGGACCCAAGGCCCATCAAGCCTGCCCGTAGTACCATCAGGAGCGCCCTGTTGTTCCTGATGATCCTGCTTTCCGCCGGCGCAGTGACCTTTCTGGGCATCACGCTGTTGAACGCTCCCTGAAGATGGCTGCGAGTGACTGTAATGTCGGCGATCGAGACGGAACTGAAGCTCATCGTCGACGGTGACGAGTCCTTCCGGCGTCTCGTCGAATCCACGCCGAACCGTCTGGATACCCTGGAACAGCTCAACCTGTACCTGGACACGCCCCGGCGGGAAATACATGCCGCCGGCGCCGCGTTCCGTTTGCGCATTTCAGGCAGCGGCGCGTGGGCCACGGTCAAGCGACGGTCCACCGGCCAGACCCCGGGCGTGTACGTTTCCCTGGAGATCGAAGACGAACTGCCACTTGAAATGGCCATCTGCTGGCTGGAAGAAAAGGGCCCGTTGCCGCTGTCGGGTGGCGTCGACTTCGGTGACCTGGACCCGCTGTGCAGTGGCGACCTGCTGGAAGTGGTGACGTGGTCCCGAACCCGTCGGACCCGTTTCCGGTTGTCCGACGACCTGGTCATGGAGGCGGACGAGACCCTCTTTGGCGACGGGACGAGGGATTACGAACTGGAAATCGAGCATTCCGACATGGACCATGCCCGCCGTGCGGCCACGGAGGTGGCACGTCGGGCCGGAATCCGCCTGGTGGACCAGGTCAGGACCAAGCACGCGCGCGCCCTGAGGCACAGTGGGGATGGGGCCTGGCCCGTACCTGTGCCCGACGGGAGAAACGGGTCATGCTGAAGACCGGGCTCACGGACGGAAAGGCGGCGCTGCTGTCGGCCTTGGCGGTGTTCGTCGGCTACCTGTTTTTTCTGCCACCGGTTCCCTACTGGCTGGACGCGCCCGAGTTCATGGCGGCGGCGTGGAACCTGGGACAGCCACACCCGCCGGGTCACCCGGTGATGACGCTCCTGCTCAAGGCGTTCCTCCTAGTGCCCCTGGGCGACGCGGCCTTCAAGGCCAATCTCTTTTCGGCCTTCTTTGCGGCGGTGTCGGCGGGATTCCTGGGTCTGCTATCCGCGCACTCGGTGCGCGCGCTCAACGGTAGTACGGGACGGGGCATACTGTCCATCATCGCCTGCTGCACGGCTGCCTTCGGTTTCGGTGTCAGCGGGTCCATGGTGATCCAGGCCCTTTCCGTGGAGGTCTACACCTTCAATTCGGCCCTGGTCTTCGGCGCCGTGCTCCTGGCGGTCCGCCACCCCTCGGACTGGCGGGTGGGCGCGCTTCTGGGCGTGGCCCTGGCCCTGGGTGCGGCCAACCACCACCTGCTGACCGTCCTGGCGGTACCCGCTCTGTTCATCGCTTTCTTCCGAAATGGCGCCCTGGCGACCGCGGGGCTGCTTGTTTCGGTGGCTTCCTTCGTGATCGTGACCATTGGATGCTACGCAATGCTCTGGGCTCGTGACCTGGCGGGCGCCTGGCCGGCCTGGGCTGAAACCTCGTCCCTGGGGGGGCTGGCCTGGTTCGCGTCGGCCAGTCTGTTCGCCGAGTCCGTCGGGGGATTCGACACCCCGGGCTCCGGCATGGCCCGCAACACCCTCAAGGCCCTCGCCATGCTGGCGGACAACCTGTCACCCGCCGGCGTGGCCATGGCGCTGGGCGGTCTGTACCTGCTGGTCCGGGGCAGAGCGGTCAGGCTGGCCCTGGTGCTGCTGGCCCTGGTTTCCTTCACCCTGTTGTCCAAGGTGGCCATGGGCATTCTGGACCCGGAAAACCCAGACGACCACGGGTATTTCCTGGTTGCCCTGGGTGGGGTGGTGGTGCTGGGCGTCACGTTCGGCGCCACCCTGTTGAGGGCCGCCTCGGCGACAACGGGCCTGACTGCACACCTGCTGCGGGGTACCGGTGTTCTGTTTCTTGTCGCCATGACGACCCTGCCGTTGACCTCGGGACTGCCCGTGGCCCGGGAGAGGGCCGGGTTCGACGACACCAGGGCCATCGGTCGCTTCGTGATGGAGGAACAACCGGCCGGCGGTGTCGTGTTCCTGTCCCACTATCCCATGCTTTTCCTCACGCAGCACCTGCAGTGGGTGGAAGGGTGCCGACCGGATCTGACCGTGGTTCAGGAAAGCCTGAACCGAAAGGCCAGGGGTGGAACCCGCTATGCCGGGTTCATGGCCCGGATGGACCCGGACCTCCAGGGCGTGGTGGACCGTTTCCTGGGGAACGGAACGCTGGACTGGCGGGAAATCATGGGATTGAGTCGGAAACGAGCGGTACGCCTGGAGGCCTCGCCGGCCTGGGCTGGACTGGTTCCAGTGCCGACCTTTTCAGGGTGGACCCTGTCCGCGGGAGACGACAATGGGCCCCCGAAGGGCGACGATGAAACCATTCATCTCGCCAGAGCCTGGCTGGAAAGGGTCAGGGCCCTGGTGCCGGCGTGGCCGGAACTGGAAACCGAAACCCGTCGGGTGCTCATGAGGAACCTGGCGTCCACGGCCTCCCACCTGTTGGCCGGTGGGCTGCCCGAGTCGGCCATGGTGCTGGTCTCCGCCGCCCTGGAACTCAATCCCGGTGACGGGATTCTCCTGAAGATGGCGGACAGGGGGCGCACCCCGCGTCCATGAGCCGTCGCCACCTTGGAGTTCGGGCCCCTGCGGCCGTAGAATCGATCCATGGACGAAGCCATTGATGCCTTCATCTTTCATCTTCGGGTCCAGCGGGGCCTGTCGGAAAACACCATCCAGTCCTATTCCCGCACGCTCCTGCGCCTTTCGTCCTTCCTGGCCGGTCGCAAGCGGTCCCTGGATCCCGCCTCCGTGAAACGGGATGGGCTGGAGTCGTTTCTGCGGGCGGCACTGGACACCGGGCTGTCAACACGGAGCCTGGCGGCCATGGTGGTGGCAATCCGGCAGTTCTTCCGGTACGCCGTCGAAAGGGAATTGGTGGACAAGGACCCCACGGAGGAACTGGAGATACCTCGCTTCAGTCGTCGCCTGCCCATTGTTCTGTCAGAGTCGGAGGTCAGCGCCATCCTGTCGGCCCCTCCCGCCGACAAGCCGGTGGGGCTGAGAGATCGGGCCATTCTGGAACTGCTGTACGGTTCGGGATTGAGGATTACGGAGGCCCTGGATCTGGAAATCAAGTCCGTCAACCTGGTGCAGGGATTCGTACTGGCGAGGGGCAAAGGAAACAAGGAAAGGGTCGTCCCCATCTCCGAACCGTGCCGCGATGCCCTTCAACGGTATCTCCAGGACGGGCGTCCCGCGTTGCTCGCAAAACACGGCGCCAGGGGCCGTGACCGGCGCGAGCCTCTCTTCGTCACTGCCCGCGGATCCTCCATCACCCGTCAGGGCTTCTACAAGAACCTTCGGAACTACGGGATCACGGCAAACCTGGCACGACGGGTGTCCCCCCACAAGCTCAGGCACTCCTTTGCAACCCACCTGGTGGACCACGGTGCCGATCTTCGGGCCGTGCAGGAGATGCTGGGGCACGCGGACATCTCCACCACGGAGATCTATACCCAGGTCAGCCGCAAGCACCTCAGGAAGATCTACAAGAAGGCCCATCCCCGCGCCTGACGGTTGACTGGGTACCAAAATGATGTATGAAATAGGGGTGCTGGACCGGAAGGGACAAACATGAAATCGGAAGACCACGACAGTCGCGAAGACAATGTGCTCGCTGGAATTCACCATGCGGTAATGAATCCCCTCACCGTGGTTGTGGGCTACGCCCAGCTGCTGGCCTCACGAACGGACCTGGACGAAGAAGCACAGGGCCAGGTGAAGCGGATCCTGGAGCAGGCCCACGAGTGTGTACGGATCGTGGATGAGATGACGACGGGTGATGCCCCGAAGGAAAAAGAGGTCATCGGCCGGACGACCCGTGAATCCGGGGAAAGCGACAAGCAGCGAAGCATCCTGGTGGTGGACGACGAACCCGTCATCCTCAAGCTGGCCGTCGAGGTTCTCCGAACGGACTATGACGTGGTCGGGTGCCATTCGGCCGACGAGGCGCAGCGCCGTCTGCTGACCCAGGACTTCGACCTCGTCCTGCTCGACCTCAACCTGGAAGGGGAGGTGGGCGGAAGGGTCCTTTTCGAGACCTTGAAGCTGCACCAGCCCGACATGGCCGAAAAGGTCCTGTTCATGAGCGGCGGCACCGCCGACAGCGATGACCAGGACTTCATGGACCGATCGGGGAAGGAGTGCCTTAGCAAACCCTTCGACATCCGCAACCTGCGGGACACCGTGGCCCGCTCCATTGCCTGACGGGCGCATCCGGAACCTCGCCACGATCTCAATGTCCGACAGGCTCCTAGGTCGTGTCTTTCCGGTTCTTCATGAAGAATTCGATGAGATCGAGGGGCAGGGGGAAAACCACTGTGCTGTTCTTTTCCGTGCCGATCTCGGTCAGCGTCTGCAGGTAGCGCAACTGGATGGCCGCGGGTTCCGCGCTCAGGATGTGTGCGGCCTCCTGCAGCTTCTGAGATGCCTGGTGCTCACCCTCGGCGTGGATGATCTTGGCCCGACGTTCCCGCTCGGCCTCGGCCTGCTTGGCCATGGCCCGCTGCATCTCGGAGGGCAGGTCCACCTGCTTCATTTCCACAAGGGCCACCTTGATGCCCCAGGGGTCGGTGTGCAGGTCCAACTGCTCCTGGAGCCGGAGGTTGAGTTTCTCCCTTTCCGAGAGCAGTTCGTCCAGGCTGACCTCACCCAGGACGGACCGCAGGGTGGTCTGGGCCAGTTGGCTGGTGGCGTAGAGGTAGTTCTCCACTTCCACCACCGCTTTCGAGGCATCCACCACACGGAAGTAGGACACGGCGTTCACCTTGCAGGTGACGTTGTCCTTGGTGATGATGTCCTGCGGCGGCACGTCCATGGTGATGGTCCTCAGGTCCACCTTCACCATCTTGTCGATGGGCCAGAACACCAGGATGAGTCCCGGGCCCTTGGTGTCCCCAAGAAGCCGCCCGAGGCGGAAGATGACGCCTCGCTCGTATTCGCGAAGGATGTTGATTACACTGAACAGGTACAGCGCCAGGACGGCGATGACCACGTAGTACCACTGGATCACGAATCCACCAATCATGTAGACCTCCTATTCGTTGTCCGGCGAAGTCGTCGAAGTCGGCTCCCCGGGCGCATCCCCGTCACCTGCAACCGGACTCACCTGCAGGATGAGCCCGTCAATACCCCTGCAGTACAATTCCCCGCCCTTGGCAATGGGCGTGTCGGCCACCGCGTCCCAGTATTCGCCCCGAATGAAAACCTTGCCCCGGGGATCGAGGTCCGACATGGCCCGGCCGGTCAGTCCGATCAGTCCCTCGGCACCGGTTACGGCCTTGCGCCGGAAGGCCCGGACCGCCAGGCCCATCAGGAACAGCGAAATGGCGCCGAAGGAAACGGCCGTGGCAACGGCGAGCCAGGGGTCCACCTGGAGTCCTTCTTCGGGCAGATCCACCAGCATGATGCCTCCCAGGGCCAGGCAGACTACACCCGCGAGGCCGAAGATTCCGAAGCCCTGGATCATGACTTCCGCAACGAACAGTCCAATGGCCGCCACCATCAGAATGACGCCGGTGGCGTTGATGGGCAGAAACGAAAACCCCATGACCGCAAGAAGGAGAAGGATGCCTCCGACCACGCCGGGCGCCACCATGCCGGCATGGGTGACCTCGATGTAGATCAGGAGGGCACCCACCAGGAACAGCAGGAAGGCCACGTTCGGGTTGGTCAGGAACACCAGGGCTTCTTCCCTGAAGGTGCGGACGATTTCGGTCACCGGCGCTCCCCGGGTGTCCAGGACCCGGGTCGAGCCGTCCAGCATGTGAACCTCCCGGCCGTGGAGCTTGTCCAGGAGTTCCGTTTCCGTGGTGGCGATGAGGTCCACCAGGCGATGTTCGAGGGCCTCCTGGTCCGTGTAGGAGCGACTTTCCGTGACCGCCAGTTCGGCGGCCCTTGAATCGCGGCCCCGGCGGGCGGTGATGGCCCTCAGGTAGGCCTGGAAGTCCTCCCGAACCTTGTCCATGAGGATGGCGGCCTGGCTCTTATCCGGTGCGGTCGCGTCCGGTTCCCTGTCTTCCGGTACCGTTTCATCGGTGGGGGTGGCCCGTTCCTTTGCGGGCGTTCCACCGGGGGCGTCTATGGGAAACAGGCCTCCGATGGACATGATGGGATGGGCGGAACCGGTGCGGGTTCCCGGTGACATGGCCGCAACATCCGCCGACACCAGGATGAAGAATCCCGCCGAGGCCGCGTGTCCACCAGGCGGGTGAACCCAGGTGCAGACGGGGATGCGGGAACTCAGAATGAGGCTGATGATTTCCTGCATGGCATCGCCGAGACCACCGGGCGTGTTCAGGACGACGAGCACCATGTCGCTTTTTTCGGAATCCGCCTGTTCCATGCCCCGCTTAATGTATTCGACCTGGATGGCGTTGATGGGAGCGTCCAGGACCAGCTTGTGGACGGCGCCCGCCGCCGGAGCGGGCAGGGCGGTCAGGAAGGCGGACACACCCGCCACCAGGAGGACGCCACATACGGTTGTTCTTTCCATAACTGGGTTTCTACTCTCTGGTTCACCCGGCGTCAACTGTCCACGGACGGCATTCCGGGGCCAATCCCACGATCGACGATGAACGATCAACGGTCCCCTTACCGCACCACCAGGACGTGGCAGCGGGCCCGTCGGACCACCGATTCGGCCACGCTTCCCATCACCACCCGGGCGATCCGGGACAGACCGCGGCTAGCCAGGATGATGATGTCGGCGCCCACCGTTTCGGCGAGACCGATGATCTCGGGCGCCGGCTGTCCCGACACGATGCGGGTCTCGAATTCGCTTTCATCCCGGCCAATGGCCTCCTGGACCATCTCCTGCAACTGCAACGCGGTCTCGCTCCACTCCCGTTTCGCCATTTCCGGCTCGGGCATTGCCACGTAGTGGGGGAACAGCGGGCTCACGGGGACCTTGCCCGGGATCACGTGGCATACGGTCAGACGGGCGCCGTTTCGGCGCGCCACGGCGTCGGCCACCTTGATGGCCCCCATGGAGGCATCGGAGAAATCCACTGCCACCAACACGTTGTCGTAAGATGTGGACACCGAGGCTTCGTCATCGCGGGCTTCGACGATCTCGCCGTCCACGATGGGTTTTTCCACACGGCCGTCGGCGTAGGAAACGGTGAAGGTCGGTTCCTGGAACAGGAAATCCCGGTGTGTGGCGGAACGGTTCCTGCCGCCTCCCATGTCCTCGTTGTTGCCGAAGGCGATGTGTGCGGTGCCGCCGGCCTTCTCGTCTTCGAGGAGATTGCCGGTGAGGCCCGCGCCCGGGTTGAGCCCGATCCCCAGTTCGCCGATTATCTTTGCCTCGTCATCCACCGCCAGCACCTCCCGCAACCGGTGAAGGCAGGCGTCGTCGTCACAGTCGACATCGGTTATCCGACCGTCCGTCAGGGTGATGGACACGGGAGATGGGACCTGTCCCAGGTCGCCGATGGATCCGTCGCAGACCAGGATCCCGCTGGCGGCGTCTTCCACGGGAGCACACCAGATTTCACCGGCAGGCAGGTTGCCCCATTTGCCGTCCTCGATGACGGTGTCCGTCATGAATGGTCTGTTGGCCACGTTCAGGGTGAGATGGGTGCCCCCGGGGGCGGTGATGTGAACGGTGATGGCGCCCTGCATCCGTTCCATCAGGCGATTGGCTGTGCCGGCCATGGCGGTGTAATCAACGCCGACCGGGCCTCGTAACATGTTTTCGGTCATGCCGGGACCATGACCCAGTCGACGGACACTTCGGGACATTGCCCGGATAAGCTCGATGCGGAAGGGCGTCTCCTCGGGGCGTCCGACGAAGCAGGTCACCGCGATGTCCGCCTGCTCAATCAGTGGGGCCAGGCCCGGCGGAATCTCCTTCAAAGGCCGGATGTCCCCCGGGATGACGTAGGGCACGGGACTGGCGTCCAGGGAACGGGCCGCTTCCTCGAAGGCCTCGGCCACCGGGCGGGTCTCTTCGTCGGTAACCACCAGGAAACTTTCACCGGGCCTCAGGTCCAGAACCTGGGAAAGGGCCTTGCGTGCATTGGAAACCAGGATTTCGTCCATGGCGTACTCCCGTCCTGTCGATCCCTTCATTTGTACCGTGGAGGACGTCCTTCGTCCACCGATTATCGTGGATGTACTCCTGGACGTGGAATCTTCCGGCGATCAACGATCAAC
>JADHTP010000071.1 GCA_016784945.1 Deltaproteobacteria bacterium | reverse complement strand
ACATGGGGAAGTCTAATTGTCGTTGATGCTCTCTTCTGCTTCATGACGGGGATCGACCGATGCCGATTCTCAGACTCCATCTCAGGCCAGTACCGACCACGATGTCCATCCTTTTACGGTTTTCGATGAGCGGTAACAATGGGACACCCGGCAGGAAGAAGGAACAGGCAGTCAAGGTCGTGCGTCCAGGATTCAGGGCCCCGGCATCAGGGGTTCAATGAGGTCCCAGGCCCCGTGGGAACTGGCATGAGACAGGCGCCACTCGGAATCCGCCGTTCGTGGTGACACGGTCTTCAGTTTGACCGATCCGCGCAACAACCGGCGCAGGAGGGAGATCCGGCTCTTGAGGGTCCTGATCCCGGCAAACGGGGCTTTCTCCAGTGGGGTGAACCTTTTGGGCACGAAAGGCGACACCGACAGGGACAGGCGAATCCGGGAAGCCAACTTCCGCACGAAGAGGGCGCACTCCTCGATGTCGTCCTCCGTCTCAGCGGGAATCCCCACCATCAGGTAGATCCTGAGCTTGACCATGCCCTCCTCCCGGGCCGTTTCAACGCATTTCTCCAGGTGCTCCCACTGGATGCCCTTGCGCAGGTCAGCACGAAGGGCGTCGGATGTTCCGTCCGCTGCCACGGTCAGGGTCTTGAGCCCTCCCCTCCTGAGCAGTCGGATCACGTCGCGTGTCGCCCTGTCAGCCCTCAGGGAACTCAGGGTCACAGCGCTCCCCCGGGCCACCAGGCTTTCCAGGATCTCCACCAGTTTCGGGTGGTCGGACACGGCCGCTCCCACCAGTCCCACCCGTTGAACGGTCTGCGGCACGGCCTCCAGGATCCTTTCCGGGGGAACGAAACAGGTCTTTCGGGTGCCGGATCGCACGACACAGAAGGTGCACTCCCTCGGACATCCCCTCCCCACCTCCACCAGGAAGGCGTTGCCGAACTGGTTGGGCTCGTCAACGAGCACGGACCGGGCCGGCAGGACATGAACGGGGGCTTTTTCGGGTGGAGGAGGGCCCTGCCCTTCCCGCACCGCCGGCACCCAGGTGCCGGGCACCCGGGACAACCGATCGAGGGCGTCTTCCCTGCCCTGGGCCGAGTCCAGCGCCCGGGTCAATGGCCCGAAGGCCAGGTCGCCCTCGCCCACGAACACCGCGTCGGCGATGGAGCCAAGAACATCGGGATTGGACAGGGTCTGCGGCCCGCCCGCCACCACGAGCGGGGCCGTGGGAGGACGGTCGGATCGTCGCGGTTCGATTCCACAGTCCCGCAGGATCGCCGCCAGTACGGGCAGTTCCAGTTCCCAGGCCGTGCTCACGTAGATGCAGTCGAATTCAGACAGGACCCGGCCGGACTCCACGGACCGCGCCCGGCTGCCCTCCACCTGGGGAAGGGTGGCCCTTTCGCACGAACCGAGGCCCTGGTACGCAGCATGAAACCCCAGTGACGAATAGGCCAGGGAGGGAGGCACCGGTGTGAAGAGTACCGACTGGATCATGGCGGTCATTGTCTACCGTCTGCCGTCCAGCGTCTACCGAAGATGGCCTGTGGCTTATCGCCTGTCGCTTATCGCAAGAGGTCTTCAGTCGTCTGACAACTGACCACAGTTTCTGTGGAAGGCGACGGGCCTGAATCCGAAACTGGGTTTTCGCCCATGCCCCGGAGCCGAATGGGACACTCCGCGGGTTTGCAGTCGATGGCAGGATATGGCACGCTACCTCGTCGGGAGGTTGGTGATGGAGCACTGGGACCACGTCCACGCCCTGCTGCTCGCCGGTGGCAAGGGTACTCGCTTCTGGCCCCTATCGCGTGAGGACCACCCCAAGCAGCTGTTGAAGCTGTTCTCGGATCGGACGCTGGTGGAAGACACCTATTCACGCATCCGACCCATGGTCCCCAACGAAAGGGTCCTGGTCGCCACGTCAAAAGGCCTGGCCACGCGACTGATGGCCCTTTTCCCCGACATCCCGGAAGACAACGTCATCGTGGAGCCACTGGCCAGGAACACGGCCCCTTGTATCGCGGTGTCGGCCCGACGATGCCTGGAGCGGGACCCGGACGCCATCCTGGCCGTTCTGCCTTCCGACCACTTCATCGCCGACCCCAACATGTTCCTCGAAGTCCTGGAATCGGCCACGGCCCACGCGGCCCGGGGTGAAATCGTGACCCTGGGTATCACGCCCACCCATCCCGAAACGGGCTACGGATACATCCGGTTCGGCGAATTCGAGCAGGAACCCGAAAACGAAGAAATCCGCCACCGTGCCCGGCGCATCCAGGCTTTCGTGGAAAAGCCCGATCACGACACGGCCATGTCCTATCTCAAGGCCGGCCGCTACCTGTGGAACAGCGGGATCTTCGTGCTCCGCGCCGCCACCATCCTGGACAAGGTCAAACTCCATCTCCCGGGCCTGGCGAGGGCGGTGGACGAACTGGTGGAGGCCGAGAAGGCCCACAAAAACGCCGAGACCCTGATGCGTATCTGGTCCGACATGCCCAACATCTCGGTTGACTTCGGGATCATGGAAAAGGCCGAGGGCATCGTGGTGATCCCCGCCTCCTTTGGATGGAGCGACGTGGGGACGTGGCGGGCCCTCACCTCTTTTCCCACGGACGAAAACGAAAACTTCGTCCACGGCCGGGTCATCACCGTGGATTCCACCGGAAACGTGCTCTATTCCTCCCATGGCCTCCTGGCGGCTCTGGGCCTGGAAAACATGGTGGTGGTGGTCACCCGCGGCGCCGTGCTGGTCTGTCCCGCGGACCGCACCCAGGAAGTCAGGGCCCTGGTCGATGAACTGAAGATCCGCGACATGACCGAGTACCTGTAGAACAGCCGTCGATCGTTCATCGTCAATCGTCGATCGCGGGGAAACCTCGACCCATCGTCATTTTCCACACAGATCATTAATGGACGATCAACGATCAACGATCTACGATCCACCCTGTTTCTTCTTGAAAGGGGGTTCACTCCATGTCCGAACTCAACCCTCACATCTTCAGGGAATACGACATCCGGGGAATCGTCGGCAAGGACCTGACCAACGAGTCGGTCGGGATCCTGGGACGGGCCTGGGGCACCTGGCTCACGAATCGGGGCCTGGATACCTGCACCCTCGGCAGGGATTGCCGCACGTCGTCCCCGGATTTCGCGTCCGCCCTGTCAAAGGGCATGCAGTCCTGCGGCATTCACGTGGTCGACGTGGGCGTTGTGCCCACGCCTCTCCTGTATTTCTCCATGTACCAGTTGGACGTGGACGCAGGCGTCATGATCACCGGCAGTCACAACCCCAAGAACTTCAATGGTTTCAAGGTCTGCGCCGGGAAAACGGCCCTGTATGGCGCCGCCATTGCCGAGATCGGTGACATAGCCGTTTCCGGGCGGTTTGCCCAGGGCCAGGGGAGTCGCACCACAACCGATGTCATGGCCGCCTACCTGGACCGTGTCGCATCGGACGCACGGCTGGGTTCGCGTTCGCTGAAGGTGGTGGTGGATGCGGGAAATGGGACCGGCGGCGGGGTCGCCCTCCCCCTGTTGGAACGGCTGGGAATCGAAGCCGTACCCCTTTATTGCGAAATGGACGGTGAGTTCCCCAATCATCATCCGGACCCGACCGTCCCCGACAACCTGGCCGACCTCAGCCGGCAGGTGGTGGAAACGGGCGCGGACCTGGGTATTGCCTTCGACGGCGACGCGGACCGTCTCGGTGTGGTCACGGAAACCGGAGAGGTGATCTACGGCGACATGGTCCTGCTCATCCTGGCCCTGGCCCTGCTGGAAGAGAACCCAGGGGCCGAGATCGTTTCCGAGGTCAAGTGCAGCCAGATCCTCTTCGACGAAATCGAAAAGGCCGGTGGGCGGGCCGTGATGTGGAAGGTGGGCCACTCACTCATCAAGGCGAAGATGGCCCAGGACGACGCTCTCCTGGGCGGCGAAATGAGCGGTCACATCTTCTTCCGGCACCGGTGGTACGGCTTTGACGACGCGGTCTATTCGGCACTGCGTTTCCTGGAGGTGCTATCCTCCAGCAACCTGCCTGCGTCGAGGCTGCTGGAGGCCGTCCCCACCATGCATTCCACGCCGGAAATCCGGTTGGACTGTCCCGACGACCTGAAATTCAAGGTGGTGGAGGCCATGACGGAGTTGTTCAAGTCCCGTCACGGCGACGTGGTGGACGTGGACGGCGTCCGGGTCCGCTTCCCCCACGGATGGGGCCTGGTGAGGTCCTCCAACACGCAACCCGTACTGGTTTTCCGGTTCGAAGCCGACTCGAAGGACGCCCTCGACAACATCAGCACGGCCATGCTGTCAAAGGCCGACGAGATCAGATCCCGGCTGCAAGGAGCATAACCCTATGAAAGCGGCAATCATCGGTCTTCCGCAGAGCGGAAAGACCACCCTGTTCCAGGCCCTGGCCGGGTCCGCGGGAGGCAAGGACAAGGGAGGGCTGACCATGGGCTCGGTCCCCGTCCCGGACGTGCGAGTGGACCGGCTGACCGATATGTACCGGCCGAAAAAGACCGTCCCGGCGGTGCTGGAAATCGTGGAGGCACAGGCCCCTTCCATCGGCAACCTGGAAAAACGGGGCCAGGGTCTGGACTCGGCGTTTCTGAACATGGTCAAGCCCATGGACGCATTTCTCCTGGTAGCCCGGGCCTTCGACGGCGAAGGTCTCTGCGAGCCCGCCAGGGACGTCAGCACCGTCATCGACGACCTGGTCCTGGCGGACCTGATGGTGGTGGAGAATCGGCTGGAGCGAATGGATCTCGACGTCAGGAAGGGCAAGACTCCGGCCCCGCCCGAGGAAAGAAAGGCCCTGGAGCGGGCCAAGGAGCTGCTGTCCGAAGGTCGGCTGGTCCATGACGACCCGGAACTGGCCGTCCATCCCGACCTCAAGGGCTACGCCTTCCTCACGGGACGCCCCATCATCGTTGTGCTCAACGTGGCCGACGACCAGATCGGCCTGGACAGGGACGCGCTGCTGGCGGGTGCCAACCTGCCGGTGCATGGCCTCCCGACCTTCCCCTGCTGCGCCAAGGTGGAGCAGGAGATCCAGGACCTCCCGGCCGAGGATCGGGGTGAATTCATGGAGGCCATGGGCATAACGGAGCCCGTGCTGGACGTTGTGATCCGCGAAACCTATGCCTCGCTGGGCCTGGTCTCCTTCCTCACGGTGGGCGAAGACGAGGTTCGGGCCTGGACGATCCGGCAAGGCACGCCGGCGCCCCGGGCCGCGGGTACGGTGCATTCGGACATGGAAAGGGGCTTCATCCGGGCCGAAGTCATGACCTACGACGACCTGATGAACCTGGGTTCCGAAGCCGCGGTGAAGAAAGCCGGCAAGGCCCGCCTCGAAGGCCGGGACTACGTCGTCCTCGATGGCGATGTGATCCATTTCCGGTTCAATGTGTAGATTCCCGGCTCACCGGGTCAGGGGAACGTGCTGCACGCAGATGTCAGAGTCGAAATACCCGTCGAGCACCTGCACGTACCCGGTGGAAAGGATGGGTGTGGTGGCGGGAGGCGGCGGGCTTCCTGACCCGTCCTGCTTCGGGAAACCGAATCCGTCCATACCGCCCAGGACCAGGGCGCTGCCCTCGTCCAGCGGCAGCACGAGGGCGCCCAACCGCGACTGCACATCCTCCACCTCCCGGACCATTTCCAGCGCCGTACCGGTTGAATCCAGTCGGAACAGAGGCAGGGTCCGCGGAAAGCAGAAATACCCCCAGACCAGGCCGCAACCGGGCACGTCGATCTGCTCCTTGAACGCCCGGTAACCACCGGCCATCAACCAGGAGGAGCCCAGGGGAACGAGGGAGGCCAGGGATCGAACGGCCCACTCGGACCCGCTTTCCATGGCCACGGACCGGGCGGTGGCCCCGTCGTATCGGAGACCATCGGTGGACTCGAGTTGCAGCACCCAGGTCGTGGGCCGGGTGGGATCGGGATTGGCAAAAACGAAAGACGGATCGTCCAGGGGATTGCCACCCACAACCAGCACATCGGCTTCCTGTCCATCATCCTTCAGGATCGCAAGGCTGGGGAAGGCAGTGGGCGAGGTGCCCGCCGGGGGGCCGGCCGCCGACAGGACCCGTGTTGCCAGCGTCTGGGTGCCGTCCGGGCGAACCAGTTCGGGGGGCGCTGGTTGAGTCCCGTCCCACCCCCCGATCAGGAGCATTTCACCCGTGGACAGGAACAGGGAGGCCGACCCGAATCGCGGCGATCCCAGGGTTCCTGCGAGGTAGGTGGCCGATCCCTGTATCAGTCTCTCGGCATGGGTTTCCAGGAAGGCCACGTCCGACGAAGGCAACCCGGCAGTGGCGTCCCGCCCGCCCGCCAGGGCGATCCAGTTCCCGTCGCGACTCACGGCCCACGTGGACTGGATTCCATCCCATGGGGTCTGGACACCGGTGGCCGAGGCTCCCGCTACGTCCAGAACCTCCACGACATTGTCCACACCCACGGCCTCGTCCAAGGGGGCCAGGTGGTCGGGGAATCCCTTGGGCACCAGAACGGCGGAACGAACGCCACCCACGGCCAGCAGCCGGGTGTCGTTGCCAGGCGCCCCCACCAGGCCGTGAAGGGCCCGTGGCTCGGCCAGTTCCAATCGGTTCAATCCCGCGTCGAAGATACCGACTAAGACTCCCTGGCTGGCGTCGTATTCCCATACCCGGGTCCCCGCGGACAGGCTGTCTCCGGCGGCCTTTGGCTTGTCTTCGGTGAACCCGCCGGACACGAAGATCCGTCCCCCCTGGGTCACCGTGCCGGCGGCGAAAGCCGACACGCCATAGACGAAGAATCCGTCTCCGTCGAACTGGGGCGCCAGGGGATTCAGGTTCTTACCGCCCACGCAGGACAGACCACCCGCCCGCTTCATGAAGACGATGGGTGCCGACTTCTGCGATTCCAGAACGTCGAATTCGCGGCTCATTCCTCCCCAGGTTGCGAGCCCCCCCCCGGACTGGCGGCAACCGGTCACTTCCAGGCGATAGCGCCCCGGCAGGACTCCGGTCATGAGGCTTTCACCGGGCACATCCTGTCCACCACCGTCGATCACGAGCACCGATGTTTCCTTGCCCTCGGGGTCGAGCAGGCGGGCCACCAGCCAGTCCACGTCCTCGGGCAGCTTTCCCGCGATGACCGGCGAGCTTTCGCACCCCGTTTCCACTTCGGTGGCGAACACCAGTCCAAAGGAGCGTGACGCGCCGTCCGCCGCCCCAGCGCCGCAATTCAGGAAGCCCGCGACGGACAACGAGACCAGCGTGGTAACCACAAACGGTCGAAAACCTGCGGATGCTGATGGGAAATGTTCGACTGGGGAAAGACGAGTCACATCAATCCGGATTGTACAGGGTCGCCGTCTTGACGGGCTGCGAGAACTGTGAGAATCCGCCCGCGACGAACACCCGACGGGTGGAGTCGAAGACCGACATGTGCCCCGCCCGTGCCGGTGCCAGGTCCGGCGTCCAACTGGCCACCGAGGTAATCACGTACTTGCAACCGATCTGGTTTTCCAGGTCATCGCATTCGAGATTTTCGATAATCAGTTCAGTGGAAGGCAGGGTGTTGCCACCAAAGCCCAAGCCGCCTGCGACAAAGATGGTGTTGAAGTCGATGAGGGCCGCGGTGTGCGCCCCGCGAGCCGCGTTCAGGAAGAGGACCTCCCCGTCCACGAAGCCGCGCCGGCCTTCACGGAACACGTCAACCCGGTTGGACGGCTGGTTGTGGCCCGTGTCGGTGAATCCGCCGATGACGTAGATGATGCCCTGCTGGGCCACGTGTACAGCGGTCAGCATGGTCCTGCCGCCGCCGGGCAGCTTGGTGGTGGCGGTGTCGTCAGCCTTGACCTCGAATCCGGACACGGTGAAGGGCTCCACGTCCGACACGATGCCCTGGTCGTTTTCGCCGCCGAACAGGATGAAGGCGTCGGTCCCCGGATCGCTCCCCGTCCGCCCGTAGGTCGAAAGCAAGCTCATGGCGTGATTGTACCGGATGGTGGAGAGGGGGCCGTGGGCCACGGTGCCCGTATCCAGGATGTACATATCCCACGTGGATCCCGCCGCCTTGGGGTCGGACAGTCCACCGGCCAGGAAGATCACGTCAGGACTGGTCCCGGCCAGGGCCGCGGTGAACAAGGCGCGTCCCGCACCGCCGGACAATCCCTGGCTGCTCTGGCGGAAGACACCGGAATCGGGTTCGAAGACCTCCACGGAGTCCGTGATGGATGCCGGTCCCCCGGCGATTTGCGTGTATCCGCCCAGGACCACCACACGGCCGTCAGAGAGCTTGACAGCCTGGTGGAAGGCCCTTGGGATGGTCATGGGTCCCACGGCCGTAAAGGAACCGTCCCGCGGGTCATAGACTTCCGCCTCGGGGATCACGACATCGAGGTCCTCGGCCCGGGTCCAGGACGCCGAACCGGTTTTGATCCGGGCACCACCCAGGATGAGCACATTCCCGTCGTCCAGCACGGTCATGGTCGCGCCGATACGCTCGCCCTGGACCAGGGAGGTGTTCGCCGGCGGGTTTGACGTGTCGGCCGGGGACGAAAACGAGTTCTTTGGGCTCACGAACACGTTGACGGTCCGCTCGGGGTCGTTGTGCTTCACGGTGAGAGGCACCGAGCGCCCCCGGGCGAAGATGTCACCGGCCATCTTCTCGTCGCAGAACTCCTTGCACACCTCCACGGTCACCTGTCGCCCGTAGCCTTCGGGGATATCCGGCAGAACGGCCTGGTGAGTGTTGAAATCCACCACCGATTCCAGGACGCCCTCGATTCCCGCGCCCGTCACCGAGAACCGCATCTTCTTGGCCTGACTCGCGTCGAAGGGATTCTGGTTCGGCCCGGCCAGTGTTGTTCCCGTGACCGGATGCACCGCCACGGTGAGCAGTTCCGGGGGCGTTCCGCCGCCGCCGCAGGCCAGGAAGGCCACCGCGAGGAGGACCGCCGCGAACACCCGTTTCATCTGGTTCAGTCGGTTCTTCATCCCAACCACCTCCTCATCACCACACGGCCCGGGCGCCGAATGCATCGTTTCCACCGCCACCACTTCCGCATTTACCGGCCGCACAGACGCCGATCACGGCGGCTCCGCCGATTACAACGGCGCCCACTACCGTCCACAGCCACCATTCCTGGTAGAGGGGCCATGACGGCGATTCGGAGGGCCATTCGTCCATGGGGAAATCTTCGGGAATGTCGTCGAAACCGCCGCTGGCCACGGGCTCCGGCTCGGGCGCAGGCGTGGGTGTGACCGTCACAGGGGCCGGTTCCGGCTCAGGCGCCACGGCCACGGGGGCCGGCTCGGGATAGGCCGAGGGTGCCAGGGCATATATGGCCGGGCGAAGTGTCACCAGCCGTTCGGACGGGAAACTGGAAAGGGCCTTGGCCAGCCTCGACTCCAGGTCCAACAGGGCAATCTGCAGGTTGCTCAGGTCCGTGTCGATGACCGCCGGTTCGATGTCCGCCAGCTTGCCCGTCTTGCCGTCGAAGAGGAACAGCCCCAGGTGGAAGGCACTGTCCGAACGGGCCAGGTAGGCCAGGACGGCATATTGCGCCCGTGTCTTGCCCAAGGCCAGGCGGACATCGCTTTCGAAGGAACTCTCGAATTCGCCGGACCGCGCATACTCGGTCAGGGGCCTGGAGGCCAGCCGGGCCTTGACGGGTGCAGGTTTCGGGCGGGCGGCCGTTTTCGGCGTGACCTTCAGAAACACGGAGGCGGTCCTGCCGACGGGCTTGGTGTTCACGAACCGGCCCCTGGGCGGCAGTCCCTCGGAAACCACCCGGACGTAGTGCCGTCCCCTGGGCAGGCCGGACACGGTCTGGGCACCGTTGCCCACGAGGCGTCCGTCCACGTAGACCGATGCGGTATCCACGTCCACCGAGACCGTGAGGTCGCCACCGGTCTTGATCCTTTTCCTGGAAGAGGCCAGGTTCTTCATGAAGCGCTTGCTGAAGGTCTTGGCGTCGAGGCTCAGTTCCGGTCGCATGACCAGCAGTTTCCGGATGGCGGACCGGCCCTCCTCCATGTACCCGCCGTTGATGAATCCGACCGCCAGCCACAGCCTGGCGTCGATGTAGCGGTCGAAATCTTCCAGGTCCGCCAGGTTCCTGCCGTAGAGGCTCTCCGCCTTCATCAACCGTCCAAGGCCGGACTCGAAGCGTCTCTTTTCCACCGACACCCTGCCGGAATCGGCCAGCTTCCGGGCCCGTTCCAGCCGGGGGTTCTCGCGGATCGGTTCGGGAACCGGCTCGGCCGGCGTCGCTTCCGGCGTGGCGACCGCTTCCTCGGCGTGCATCAGGAGATCGATCTTCGGGTCGATCTCCACCAGGGCACGGAGGTATTCCTCCACCCGCCCGGGCACACCCTCGGACACGTGGTCGGAGCGTTGGATGGGGACGAAAAGCACCACGTACCTTTCATCCTGTCCTCCAGCCGCCACCGCGTCCTGGGCAAGGGCCGGCATGGGACCGACGGCCAGGGTCGCCGTAAAGGCGACCAGCACGACGGCGCTCATGGCCCCGTTGACTCGTTTCATGCGGACCAGCATATTTCGGATCCTCCGCAGTCCCGTTGACACCGCGATGCCTGTGTATCAGCACCCCGATTCGGCAAATGCCGCAGCGCGCAGGAATTTACCACCATGTTAAGTCCTCCGTCAACACACTTGACGGCAAAAAACCTCTTGACAACCTATAGTTTCCGGTTACGATCCGTCGCGGCATTTGACCCAGGCGCGTAGCTCAGTGGGAGAGCGCTACCTTGACACGGTAGATGTCGGCGGTTCAATCCCGCCCGTGCCTACCGGCGCGTTGGATTTAGGATTGCCGGTTCAGGCACTCCTGTCGAGCGCAGTCCATTTTGAGAGGAGTACGTGGTCGCAGACAATCGAGAAGCAAGGGTAAATGGCCGTATCAGGGCTCGTGAGGTGCGGCTTATCGACCACGAAGGCGTACAGATGGGAATCGTTCCACTGCCGCAGGCTCTCGACATGGCGGACGATGCCGGTCTGGACCTGGTGGAGGTCGCGGCGCAGGCCCGGCCGCCCGTCTGCCGCATCATGGATTTCGGCAAATTCAAGTACCAGAAGAAGAAACGACAGGCTGAGGCCAAGAAGCGTCAGTCGTCCAGTCAGCTCAAGGAAGTGAAGATCCGTTACAAGACGGACGACCATGATCTGGCCACGAAGATGAGGCGAGCCACGGAATTCCTGAACGACGGCCACAAGGTCAAGTTCATGATGTTCTTCAAGGGACGGGAAATCCAGTTCACCGCGCTTGGCCAGCAGACCATGGAAAAAATCGCGGCCGACATGATGGACGTGGCGGTGCTGGAACAGTCTCCCAGGATGGAAGGCCGTGTCCTCACCATGTATTTCATGTCGAAGGCGGGAAAAAAGGAGGAAGGCGGACGTGCCTAAGATCAAAACCAACAGGGCCGCTGCCAAGCGGCTTTCCAGGACCGGTTCAGGCAAGCTGCGCAGGCACAAGGCCAGCGCGGGACACCTGATGGAACACAAGGGCAAGAAGCAGAAGCGGAATCTGAGAAAGGGCACACTGGTCGCCAAGTCCGACATGAAGCGGATGAATCGGTTGCTGCCCAACCTGTGACGGAGGACCTGCAATGGCTCGTGTAAAAAGAGGATTCAAGAGGAGGCGGCGTCACAACCGGCTCCTCAAACTGGCATCGGGTTTCCGTGAGCGCCGCAGGACCGCCTACCGGCGTGCCGTGGAGCAGGTGCACCGGGGGCTCTGGTTTGCGTACGTTCACCGCCGGCAGAAGAAACGGATCTTCCGTCGCCTGTGGATCAGCCGGATCAACGCCGCTTGCCGGATGAACGACACGCGCTACGCGGAGTTCATCCACGCGCTGAGTCTGTCCGGGGCCGCCGTGGATCGGAAGATCCTGGCGGACATCGCCGTGCACGACCCGGACGGTTTCGCCCGCATCGTACAGACCACCTTGAGCGAATCGTAGAGGTGCTTGAGGGAACTGCTGAGACTGTGGAGGGATCATGACCAAGACCGATATCGTAGAAGGCGTTTACGAACGGCTTGGCGGCTTTTCCAAGAAGGAAGCCGCCGCCATCGTGGAGACGATCCTCGACGTCATGAAGGCCGCCCTTACCGACGGTGAAAAGGTGAAGATCTCCAGTTTCGGAACCTTCACGATTCGTGCTAAGAAGA
>JADHTP010000070.1 GCA_016784945.1 Deltaproteobacteria bacterium | reverse complement strand
CAGACGAACCATGGACTATTGACTATCGACTATGGACTTCCCTGCGATTTGCGCTTCTCTTACTCAAGGGGGGCGCAGCCCCCCTATGACCCCCCTTGTTCCGTGAACGTGAACGCAACTACACATCAACCATGGACCCTCCCTTGCCCCCCCGCCACCCATGTGATTCAATGACCGCGACCGCCGCAGTGAAGGGCATGGGGTTGACATGACCGGTTCCGACGCCGCCTTCGCCTACCAGTTCATGGTGGGATTCCTGATCTTCTTTTTCGGGCTGTACATGGGATTCAGGCACCGGACCTGGTCGTTCAGGAGAGGGGAGATGGGCGAGTTCGTGCTGCTGGTGGTGGTGTTCCTGGGCTACCTGACGATCCAGGGTTTTTTCCAGTTCCTGGGACCAGTCATCTGATGGCGGCAGAATGACCACGATCGACACCGTCATCCTCATCGGTTATTTCCTGTTCATCCTGGGATTCGGCGCCTTTTTCGGCAAGTACGCCACCACCACCAAGGACTTCTTCTTCGGGGGCCAGAGGTTCTCCTGGTGGCTCATCGCCATGTCCTGCGCCTCCATGGTGGTGGGATCCTACAGCTTCGTTAAGTATTCGGCCGTGGCCTACGAATTCGGGTTCGCGTCCACCCAGTCCTACCTGAACGACTGGGCCCTGATCCCCCTGTGGCTGTTCGGGTGGTTCCCCATCATCTACTACTCCCGGGTGCAGTCCATCCCCGAGTACATGGAACGGCGTTTCGGGACGGTGACCCGGGTGGTCATCACCGTGCTGCTGCTGGTCTACATGGTGGGCTACATCGGCATCAATTTCTTCACCCTCGGCGTCGCCCTCAACGGCCTGATCCCCTGGTCCGTTTTCGGCTGGGCCGTGGTCATCGCCGTGGTGACCGCCGTGTACGTGACCTTCGGCGGCCAGACGTCGGTCATCATGACCGACCTCATTCAGGGCTTCCTCCTGATCTTCGCGGGGTTCTTCCTGTTCTTCCTGGGACTGGACTACATTGGGGGATTCGACATCTTCTGGGACGCCCTGCCCAAGGACCACAAGACCGCATTCAGCCCCTTGAACGAACCGGCGGACTTTTCCGCCGTGGGGATCTTCTGGCAGGACGGGGTGGCCAACACGGCGGCCTTCTATTTCCTGAACCAGGGCCTGATCATGCGTTTCCTGTCGGTCAGGACCGAAAAGGACGGACGGCGCGCGGTCTTCACCATTGTTCTGATCCTCATGCCGCTGACCGCCATCGCCGTGTCCAACGCGGGCTGGCTCGGGACCGCCCTGGTGAACCTGGGCCTCATGGAGAACCTGGCACCCCGGGACGTGTTCATCCAGGTGACGGACTTCCTGTGCAACCCCGGCGTGTTCGGCTTCATCATCGCGGCCCTCATCGCCGCACTCATGTCCACGGTGGACTCCCTGATCAATGCGGTGAGCGCCATCTTCGTGAACGATGTCTGGCGACCCTATGTCCGACCCAAGGCGGCGGACCGGCACTATCTTTCCATTGCCCGCTACGCGTCCATCGTCGCCTCCATCGTGGGGCTGTCCCTGGTCCCGGTGTACATGCAGTTCGATTCCATCTATTCGGCCCACGCCACCTTCACGGCGGCCATCACGCCGCCCCTGGTCAGCGTGATCCTCCTGGGTTTCCTGTGGAAGCGATTCA
Source organism: Deltaproteobacteria bacterium (assembly GCA_016784945.1). Taxonomy (GTDB): domain Bacteria; phylum Myxococcota_A; class UBA9042; order DTJE01; family DTJE01; genus JADDHL01. The sequence goes on along the minus strand of JADHTP010000070.1, from coordinate 10,584 downwards.
CGGCCCGCGCCGCGGTGGCCACCATGGTGGGCGGGGCCGCAGCCATCGCCTTTTCGTTCTTCGTGCCCGCTGTGATTACGCCCTTTGCCCACGGCGTGGACCCGGGGGGCGAATACCACCATGCGTTCAAGTTCATGCGGGCCCTGTACGGGATGGCCATGAGCCTGGGGATTGGCGTGGTGACCTCGCTGCTGGACCGTTCGGCCCCCACCCGGGACCTGTGCGGCCTGACTGTGTCGCCCCGGAAGGACCTGATGCGCCTGTTCAAGGGAAGCGAACCCAACCTGCGCCCCGGTTCCACCCTCCTGATCCCCGTCCGTTCCGTGGCGGAAGAAGGGGCGGTGCGCCTGTCCCCTGCCGACGCCGAAACCATCGCCGCCGATCCGGGGGACCACCTCTACCTGTCGGACCGCCGCTGGTGGTACGGCGGCCTGAAATCGGTTCACGCCATCCTGTCCGGGAACGGATCCGAGCCGGGCGTCATCGAAGTGGGGGAGGACCTGCTGAAGCGGGGACTCCTGGACCCGAAAAACCCGATCAAGGTGACCAAGGTCCTGTAGGACCGGCACACTACTTCGTTACGAAATTCGTCTCGATATGCAGGGGCTTGCCGCCCCTTTCCAGGTCGATGATGGCCCGGTACGAGGTTCCCGGCTTCAGGGGTTCGTGGGCGTACAGGGTGACGTTGTTGTTGGCCATGGACGAGTTCGGGTCCTGCATGACGTCGTGGGTTTCGTCGGCAAAGGGGGCGAGGAACCGATGTTCCACAGGGTCGGTCGCGTTCTCCAGCAGGTGATGACCCAGCACCTTGAAGCCGATGGACTTGCCGAACTGGACGGTGATGATGGTCCCGGATGGGTAGCCGTTCGGCGGTTTGGGCGGCTGGGGGCTCTCGTAGCCGTCGAAGGCCCGCGGCACGTCCTCGGCCCCGTCCGGTGGGTAGACCACCACCGCGTCGTTTTCCACGAACCCGTAGGCCAGATCCATGACATCGGCCTTCTTGTACAGCGGGTAGGTGCAGGTCCCACCCCCGATTCCGGAGTTCCCGTAGCCCACCTCGATGGTGGCTGGATCCAGCAGAGGCAGGCGGTGGTAGAGGGTCCCCATCCATCCGTCCACGGCCTTTTCCGGGTTGTTGACGAACCCGATCACCTCGGCCACGCCATTGGTCTTGTACCCGAAGTGTGACGTCCTGTTCCAGGCGTTCTTGCCGGTGAAGCCGTCCCAGTCGGGGTTCTGCTGGTGCACGCTGATGCCTTCGTTCTTGTAGTCCTGGCAGTGGGTGACGATGAATTCCGCGTGGCTCTGGGCCGCGGCGTTGAGGGATTCGTGTTCGTCCACCGGCCCCAGGCCGGAAGCTACCCGGTAGCGGTTCAGCGCCTTGAGGGCGGCGATCTGCTGGGGCGTGGCGTCGGGGGGGAAGTGGCCCTGGTTGGGATCCACGGGCACTTCCACCAGGGACAATTCGGGTGTGCCCGGGCCAGGGTCTCCCTGGAACCTGTCGAACAGGGTGGCCACGTCCACGCCCGTGCCGCAGGTCCCTAAAATGGCGCAGGAGTCGCCACTGCACCCGGCCAGGGCGCCCATCAGGAACGCGGCGCCTGTGACGGCCCGCGCGAGTCTCGTTCCAGGTGCAGTCATACCACCAGTTCCTCGTGTGTTCGCATTTTGCCCCGCCACCTGAGCAGGCGCACGGACGGGGGCCCGGTTTCGCGGTAGTCCACTTCCGCATAGGTCAGACGGTTCGTGGTTCCCAAGTTCGGCAGGCTCAGGCTGACCATCTGGATCCAGGTGCCGGTGTTCACATAAACCTTGTTGTGGGGAAACCGCTTCACGGCGGCTTCATGGCTGTGGCCCACGATGAGGGCCGTGATCTCGTCCGCGGACCTCAGGAGCCGGGAAGCGCGCCTTTCCAGGTTGTTGTAGAACGCGACCTCTTCCCCGAGGATCTTGAGGGTCTTGATGATGTCCATCTGGCGGACATAGATTGTCTTCAGCCTCGTGGTGATGAAGAACCGCGCCATGTTCCACAGGATTCTCAGGGTGAAGCGCACGTCGAACACCAGTCCCCACAGGATGAACGACGACAGGGGATGGACCAGGTCGATGACGGGTCTTTCCGCCTTGACCGGGGCCAGCACGTTGGAAAAGAACAGGCTGCCCCAGGGCATGTTGACCACGTCCTGACCATCCTCCAGGGTCCGGATCGGGGCACCGGATTCGGTGCGATTGATTTCTTCGAACATGTGACCGTGGGTGACCACTACGCCGCCAGGGAGCCGGTAGAATTCCTGGTCCGTCAGGAACTGGACCCGGTCCTGGTCTTCGTTGGTTCCCAGTCGGGCCAGCATCATGCCCTGAACCCGCGAAAAGGCCACGTCGAGGTCGTGGTTGCCCACGATGTAGGTCAACCGGTGCATGGGGTTCTTCAGGAACTCGGCGAGTGCGTCGAAAACCCGGGGATGGCCGCGAATACAGCGCCTGACCTTTTCCAGGGAAATGTCCTCTGTGACCTCCGTGACGAAGGCACCCCGGTAGGGCACCTTGAGGAGATCCAGAAAATCGCCGTTGATGATCAGCTCCACCGGCAGTCCGGCGTATTCCCCTTTCGAATAGTGCGCGATCAATTCGGTGAAGCGGTCGTCCTGGTGGAAATCCTCGTAGGGATTCACCTGGCCCGGCAGCGTGCCCACGCCGAGGTGGAGGTCCGACACGACGATCTTCATCTCCTTCCGGGCGGCCATGGTTCCTCTTTGGTCGGTCCCGCCGGCAGCGGGTCGGAACATGATATCATCCGGGCCCGAGACAGCGCAAAACGTGACGCTCGGTCCTTGATTGGGCGGCCCGGACGGTTTCGAACTTCGAGGGCTCACATGAAGAGATCTGGAGACGCTTCGGGCAGGGCGGTTGGGATGCGCGGGCCGGCGCGGATTTGCGTGACGGTTCTGGCCATCGGTGCCCTGGGCTTGGCGGGTTGCGGCAAGGGGACCTCCTCCCTGGACGAATGGAAGACGGCTCTCGTGGCTTGCGACTATGGCGACGCCTGCATCCGTGCGACGCGGGCCGTGAGGAGCATGACGCCTGACCAGGGGAAAACCACCGGCGGTTACGAGGTGCGGGCCCTGGCGCTCAAGGCGGGTATTCAGGCCCTGGCCGCCTTCCCGCCGGGAATGGACGGATTCTTGGACAAGATCGGACTGGACCGGGGTCAGGCCATTGCCGCCCTGAAGGCCGATGCGAAGGCGCTTTCAGCGGCGCCCGAATGGGCCGGCCACACGTCAGGGGCCCTGTCGTTGCTGGACTTCCTGGCGTCCCCGTCCTGCGAGGGCTTCGCGGCGGTGGAGGCCGTGGGCACCAGCGGTGGCTTCTTTTCCGATTCGGCCGCCCTGGTGGGCATTGGCGCCCTGGCCCAGCTGTTTGCCTCGGCCGAACCGGTCATGGCCCACATGTTCGGCAAGGTCGCCCGTTCGCTGGTGGGATGTACCCTCACGGACAGGGCTTCTACGGGGGCGGTCCTGGTGGAAGCGCGCAACCGGTTGCTGGACCGGGTGGATGATTGCACGCGGAACAGGCCGGCCGATGCGGCGTTCCGATCATCCTGCAAGGAAGCCGGCGCACTGCTGGAGAGCCGGAGCCTGGCCCTGCCCATGCCCGACGTGGGCGCCGGCGACCTGCTGGGGGCCATGCTGCCCCGATCCTTCCGTGGCGTGGGTGTGAACCTGACGCCGCCCTGGTCCCTGGTCCTCACGGCCGGACGACTGGGCATCTGGGACCAGCCGGTCATGGGACCGGGCGTCCGAAAGAGCGAGGCGACCATCGTTTCGCCCATGATGGACTTGCGGAAGCCCCACGTGAGTGACAGCGCCTTCTACGTGGTTCGCGAAGCCATCAAGGCCCGCAAGGTCCACAAGCTGGGCAAGGTGCCGATCTGTGCCCTTGTCGTGGACCAGTCCACGACGGTCAAGGAGTTGTTCGAGGTCCTGGAGGCCATCCTGGCGGCCTCCGATGCCATCCCACTGGTGGCCACGACCGCCGTGGGTCGTTCGGTGCCTACCTTTGTACCCATCAACTACCGGGTGACGCGGCGGATCATGCTGGACTCCACGGGCGCGCGGACCCAGTTCGGCACCAAACCCGCCATCGAGGCCACGCTGTCTTCCTTTGTCGCCGGTTTCGACCTGGGAGGGCAGAAGCGAACGGCCGAGCTGGGCAAGGCCTTTTCGGGCCAGGAACGTGACCTGCGCGCGGCGTACCGGGCCGCCATGGAACTGGAGGCCCAAAACCCCGGTTCATCCATGCACCTGGTGGTGCGACCGGCCGTCCCGGTTGAACTGCTGCTGGAGTTCCTTCAGGCCCTGGCCGTCCGCATTCCCGAACCCAACCTCGAGACGGCGAGGCACTTTCGTTCGGCCCGACCCCTCCGACGTTCCGATGGGGGATTCGACTACCTGATCCCCGTCACCGTGGTCGCTTCCGCCGATTGATCCAGGTCGTCGGCAGGCTATAATCGCGATCCAACGAAGGTCTGTCATGTTCGTGGACCACAAGGCCGTCCGCCCCCCATTGCGAAAACCGCAGCGGAAAGGTGGGTGAGTCCTGTACCGAGCCTGTCTGTTCCCCGGAAATCCTATTACTTCATCCCGGAATCCTGGTGCCGCGCTGCCGGTGAGTTCGCCGCCCGCAAGAAGAGACCGCTGGACCCGCTGCTGGGACGGATGCTCGACAAGTACCTCCTGGCGGGCCATGCTGACCCTGTCGGTGGGGCGTCGATCCCGCCCGCCCCATCGCCTTCCGGACAAACTATGGACTGCTTGCGATAGGCGATAAGCGATGAGCGATGATCGCTTCGCGGCATCTACTTCTCTTCCTTGGCTGGCGGGGTCTTCTCTTCGACGACCGGCGCCTCTTCCCTTTCCAGGATCATGAACTCGACCCGGCGGTTTCTGGCCTTGCCCTCCTCGGTGGTGTTGTCGGCCATGGGATTGGCCTCACCGAAACCCTTGGACGTCAGTCTGCGGGACTTGACGCCCTGCTTGATCAGGAAGGCCCGGACCGCCTTGGCCCGTTTGCGGCTGAGGTTCAGGTTGTAGGCGTCGGTGTGATCGCTGTCCGTGTGACCGTCCACCCGGATCCTCTTCAGTTCGGGATTGTCCCTGATGACCTTGGCGATGTCCTTCAGCAGTTGGAAGGACTCGGCCTTGATCACGGCCTTGGCGGTTTCGAAGTGGACCTTGTCCAGGATCATGATCTTTTCCTTGGTCACCACCACCCGCGGGCAGCCATCCAGTTCGGGAATGCCTGGCACCTCGGGGCACTTGTCCTTGGGATCGGGGATCAGGTCGCCGTCGGTGTCGGGACAGCCTTCGTACTTCTTCGGGCCGGCCCTCTGGGGGCAGGCGTCCTGGCTGTCGATGATCCCGTCGCCGTCGGTGTCGGGACAGCCGTTGAGCTCCGCCGGGCCGGGCTCGTCGGGACACTCGTCCTCCAGGTCTGCCACGCCGTCGCCGTCCCGGTCAGGGCAGCCGCCCGTGTTTTCCGGGCCCGCCTGGTCGGGGCAGAGGTCGTCGGGCTCGCAGATCCCGTCGTCGTCGGGGTCGATGCAGCACCCCTTTTCCAGCGCGGGCTCGTAGGCCATGTTCACCGTGGCCCGCACCGATGGAGATCCCAATCCGCTCAGCACACCGCCACCGGCCGCGGCGATGAACCGCAGGTTGCCCCAGTGCAGACGGACGCCGCCCATGAGGTCCAGGGCGTTGTCGTACTTCCATTTGTAGGGGTCCACCAGGTCCGTCCGGCTTTCCAGGGTCCCGATGATCTCCAGCACGTTGCAGATGATGGGGGCCACCACGCCGGCGCCCAGCAGCAACTGGTGTCCCAGTTCCTGGGGCGGAAACGACAGACCCGTGAAATCGAGCAGGGCCACGCTTTTCTTCAGCCTAACGCCCAGGTTCAGGGCGATCTGCCACCCGCGCATGGTGAAATCCGCCACCACGTTGGTGGTGCCGGTGACCCCGTCGTCACCTGCGAATTTCCGGCCCGTTGCCGTGGGGAAGGAAATGTCCTGGACGATGGCCATGGCGAACCCGTTCTCCCGGCCGCCCAGGAACGGGACCTTGAAGAGCCGGGCCTTGAGGCTCAGGCGCAGGTCGCCCAGGGCGAACCCGGTGACGCGGTCCAGGTCGTTGGGGGCCTTGTCGAAGATGCCGCTGGGGAGGGGTGCGTCCCCATTGGTGTTCAGGAACAGGGGCAGGTCGAAGCCCACGTTGAGCCAGTCCAGAAACGACACGTGGGCAAAGATATCCATGACCGTCTGGTTCTTCACCGCCCAGAACGACTCCGCGCCGAGCGGACGCTCGTCGTTGATCAGCAGGGGCTTCCGGTTGTAGGTGATCCAGGCGCCTGCTCCCCAGCCCCACTGCTTGGGCATGTTGGTGGTGATGATGTTCATCAGGTCCCCGGGGTGGGGCGACGGCCGGAAGAAATAGGAATTGACCTTGGGGTTGTCCGCCCGCAGTTCGCCGGCGGCCATGACGCCCACCAGCACGATGGCCAACACCGAGGCCCATTTCCTGAATGTGTTCTGATCCATTGATGCCCCCTTTTTCACCGGGTGGGCCACGATTCCTGAAGACCACATGGCACAGTCCGAAATCGGTTTAGAAGACAGGTGGAAGATACGTCAACTGCGGCCCGGGGTCAATGCGGCGCCCGCCGCATCCGCAGGGCCACGGCCATGAACAGCACCAGGAACGCCACCGTCACGGGGAGTCCGCCCTCGGACGGGACCGTGGCACATCCTCCGCCGCCGGGGTCGTCCGGCGTGGTGGGTGCGACGACCACGATCACCAGAGGACCGTCATAGCCCGCCGCCGGTTCAAATGACAGGTTGTCGGCGAAGGACAGGTGGAATCCGTAGACCAGGCACTGGGTGAACTGGTTGTTCGTGGACGAGCCCGTGTTGTTGTACACGTAGACGCCCTGGCTCAGGTTTCCGTGGGCCACGAGGCCGTTGACGTCGGCCTGGGTCTCGTGGAGCCGCAGGCCGGTGTTGCAGTCGTGGACATCCAGGTTTGTCAACGGCGGGTTGGCCCCCTGCACGTACACGCCGGTGTCGCAGGTGTCCGCCTCCAGGTTCGCGGGTGCCAGGTCCGTGTTGTCGAGCCACAGGACGGTAGACAGTGGACGGTGGACGTTCCTACAAGCCCCTCTCGTCCAGGAAATCCGCCACGGCCCGGTTGAATTCGTCCGGCTTTTCCACGGGGGACAGGTGGCCCGCCCCGGCCACTTGGGCCATGCGGGCGCCGGGGATCGCGGCCTTCAGGAAGTCGCCGTACTTCGGCGGTGTCATGAGGTCGTCCGAGGCCGTCATCACCAGCACCGGCGTGTCCACGGCCCCCAGTTCCTTGCGGACGTCGAACTGGTTGCAGGCCACCAGGTCCGCGTAGGTGGCGTCGGGATCCTGGGCCGCCACGTCTTCCATGGTGGCGCGGAACCGCTCGGGGGGCGTCTTTTTTGACACCAGAAACGGGACAGACAGGTCCAGGTACTTCGCGAAGTCGGTCTTCAGGACATCCAGGATGGTGGGCATGACCCCCAGTTTGGCCCCCGTATTGGCCAGGATGGCCGCCTCGAAGCGGCCCGGCTGATCCAGCAGGAGCCGTTGCACGATGGCGCCGCCCATGCTCAGGCCCACGGGGATGGGCCTGGGGGGTGTCAATCGTTTCAGGAACCCGGACACGGACCCGGCCATGTCGCCGATGGACTCGAGGAATGGCCCTGGCGCCTGGCCGTGGCCGGGCAGGTCCAGGGACAGGGTGTTGACCAGGGAGGCCAGGCCGTCCATCTGGTTGCCCCAGAAACGTCCCGACAGCCCGGCGCCGTGGATGAACACCAGGGTCGGCCGGGTGGGATCCAGTGGCCAGGCCCCGGCGTAGAAACTCCAATTGTCCAGGGTCCTGTGTTCCATTGCCGCTACTCCCAGAAAACCAGGAAGGTATTCAGGTGGATGTTGCCCGCGAAGCCATTGGGCTCCGCCACGGGCTGGGGATCGTAGTCCTTGCCCTTAAACAGTCCCTTGTAGGTGATGGTCTGCGGGTTGCCCGACACCATGGACTGGCTGATGTCCGCCACGAAGGGCTTCACGTCGAGCCCTGGGCACCAGCCGCCCCGGCCCAGGCTCCAGGTGCCGTGCTGGTTGGGAACCACGCCCTCCACCACCTGCTCCTTGCAACCGTTGAGCGTCCCGGCCACGGGGTGGTCCTTCACGTACTCCTGTCCGCCGTTAACCTGGAAGTGGTGCGTGTGGTTACAGAACTCGGCGCAGTTGGCCTGGTCGTTGCCGAACCCGTGGCCCGTGATCCAGCCGAACACCTCCACCTTCTTGACCCCCTCGGGCGTGTCGAACTGCAGGGGCTCGAAATGGCCGTTGTAGTCCAGGTTGAAGCCGTGGTTTCCCTGGAAGAGGGGCTGGATCCCCGTGGGCCGCATCCCCTTGCCCCGGTTCTGCAGCCGGATCTTCAGCGTGGTGGTGTAGCCCTGTCCGCTGGAATCGAAACGCAGGATGCGTGTCCCGCCGTCCTGGAGGTAGGCCAGGACCTGGCTCAGGTCCGTGACCCATCGCCCGTCGCGGCCGTAGGTGGTGATCCAGCGGGCGATCTCCGTGCCGCACTGCTCGGGGTCGTCCTTGTCGCACAGGTACAGGGCCGCGATGTAGTCCCAGGGGCAGGTGTCATAATCCTTGCAGTCCATGAGGAGGTCGATGTCCAGGCTGTCGAACCCCGCCATGGTGGCGGCGTCGGGGAAGGTCACTTCCACCTTGTTGTTGCCCCCCTGGGTGGCGGCCCCGTCGAACAGGGTCAACACGGTGGGGGACTCGGCGGCCAGGGCCTTTTCCCGGTCCCATTCGAAGTTGAACTGGAGGACCTCGTTTTCCAGGTGGTACAGCTGGGGTGACTGGTTGATGGCCGCGATGTTGACCAGGCCGCCCGTTTCGCGCATGCGCTGGAACCGGTCGATGGAAAAGGTAAAGAAGCCCTGGTTCTTCAGGACGTCCCCCACCCATCCTTCCAGGTTCCAGGCCTGCACCGGCACGTAGTGGACGTGGGAGGCCCAGTGGGCCGCGTCCTCGGGACTCATGTTCTTCAGCCCGGACTCGACCTTGTCCCGCATGGCCATGACGTCGGACTTGGCCGATGTTTCGAAGGACATGAAGATGTAGTGCACGTTCTTCGGGGACACGTCCAGCAGCCACTTGGGGTTGGACGTCCACAGGCCCTCCGAATACTCGTAGCCGTTGGCATAGGAAATGAAGATGAAGGAGTCGCACCCCCAGTTTTCCTGGAAGTTCCACTGACCGCCCAGCACGGGCATGGTGAAGTCCGCTGCCTTTTCGTACTGGGTCAGGCCGTAGGGCCCCACGGCGTCGAAGGCGGTCTTGTGCTCACAGCTGAGGGGAGGCTTCCCCGTGTCGACCGGGCCCATGTCTTGCGGGCCCGTGTCCACCGGTCCCATGTCCACGGATCCCGGGTCCTGCGGTCCCGGATCCACGGCGCCCGGGTCCTCTGGGAGGTCCGGCGGCCCCATGTCCGTCGGGTCCTTTCCCGTATCAGCGGTGTCTTCCACGGTTTCGGGCACGTCGGCCGCCGCGGTATCAGGGACGTCGGCAGGATTCGTTTCCGTGGACCCGCCGTCCGACCCGCAGGCCAGCCCGAGGGTCAGGACCAGGAACGAAACAATGGTGGCGCAGCGAGTCATGACGGCCTCCGGTGCTGATCGGAAAAAGCCTAGGCGACTCCGGGGGATAGATCAAGCTCCCCGGGGAGCGTCCACCGTCTACCGAATCGATTGGCGATTGGCTATAAGCGATAGGCTTCCCCTCCCCGCCCCTTGACCCGTGGGGTTTACTGGGAATAATACGATGCGTGTACTGTTTTATAGACCATTTCGAGGCTGTTCGGAGGATGAACAACCATGATTGAGGTATCCAATCTGACCAAGGACTACGGCCCCATACGGGCCCTGGAGGACGTGTCGTTTTCCGTACAGAAGGGTGAAGTCGTGGGATTTCTGGGCCCCAACGGCGCGGGAAAGACCACGTGCATGAAGATCATCACGGGCTTCGTGGCGGCCTCGTCCGGGGACGTGGCCATCGAAGGCAAGGACGTGGTGGAGCACGGGGTGGAGGTGCGGAGCCGCATCGGCTACCTGCCGGAGAACGCGCCGGTGTACACCGACATGACCGTGGGGGAATACCTGGCGTTCATTGCCACCATTCGCGATGTCCCCGCTGACCAGACCGCCGCCCGCATCGAGCAGGTGGCCCGTTCCACGGGAATCAGCGACCGCCTCGACCAGGAAATCGGTACCCTGTCCAAGGGGTTCCGCCAGCGCGTGGGCCTGGCCCAGGCCATGATCCACGACCCCGAAATACTGGTCCTTGACGAGCCTACCAGCGGACTGGACCCGAACCAGATCGTGGAGATCCGGGCCGTCATCAAGGAACTGGGCAAGGACCGGACGGTGATCCTGTCCACCCACAACCTGCCGGAGGTGACGGCCACCTGCAACCGGATCATCATCATCCAC
>JADHTP010000069.1 GCA_016784945.1 Deltaproteobacteria bacterium | reverse complement strand
AGCCGCAGCGCCGAACTCAACGAAGTGCTGGTGAGCCCCGCGGTCCCCTCGGACCAGGCCACTGACGTGGTGGCGGCCGTGGCCGGAAAAATGGGCCTGGACAAGCTGTCCGTGGCATTTCTGGCCCTGCTGAGTTCCCGGCGCCGGATGGAAGAGCTCCCCGAGGTCATCACCGCCTATTCGGCCGAACAGGAGACCCGTTCGGGACGCCAGAAGGGCGACCTGGTCTCCGCGGGCACGCTGGATCCCGATCACGCGGTCAAGATTCGCGAGGCCATCGGGAAGGTGCTGGGTTGCCAGCTGACACTTACTCAGAAAACCGATCCGGACCTGCTTGGCGGGCTCCGGGTCACCGTGGGTGACCGGGTCTTTGACCTGACCACCCGGTCCTATCTTGAGTCACTGCGTACCAAACTACTGGAAAACAGGTAGGAAGCGATGGAACTTCGTGTCGAAGAGGTCACCGAGATCCTGAAAAAGGAAATCCGGGATTATGGCCAGAAGGTGGAGGTGCGCGAAAAGGGCACCGTGATCACAGTTGGTGACGGTATCGCCCGTGTCTACGGGCTGTCCGGCGCCATGGCGGGCGAACTGCTCGACTTTCCGCACGGTGTGAAGGGCCTTGTGCTCAACCTCGAGGAAAACAACGTGGGTGTCGCCCTGTTCGGCGAAGCCACGCGTATCCGAGAGGGCGACGAGTGCGAGAGGACCGGGCGTATCGCCGAAGTGCCGGTTGGAAAGGCGGTGGTGGGTCGCGTGGTCAACGCCCTGGGCATGCCCGTGGACGGCCAGGGGCCCATCGAGTCCGACGAGAGGCGGCGCATCGAGATCAAGGCGCCCGGCATCGTTGGCCGCCAACCCGTGAAGGAGCCGCTCCAGACCGGGTTGAAGTCCATCGACGCCATGACACCCGTCGGCCGTGGGCAGCGCGAGTTGATCATCGGTGATCGCCAGACGGGCAAGACCGCCGTGGCCATCGACACGATCATCAACCAGAAGGACACCCACAAGACCGACGCGCCGGTGTTCTGCTTCTACGTGGCTATCGGCCAGAAGCAGTCCACGGTGGCCCAGGTGGTGGACAAGCTGCGGCAGCAGGGGGCCATGGAATACACCACGGTCATCACCTCCGGCGCCTCCGAGATGGCGCCCATGCAGTACATTGCCCCCTACACGGGCTGCACCATGGGTGAGCACCTGCGGGACAACGGCGGTCATGCGCTGCTCATCTATGATGATCTGTCCAAGCAGGCCGTGGCCTATCGGCAGCTGTCGCTGCTGCTCCGTCGCCCGCCGGGACGTGAAGCCTATCCTGGCGACGTGTTCTATCTGCATTCCCGTCTGCTGGAACGTGCGGCCAAGATGAGCGACAAGGAAGGCGGCGGATCCCTGACCGCCCTGCCCATCATCGAAACCCAGGACGGTGACGTGTCGGCCTACATTCCGACCAACGTCATTTCCATTACCGACGGTCAGATCTTCCTGGAAACGGACCTGTTCTACCAGGGCGTCCGACCCGCCATCAACGTGGGCATCTCGGTGTCCCGTGTCGGTGGAAACGCCCAGATCAAGGCCATGAAAAAAGTGGCCGGTACCCTGCGCCTCGACCTGGCCCAGTACCGCGAACTGGCGGCATTCGCCCAGTTCGCGTCGGACCTGGACAAGTCCACCAAGCGCCAGCTGGACAAGGGCGCCCGGCTGGTGGAACTGCTGAAACAGGGGCAATACGTGCCCATGCCGGTCGAAAAGCAGATCATGATCATCTTTGCCGGCACCGCGGATGAGGGGTTCCTGATGGAGTACCCAGTGGATGCCGTGGCCCGGTTCGAAACCGAGCTGTTCGAGTTCATGGAATCCAAGCACGCCGACGTGCTGACGGAACTCCGCGAGAAGAAGGTCATCACGGACGAGCTTCGGGACAAGATGGTCGCAGCCCTCACCGAATTCAAGGGCTTCTTCAAGGTCGAACAGGATTGACCGTAGTTCGGGTCCCAAGCTGACCCGAAGCGAAAGGAGAGTCCATGGCGACTCTGAAGCAGATCCGGCGGCGGATCGAAAGCACCAAGAGCACCAAGAAGATCACCCGCGCCATGAAACTGGTCGCTGCCGCCAAGTTGCGGCGTGCCCAGGAAAACATGGAGCGCGCCAAGCCCTATGCAAACCGCATCAAGGACGTGATCTACGACCTGGCCATGCACACCGGCCGCGAGGAGCACCCTCTGCTGCAGGTCCGCAAGGAGGACAAGGCCCTCCTCATCGTGGTCACGTCGGACCGCGGGCTCTGCGGGGGGTTCAATTCCAACATCAACCGCCGTGCCGAAAAGTACGTCAATACCGGGGAAGGCGGTCACCAGGAAGTCTCCCTGGCGCTCATCGGCAAGAAGGGCCGAGACTATTTCCGGCGCCGGGACGTGGACATCCGCAAGGAGTACATGGATGTCCTGTCCGAGCCCACCCTGGAGCGGGCCGCGGACATCGGCCAGGAAATCATCGCCGAGTACATCGACGGGGGACTGGACGCGGCCTACATCGTCTACAACGAGTTCAAGTCCGCCGTTTCCCAGAAGGTGGTGGTGGAAAAACTGTTGCCCATCGACCCCGGTGACGAGGACCCGAACGGCGAGACCGACGGCTCGGAGTTCGAGTACGAGCCATCCATGGCTGCCATCCTGGAGTCGGTTCTCCCGCTGTACGTGAATGTGAGACTGTATTTCGCCGTGCTGGAGTCCCTGGCCGCCGAGATGGGCGCCCGGATGACGGCCATGGAGAATGCGACCAAGAACGCCGGCGACATGATTCGCTCGCTGACCCTGAAGTTCAACAAGGCCCGACAGGCTGCCATCACCACGGAGATGCTGGAAATCGTGGGCGGGGCGGAAGCGCTGAAATGATGCCCGTAGGGCGGGGTCTGAAGGCCCGGCCAATCGAGGAGGTACGATCAATATGGACACCGCAGAAGGCGTCGTGACCCAGGTAATCGGTGCGGTCGTGGATGTGAAGTTCCCTCCCGGCAAGCTACCGGAGGTCTACACCGCGCTGAGACTGAGCAACCCGTCGATCAACGACATGGAATGGAACCTGGTGCTCGAGGTGGCTCAGCACATCGGTGAGTCCACGGCCCGGACCATCGCCATGGACAGCACCGACGGTCTGGTCCGCGGCATGCCCGTGAAGGACACCGGGGATCCCATCATGATTCCCGTGGGCAAGTCGGGCCTGGGGCGTATCCTCAACGTCATCGGCGAGCCCGTGGACGAAATGGGTCCCGTGGAGGCCGAGAAGCACTACCCGATCCACCGTGAGCCCCCGCCCTTCGTGGAACTGGACGTGAACGTCCAGATCATGGAAACCGGGGTCAAGGTCCTGGACCTCCTGGAACCGTACCCCAAGGGCGGCAAGGTCGGACTGTTCGGTGGGGCGGGCGTCGGCAAGACCGTCCTCATCATGGAGATGATCAACAACATCGCCACCCACCACGGCGGCGTGTCAGTTTTCGGCGGCGTCGGCGAGCGTACCCGTGAGGGTAACGACCTGTGGCTCGAAATGAAGGAGTCCGGTGTCCTCGAGCGTACCGCCCTCGTCTACGGCCAGATGAACGAACCGCCCGGAGCCCGTGCCCGCGTGGGCCTGTCCGCCCTGACCGCCGCGGAGTACTTCCGTGACGAAGAGGGCCAGGACGTGCTGCTGTTCATCGACAACATCTTCCGCTTCACCCAGGCGGGCTCCGAGGTCTCCGCGCTGCTGGGTCGTATCCCCAGCGCCGTGGGTTACCAGCCCACACTGTCCTATGACCTGGGCGAGTTGCAGGAACGGATCACCTCCACCACCAAGGGTTCCATCACCTCGGTGCAGGCGGTTTACGTCCCGGCCGATGACCTGACCGACCCGGCGCCGGCCACCACCTTCGCCCACCTGGACGCCACCACGGTCCTTTCGCGGCAGATCGCCGAGCTCGGCATCTACCCGGCGGTGGACCCCCTGGACTCCACATCCCGCATGATGGACCCCCAGGTCGTTGGCGAAGAGCACTACCTGACCGCGCGGCGGGTTCAGGAAGTGCTGCAGGAATACAAGGACCTTCAGGACATCATCGCTATTCTGGGCATGGACGAGCTGTCCGAAGACCAGAAGAACACCGTGGCCCGGGCCCGGAAGATCCAGAAGTTCCTGTCCCAGCCCTTTTTCGTGGCTGAGCAGTTCACCGGCATGAAGGGAAAATACGTCAAGATCGAAGACTCGGTGAAGGGCTTCAAGGAGATCCTCGACGGGCAGCACGACGATATGCCCGAGCAGGCCTTCTACATGGTGGGTACCATGGAAGAGGCCATCGAGAAGGCCAAGAAGATGAAGGAACAGGAATAAGGCGTCGGGCCGAAAGGCCTCAAGCGCCGCAAGGCATGTCATGAAGCTGGACGTCGTCACACCCGAAGGCTCGAAGATCACCGACATGGATACGGTGGAAATCACTCTCCCAGGCATCGTGGGCGAGATGGGTATCCTGCCGGGTCACGTGGCCATGATGGCCGGTCTCGGGGCCGGGCCCATGCTGGTTCAGACCGACAAGGGGCCCCAGTTGTTCGCCATTTCCGGCGGGTTCGTAGAGGTCCTCAACGAGCAGGTCCGTGTCCTGACCGAGACCTGCGAGGGATTCGCGGACATCGACGCGGACCGCGCCAGGGAAAAACTGGTGGGGGCCAACACCAATCTGGATGGCTTCTCTCCCGCCGATGGGGAGGCCTACCAGGTGGCACTGAGTTCAGTCAAGAAGCACGAAACCCGCATCAAGGTCGCCGAGGACGGCAAGAGCCTCGGGGGCTAGCTTCGCTAGCAGTCAACAGTCAATAGTTCATAGTCAATGCGGAGATTTGGTTCATGGTCTATGGGGCATGGTCCATGGTTGGGGATCTTGGGACATGAACTGGCGCCTTGATCACCCATCATCCATAGACCATCGACCCGCTTTTCGCGCTATGATTCCCACCTGCTTACCGGGTGATCCATGGCAAACAAGACCATTCTCGTTCTCGGCGGCTACGGTCAGACCGGGATGGCGGTTGCTGCGCTGTTGCTTGAACACGCGGACGTGGAAGTGGTTCTCGCCGGTCGATCGAAGTTCATGGCCGAGGAAGCCGCGGTGGTCCTCAAGGGACGTTTCCCCGGCAACTCGGTGACGGCCCGCGAGGCGGACGCATCGGATCCGGCCAGCCTGGCCGAGGCCTTCCAGGGGATTGACCTGGTGGTGGTGTGCTCGTCCACCACGCGCTACTGCAAACAGGTGGCCGGCGCGGTCCTCGAAGCCGGTGCGGACTACCTGGACGTGCTCTTTCCAACCCACGTGGTGGCCACCATGCGGGAACAGGAACCGCGCATCAGGGAGGCGGGGCGCTGCTTCGTGACCCAGGGTGGATGTCACCCCGGTCTGCCCGCCGCCATGCTGCGTCACGCCCGGCCACGGTTCGTTTCCATGACCGGCGCCAGGGTTTCGGGCTTCATGCACATGGAAATGCCCAGGATGTCCGGCTCCGCTGCGGAACTGCTCGAGGAGACCGCTGGCGAGCCGTGCCTGGTGTGGGAGCGCGGGTCATGGCGCAAGGCGGGATGGAAGGACGCGCGTAAGGTGAATTTCGGGCCACCCTTCGGAATCAAGGACACCTGGCCCATCTTCCTGGAGGAGATGCGGGACCTGCCCCGGGAATACGGCCTGGAAGAGGCGGACGTGCAGATGGGCGGGTTCACCCGCATGGACACGTGGGTGACCTTCCCCCTGGCCTTCATGCTGGCGAAGATCCACAAAGGGCTGGGCGCAAAGACCCTGGGAAGGTTCATGGTCTGGAACGGCCGCCATTTTACGAAGCCGCCCTGGCTCACGCTGTTCCGCCTGGAGGTCGATGGCACCGACGGGAACGACGATGAAATGACCGGGTCCATGGACGTGAGCCACGCCGACGCCTACGTCCTCACCGCCGCCCCGGTGGTTGCCTGCCTTCTGCAGGTCCTGGACGGGACCATCGAACCGGGACTCCACCTCCAGGCCCTGGCGGTGGATACGCCACGGTTTTTCGATGATCTGCGGATGATGGATGTGGATGTTCAGGATAGGGTGCTCGAAGAGCAGTAGACCCGGTTTCGTCGGGTTCCTGCGGCATCACGCCAGTTCGAACAGGCCGGCCGCGCCCATGCCGCCACCGATGCACATGGAAACCACGCCGTACTTTTCGTTCCGACGCTTCATTTCGTGCAGGATCTGGACGGTGAGCTTGGCGCCGGTGCATCCCAGGGGGTGACCCAGGGCGATGGCGCCGCCGTTCACGTTGACCTTGGCGGGGTCGATCTCGAGCTTCTTGCCGCAATAGTAGGCCTGGCAGGCGAACGCTTCGTTCAGCTCGTAGATCCCGATGTCAGCGTCCGTCACACCCGCCTTGGACCACAGCTTCGGCACGGCTTCCGTGGGACCGATGCCCATGATTTCCGGGGGCACGCCGGCCACCTGGAAGTTCACGAACCGGGCGATGGGCGTGGCGTTGTACTTCTTCACCGCCTCTTCGCTCATCACCACAACGGCCGCCGCCCCGTCATTGATGGGGGACGAGTTGCCCGCGGTGACGCTGCCGCCCATCTTGAACACGGGTTTCAGCTTGGCCAGCCCTTCCTTGGTGGTGTCCTTGCGGGGGCACTCATCGGTGTCGAAGGTGGACGTTTCGCCCGTGGCGTAGTTCTTGACCTCCACACCCACGATCTCGTCCTTGAACTTGCCTTCCGCGATGGCCTTGACCGCCTTCATGTGGCTGTTGTAGGCGAATCCGTCGGCTTCTTCACGGGTGACGTTGAACTTGTCGGCCAGCAGTTCGGCCGTGTTGCCCATGGGCGTGAACACTTCGGGACTCACGTCCACCAGGTCCGGGTCGGGCAGCAGGTTGTAGCCGCCCATGGGGACCTGGGACATGCACTCCACGCCACCGGCCACCACCACGTCGTTCCACCCGCAGATGATGTTCTGGGCCGCCAGCGCGATGGCCTGCAGTCCCGACGAGCAGAACCGGTTGATGGTGTAGGCGGGCACCGTGTAGGGCAGCCCTGCCTTGAACCCGATGATCCGGGCGATGTTCATGCCCTGGTTACCCTCGGGCATGGCGCAGCCGTGGATGATGTCGTCCACGTCCTCGCCCTTGAGGCCATCCACCCTGGCGATGGCCTCCTTGGTGACGACGCCCGCCAGGTATTCGGGACGCGCGTTCTTGAGCGTGCCCTTCTTGCCGCGGCCGACCGCCGTTCTGGTTGCAGATACGATATATGCCGTCTTCATGAAAGACCTCCATGCATGTTGTTGCAAGCCGCCAGCATCAGTTCCTCAACGGCCGGCCGGTCTTCAACAGGGAATCCATCCGGGCCTGGGACTTCTCTTCGCCGCACAGCGACAGGAAGCCTTCGCGCTCCAGGTCCAGGAGGTGCTGTTCCGTGACCGCCGTGTTGGGCTCGATGTCGCCGCCGCAGAGCACCCACACGATCTTTTCCGCGCAGGTCTTGTCATGTGCGGTAACGAAGTTGCCCAGCTCGAAGGAGTACAGGCCCATCTTGAACAGGCCCACGCCATCGCGACCCGGTAGCACCAGGTTGTCGGGAGGCAGGGGCTTGGTGTAGCCAGCCCGCCACAGGCCCAGTGCCATCTGCTTGGCGTCGTAGATCTGGCGGTCCCGGCTGATGGTCTTGCCGTCGAAGGCCCTCAGGTAGCCCAGCTCACGGGCCTCTTCGGCGCTCTTCGAAACCTTGGCCATGGCGATGTTCTCGAAGGCCCTCTGAACAAAGGGTACCCGGGAAGCCACCATGCCCTTGGGCACGCCGGCCAGCATGCGAACGATGGTCTGTGTGCAGCCGCCACCGGCCGGCAGGACGCCCGCGCCGATTTCAACGAGACCCATGTAGGTCTCGGCCGCCGCCTGGATCCGGTCGCCGTGCATGGCGATTTCGCAGCCACCGCCCAGGGTCATGCCCGCGGGGCATGTGACCACCGGCTTGGTGCCGTACTTCATCCGCATGTTGGCGTCCTGGAGGGACTTGACCACCTGCTCCAGCATGTCCCAGTTCTGCATCTGGGCCGCCATCACCACCAGGCCCAGGTTGGCACCCACGCTGAAGTTTTCGCCGTGGTTGGCCACGACCAGGCCGTTGAAGTTTTCTTCCACTTCGTCCATCGAGTCGTTGACCATCTGGATCACGTCGTCGTCGATGGCGTTCATCTTGGTGTGGAACTCGAGGCACGCGATGCCGTCGCCGATGTCGATGAGCGAGGCGCCGAAGTTCTCCTTGATGACCTTGCCTTCTTCCTTGTTGTCGTCCAGCAGGATGAAGGACTCGGGCACGTCGATGGGCTCGTACTTGCCCGTGTTGAAGTCGAAGTAGTAGGGCTGCGTGCCTTCCTTCTTGTAGAAGGTGCCTTCGCCCTCGGTGTACACGCGCTTGACGATGTCCGGGACCTTGAAGCCGTCGGCCTCCATCTTTTCCACGGATTCCTGGACGCCGATGGCGTCCCAGCCCTCGAATGGCCCCCGCTCCCAGTTGAAGCCCCACTTGAGGGCGTTGTCGATGTTGACGATGTCGTCGGCGATCTCGCCGATGCGCTTGGCCGCGTAGATCAGGCTGGCGGCCGTGGCCTTCCAGGCGATTTCCGTGGCCCTGTCATCACCGTTGAGCAGGTTGCGTACCCGCTCGCCCGGGTCGTCCACGCCCTTGGTGGACTTCACGGAATCGAACCTGGGCTTGGTGACTTCGCGGTATTCCATGGTCTTGTAGTCGATGACCAGTTTCTTCTTTGCGACCTTGTCCTTCTTGTAGAAACCGCCCTTGGTCTTGCCGCCGAGCCAGTTGTTCTCGATCATCTTGTAGGCCCAGTCCGGCAGCTTGAAGACGTCGCGCTCGTCGTCGTCGGGAAGCGAGTCGTAGCAGTTCTTGGTCACGTGGGCGAAGGTGTCCAGTCCCACGAGGTCGCAGGTCTTGAACGCGGCGCTGCGGGGACGTCCCATGGGGACGCCGAAGATGGTGTCGATCTCCTCGATGGTGTAGTCACCCTCTTCCATGAGCTGGATGACCTTCAGCAGGCCGTAGACGCCGATGCGGTTGGCCACGAAGTTGGGGGTGTCCTTTCCGAACACGATGCCCTTGCCCAGGACATCGGCGCCGAACTTCACCCAGGTGTCCACCGCTTCGGGGTCCGTATCCGGGCCGGACACGATTTCCAGGAGCTTCATGAAACGGACGGGGTTGAAGAAGTGGGTAACCAGGAAGTTCTGCTTGAACTGGTCCGGGTAACCCTCGGTCATGGAGGCGATGGACAGCCCGGAGGTGTTGGACGAAAAGATCGCGCCCCATTTCATCTGGGGGATGACCTTGTCGAACAGGCTCCGCTTGATGTCCAGGTTCTCGACCACGGCCTCGATGATGATGTCGCAGTCCGCGAGCTTTTCGATGTCGTCATCGAAGTTGCCCGGGGTCACGAGATCGGCGAGTCCCTTCGCATAGAAGAGCGGGGCCGGCCTGAATTTCAACGCCGTCTGGATCCCGTTCAGCGCGAAACGGTTCCGCGCCTTGGGGTCAGACTTCTCCTCCTCGGTCAGATCGGGCGGTACGATGTCCAAAAGGACACACGGAATGCCCGCGTTCGCCAGGTGGGCGGCAATGCCTGAGCCCATCACCCCGGCGCCGAGGACCGCTGCCTTCTCAATACGTCTTGCCATCAGCATCCTCCGACAATCAGTGAGGGAACGATACGCACGGCCCTTCGGCCGAGCCGAGAGACTACCCTGAGGCTTCTCCCATTGCTAGCCTGATAGGTAACCCTGTTGTCAACAAGTAAGTAATGAGATCAATCACTGGATCGAACGATAAACCTGCTGTGTTTGCCGCAGCGCGTCATCGAGGGAAGTCGATAGTCGTTAGTCGATAGTCCATAGTACCTGACGGCTGGGCCACGGTGGCTGGTTGCTTGTGGTCCGAAGGGCCGGGACAGGAGTGACCGGCTTCCAGTCCTGAACTTTCCGGAACTATCGACTATTGACTATGGACTATTGACTCTTCTTAGCTGCAGCCGCTCGTGGCGCCGCAGTTGGTGCATTTGTAGCACGCACCGTTGCGGACCATGATGAAGCCGCACACGCTGCACGGCGGGGCGTCTTCCTGCCCCTGGAAGAGATCGGACTGGGCGGGGCCCTGGGGGTTGTCCGTGGCATAGGCCTGGAGGTCGGGCGTGCCGTCGTCACCCAGGGCGCTGTCGGGCGTGAGGAACTTGTTTCCGAGCCAGCGGAATATGTAGTCGATGATGCTCTTGGCGTACCCGATGGCGGGATTCGACGAATAGCCCGATGGTTCGAACCGCAGGTGGCTGAACTTGTCCACCAGTACGTTCAGCGGCACGCCGTATTGCAGGGCGATGGACACCGAGGTGGCAAAGGAATCCATGAGGCCCGAAATCACGCTTCCCTGCTTGGCCATGGTGACGAAGATCTCGCCGGGCAGGCCGTCCTCGTACATACCCACCGTGATGTACCCGTCCATTCCGCCGATGGAGAACTTGTGGGTGATGGATTGGCGTTCGTCGGGCAGCTTTGTCCTGATGGGATGGGCCTCATGAACGTTCTCGTCGGCCGCTCCGTTCGTTCCGTTGGTGTCCTTCGACGTGTTGACGGGCTGGGAGGACTTGGACCCGTCCCGGTAAATGGCGATGGACTTGAGTCCCCACTTCCAGGCATCCATGTAGGTCCTGGCCACGTCTTCCACTGTGGTGTCATTTGGCATATTCACGGTCTTGGAAATGGCCCCGGACAGGAACGGCTGAACCGCGCCCATCATCTTCACGTGGCCTTCCACCGAGATGCTGCGTTCACCGCCGTTGGGCTTGAAGGCGCAGTCGAAGACGGCCTCGTGTACGGGCTTGAGTCCCGTGGCCCCCTCGATGGTGTCCTTTTCGTCTACGCATTTCAGGATCACGTCCCGGGCTTCCTCGTCGTAACCGAGATTTGCCAGGGCCTTGGGCACCGTGTGGTTGACGATCTTCATGGTGCCGCCGCCCACCAGGCTCTTGAACTTGACGATGGCCAGTTCGGGCTCGATGCCCGTGGTGTCGCAGTCCATCTTGAACCCGATGGTCCCCGTGGGGGCCAGGAGGGTGGTCTGCGAATTCCGGAAGCCGTACTTTTCGCCCAGTTCCAGGGCCGAGTCCCAGGACGCACGGGCCGCGTCCAGCAGGGGCTTTTCCACGTACTTCGTTTCGATGGAGCCCAGGGCGTCCCGGTGCTTGCCGATGACGCGGAGCATGGGCTCCCGGTTCTTCTGGTACTCGGCGAAGGGCCCCTTGACCGATGCCACCCGGGCGCTCTGTGCATAGGCCTCGCCCGTCATCACCGCGGTGATGGCGGCTGCCACGGCACGTCCCTCGTCGCTGTCGTAGGGGAGCCCCCACTGCATGAGGAGGGCGCCAAGGTTGGCGTAACCCAGGCCCAGGGGCCGGTAGGCCTCCGAGTTGGCCCCGATCTTCTTTGTGGGGTAGTGGGCGTTGCTGACGGCTATTTCCTGAGCCAGGATGAAGGTCCTCACGGCGTGGGCCAGGGCTTTCGTATCGTAGGTCCCGTCATCGGAAAGGAACTTCATCAGGTTCAGGGATGCCAGGTTGCAGGCCGAGTTGTCCAGGAACATGAATTCCGAGCAGGGATTCGATGCGTTGATGCGGCCCGAATTGGGGCAGGTGTGCCACTCATTGACCGTGGTATCGAACTGGATCCCCGGGTCGCCGCACTGGTGCGCCGCCTTGGAGATGGCGTCCATCACGTCACTGGCCTTCAGTGTCTCCATTTCCTTTCCGGAGGTCACGGCCAGGGTGTTCCATTCGGCGTCCTGATCCACCGCGTGCATGAATTCGTCGGTGACGCGGACCGAGTGGTTGGCATTCTGGAAAAAGACCGACTCGTAGGCCTCGCCGCCGAAAGAGCCGTCATAGCCCAGGTCCACCAAAGCCCGGGCCTTGGATTCCTCGCTGGACTTGGAGTTGATGAACTCCATGATGTCCGGGTGGGACACGTTGAGGATCACCATCTTGGCGGCCCGGCGGGTCTTGCCGCCGCTCTTGATGACCCCGGCAAAGGCGTCGTAGCCCTTCATGAATGACACGGGCCCGGACGCGATGCCGCCCCCGCTCAGGAGTTCCTTGGACGAGCGGAGCGTGGAGAAGTTCGTTCCGGTGCCGGAGCCGTACTTGAACAGCATTCCCTCCGTGTGGGCCAGGTGGAGGATGCTTTCCATGGTGTCTTCGACGGCGTTGATGA
>JADHTP010000068.1 GCA_016784945.1 Deltaproteobacteria bacterium | reverse complement strand
ATGGTTGCCCTTGGGAAAGTGATTGATGGCACGGGCACAAAGGGCGAACAGTTCTATCGAACTTCTGTACACATCGAGCCGTCCGCAAGCCAACATGTCAGCACCTTTCGTCCACGTGGTCGTGGACGCTTTGGCCAACCTTTGTCAACATCGAGACGATCCGGCGGATGAGTTCCTTCGCATCTTCCGTCCGTCTCCGGGTCGATGATGCCATGGAAGTGGCAGACGTCCATTATGGCCCCGCATTCCATAGTTGACCTTGAGGCTATCAGGAAGAAGCGCCTGGGGTCCATCTCGCCTGATCTGCCCACTCCCTTTGCGACATTCAATGGAATTCAATAGAATGGAAAGGGCCGCATGACGAAGTTGGTCGGCCAGAACATGGTTGCCCTTGGGAAAGTGATTGATGGCACGGGCACAAAGGGCGAACAGTTCTATCGAACTTCTGTACACATCGAGCCGTTCGTAAACCAACATGTCAGCACCTTTCGTCCACGTCCACGAACACGATCACGTTCACGTTGTCTATCGGTCGTGCGTAGCTTCTGTTTCAACATCTTGATGCGTTTGCCCTGACCCTGCAGGACTGGAGGTCGGCAATGGGAAGGATCCGGGCCGGGACAGGAACGGTTTTCTTGTGGGCGCTGCTGGTCGGTTGCGGCGGTGGAAGCCCCCAGGCAACGGATGCCGGCGATGTGGTGCCGACCGACGTGGTGCAGCCCGATGACACCCCGACCGACCCGGGGATCGCATTTGACGACGCGGCCCTGGAAGAGGATTCCTGGGAGGCCGCCTTCCAGGTGGCGGTGGCTGTCAGCGAGGTGATCTCCACGGTGGCCACGGTGACCTGGAGCCTGGACGGGGCGTCCGTGGACTGGGCCCGGGTGGAATTCGGGCCGGATACGACCTATGGCATGACCGCCCCCGTTGACGTGAAGGGAGGCCCGCCCTACGAGGCGGTTCTCGTGGGAATGAAGCCGGGCCGCGACTACCATTTCCGGGTGGTGGCGCAGGCGGGCGGCGTCACCCTGGACGGGCCGGACGGGGTTCTCACCACCGGCGCGGTCCCGGGAAAGCTGCCGGGCGTGAAGGTGGCCCTCGCGGACCCCCAACAGCAGATCCCGGGATTCATCGTAACCACGGTCCTGGCATCCCCCCCGTCGGCGGTGATCCTGGACCACGAAGGGGATTATGTCTGGTGGTACGTGCCGGATGTGGACGACGACTTCAAGGCCGGCCGCGCCCGCCTGAGCGTGGACGGCCGCTCGATCCTGTTCTGGGGCGTCAATGTCCGCAAGGTGGTGGAGCCCGCCGTCAGCACCCAGAGCCTGTTCCGGGTGAGCCTGGACGGTACCCGGGTGGAACAGACGCCCCTGCCCGAAGGTCACCATGACTTCGTGGAACTGCCCGACGGCACCATCGCCTTCATCGAGTACGACCCCCGGACGGTGAAAGGCGAAACGGTGGACGGGGACCGCGTGGTGGAACTGGCTCCCGACGGGACCCGGACCGAGGTCTATACCGTCTGGGACAGTTTCGATTACACCGGTCCGAGCGGGACCCCCGGCCGGGGCTGGTGCCACGCCAATTACCTGGTCTACGAAGCCGGTGAGGATGCCTATTACATGGGCAGCCGGTCCTGGAGCGCCATCCTCGGGATCGACCGGTCGAGCGGCAACCTGCTTCGCGTCGTGGGGGGCCACCAAAGCGATTACGTGCTGACTTCGGGCGGGACGACGCCCTTTCAGGAGCAGCACGGCTTCGACGTGCTCGATGGCGGGATCCTGGTGTTCGACAATGGCGGGAAGGACATGCTGTCGTCCCGGGCCGTGGAGCACGCCGTGGACGACGTGGCCATGACCATGAGTGAGGTCTGGTCCTACGAACCACAGCCTCACCTGTACGTGGTGACCCACGGCGACATCCAGCGGCTCCCCAACGGCAACACCCTGGTCAACTTTTCGAATTCCGGGCAACTCGACGAAGTGGATCCCTCGGGAAACCTGGTCTGGCGCCTGAACATGTCCCTGGGCGGAGCACTGGGATACTCGACCTGGCGGGAGAGCCTGTATGAATAGACCCTGGCCCTGGTTGATACCGGCCCTGGCCATCCTGTCCCTGGCCGGGTGCGGAAGTGATGCGGGGAGTGACGCGGGGACCGATACGAACACGGCCGATCCCGGTGGGGAGATGCTTCCACCGGACTGTCCCCAGGGAACCACTGTCGTCCTGACCGATGACGACAACTACACGTTTTCCGGGTCCATGGACATCCGGTCCTATACCCTGGCCGCACTCGGCGACCCCCTGTTCGACTGGAGCGGCCTGAAAGTCGATCTCCAGGGCCACGCCATGAATCCCGCGGGGGACGTGGACCAGGCCGCCGTGATCGTGTTCACCAATATCACCGAAGAAGAAATCGAGGCCGGTCTCAGCACCAACACCCTGGAACAGAGCCACGTCACCCTGTTCACCCAGTTGAAAACGGCTGGCGCGACCTCGGCCCACCTGAGCGAATTCACGGTCTTCGGCAACGACATCGACGTGGAACAGTACTTCGAGGAAGGCTACGGCGTCTGGCTGCTGACCATCACGCGGGGCACGGTGCCGGGCGTGGGTACCCTGATGGCGGCCTTCCTGAGGCCCGAGGCCACGGCTTCGGCCATCACGTTGGAATTGACGAAGGATTCGACGGTGCTGGATTTCACCGTGGACCTGGAGTCCCTGGAGGGGGTCCCCTTCCCCCCGTCGACGCCCGACGCGATCCTGGACTGGTCGGGACTGACCGCCAAGGGTGACGGCATGGAGTTCGTCGCCGGCGATGTGGACGAGGTCATGGTGGCCCACTATACCGACCTGACGCCCACGGACCTGGAAAAACAGTTCCTGGACGTGGAACTCCTGGCCGACGAGGTGTGGACCGCGGACGTGGCTTCCGGCACCACCCTGGAACTGATCGCGCTGTCGGGCGCAACGGGGCCTTTCCCGGGCATCGACGATGAGGGGACCTGGCTGCTGACCCTGCGTTGCACCACCTGTGCCAACCCGGTGCCGCCGTTCCTGACCCTGCTGAAATACTGTCAATGAGTTGGCCCGCCCACGTATGGTCCACGAATCACCGACTTTCCACCCCCGGGCGACTTTCCACCCCCGGGTTGACTCGACTTTCCACCCCCGGGTTGACTCGGTTTCGCGGTATTGCAATCTTGAGCGGGCGCCCGGAAGGGTTTGATGTGTCATGGCCCGGCTTTTCGAATTCCCGTGGTGGCCGCTGCTGTCGTAGTTGATGGCCGTGGCGTCCTGCGGGTCATCGCCGTCGGGAGGCGACGTCTTCGACTCGATGGAAGTTCCCGGGAACGAAGGGATGACGTCGTTCGAAGCGGAAATCTCCATGGACGTCCCGGTCCACCACGACATCTCCGCAGCCTACGACAACCTGAACGGCGGCAAGGCCGCGGCGCCATTCACCTGCGCCTACCCGGTGCATGACTGCCCGCCGGGGCAGATCCCCGACGGCGTGGGCGGTCCCTGCGTTGCCCCGGTTCTGGATACGCCGCCGGTGGAACTCTGCTATTGACTTTTGTCCGGGGAATCCTTAGATATTCCAAGGCCCTTCCGTGTGAAAATCCTGCGGAGAGTTCACGTGAACAGAATTTCCCTTCCCGTGATGCTGTTGCTTCCCGTCCTGTGGGCCTGCGGCCCGGCCGTGCAACCCGGGGAATTCCTGGGAACCGAGGCCGGCGCCATCGTCAACGGCGAAAAGGAATCGGGCTGGCCCGCCGCCGGGGCCCTGGTGGCCGATCTGCCTTTCGGGTACATGGGGTCTTTCTGCTCGGGAACGCTGATCGCACCTCGCTGGGTACTGACCGCCGGGCACTGCGTGAGCTGGTATGAAGGCATGCCCCTCATGCCGCAATGGGTGAAGTTCTACATGGGACCGGATGCCCGGGGGTCCAGATGGGGTGGACCCTCCACCGGCGTGATGTACCAGGCGGACCTGCTGGTGCCCCACCCGGATTATGACCCCGACGACCTGAGCATCGGCAGCGACATCGGTCTGGTGCGCCTGGCCAAGGAAGTGGAGGGCGTGGAGCCCCTGGCCATCAACACCGGTGCCCTCGTGGGCGAGGATCTGAAGGCCCAGGTGCTGTACGTGGGATTCGGGAACTCCGACGGTATCAACCAGACGGGCTCGGGCGTGAAGCGTTCGACCCACATGCCCATCACGTGGATCGACGCCGATTCCTATTACACGGAGCCCCAGGGCAGCGGGACCTGCTACGGGGACTCGGGCGGCCCGGGCATCCTGGAAATGGCCCCCGGTGAATGGAAAGTGATGGGAGTGGTCTCCGCGGGCACGGAGCCGCCCGGCGAGGAAGACCCGTGCCTGTCCGGTTTCGGCATCTACACCCGGGTGGACACCTATGCCTCCTGGATCGCCGAGGTCACCGGGATCGCGCTGCCGGACTGCAACCAGGAATCGCTGTGTATCTGCGGTGAAGCCTGCCAGCCGGACTTCAGCTGCGACAACTCCCAGTGCTACACCATGTCCTGTTCCCAGGCCCTCCAGTGTATGTCCCTCTGCCCCGGCGGCGATGCGGGCTGCTCGCTGGACTGCCGCATGGCCACCACCCTGGACGCGCAGGTCGAATACGACGTCCTGTCCTATTGCCTCGACAAGTACTGCACCAGCGCCGGCTACAGCCTGGCCTGCGCTACGCAGCAGTGTGCCAAGAGCCTGGACCCGTGCCTCGAATCGGTCATGGGCGAAGCGGACTGTGCTTTTTACGACGGGTGCCGGCGGCAGTGCGCGGAAGGAAACACCTTGTGTCGGCACGTGTGCGACGTGGAGACCGACCAGGCCGTCCGTGACACCTGGGTCGCGGCCGTCGGCTGCCTCGAAACGGAGTGCGGACTGGGGACGGACCCCGAAGCCCTGGCCGGCTCCTGTGCCCGTGAAAAGTGCTGGGACCTGGTGAACGCCTGTTTCCCGGCCCCGCCCTGTGACCTTCTGGGTGGCTCCTGTCCCGAGGGGACGGCGTGTGTGGTCGAATCCGATGGCGGCCGCGTGTGCGTTGATTCGGGAGGCCTGGGATTGGGGGAGGCCTGCCTGGCCTCGGAGCCCACACCATGCGCCGACGGTCTCGCCTGCCTCGGCGAAGCGGAAGAAGCCGCCTGCCGGCGCCTGTGCGTGGATGACGGTCCCTGCGGTGAAGACGAGATCTGCCTGGCGGGCGCCGTGGCAACGGGGTACTGCGGCTGCTGGGGCGAGGCCTGCAACGTTCCTACGGACCCCACCGTTCCACCCCCTGACACGGAATCCGATGCCGGGGGCCGTGGCTGCTCCGCGGGTGCCCCCACGACCCTCCCCTGGGCCCTCCTTCTTCCCGTCGCCTTCCTGTGGTTACGTCGCCTTGCTCCCGGATCGGATTTATAGGGGATGTTCTCCCGACCGTACCAGGTTGCAGCAGTTCTTTCGACGGGTCGAAGCGTCCCATCCAGTAGGCGAACCGGAAGTCCACTCCCGGCAGGAGCCCGGACCCGTCACCCCCACCATTCGGCTCGTTGGGCGCCGACCGCCAGTGGTAGTTGCTGGGGCGTCGCAGTGCTCATGATCGACGTGGACCACTTCAATGTCGTCAACGACGAACACGGTCACGATGCCGGCGACCGGGTCCTGCAGACCCTGGCCAGCCGCCTGGTGAAAAGCGTTCGCCGGACCGACATTGTGGTGCGATACGGAGGCCAGGAATTCGTGGTGGCCCTGCCCGAGTCCGGTCGCGACACGTCCGAGTTGCCGGCCGAAAGGATCCGAAAATCCGTGGCGTCTTCTGTCCTTGAACTGGGGGAAAAACGCATCTCCATCACGGTCAGTATCGGCGGGGCAACCCTGGTGCCGGGAATAGCGGACCCGGAAATACTGTTGAAGATGGCGGACGGGGCTCTCTACGCAGCCAAACAGGGCGGGCGCAACAGGGCCCATTGGAGTAAATGATGACGAAGACGACGCGTATGCTGTTCATCGTAATGGCCGTGGCTCTTGGTGCGCAGGTGGTCGCCTGCAAGAAACCGCGGGAAGCCGCGAACGCCCGGGAAATGAAGGAGAAGCTCTCCGACAAGGTGGGCTGGGGCCTGTGGAAGATCGACGCCACGGAGGCGCAGGAAGCGAAGACCGACAAGATGCTGGATGAACTGGCCCCGGACCTGTTCCGGTTCCAGCAGGAGTCCAAGGCCATCAAACGCGGCCTGATCCGGGTGTTCATGGAGGACGAGGTCGTCCTGGAGAAGATCCTGGAACATCAGAAGGCCGGGTTGGACCTTTTCGACCGCTATACCAGGCGAATGAGCCGCGCCGGAGTCGAGGCGGCTGACATTCTGACCAGGGAGCAGCGCCTGGAACTGGTGAACATGTGGCGCAGGTGGGAATTCGGCGAGGATTGACGGCTAGCTGACCTTCGTGCCGGGCTTTCGGTCGTCGTCCACGGTGATCACGGCCAGGGCATCGTCGGCGTCCCCCCCTGACAGCACCATCCCTTCGGACACGCCGAATCGCATCCTCCGCGGCTTCAGGTTCGCCACCACGATGACACGTTTCCCTTCCAGCACCGCCGGGTCGGGATAGCTGGCGCGGATGCCCGCGATGATGTTGCGGGGCCGTTCTTCGCCCAGGTCCACTGTCAATTGCAGGAGCTTGTCGGCCTTCTCCACGAGGGTGGCCTTCTGCACCAGCCCAACCCGCAGGTCCACCCGGGTGAAGTCGTCGAAAGCCAGGAACGCCGGTTCGGGTTTCGTTTCCGGTTTTGCCGTCCGTTTTTCCAGGCGTGCCCAGGCGTCCCTCAGGGTCACGGTGCGGTTGAAAACCAGGGCGCTGGGCGTGGAATCCGCGTCGGCGCAGAAATAGCCCAGCCTCTCGAACTGCCACGGGCTGCCGGGTTGTGCCGTAACCAGGGAGGGTTCCAGCAGGCAGTTTTTCAGGGTCTCCAGGGACCCGGAATTGAGGTGGTCCTTCCAGTCCTTGCCGTCTTCCCCGTCCAGGGGGTTTTCGGCCTCGAACAGACGGTCATAGAGCCGGATCTCGGCGGGGACGGCGTGATCGGCCGAGACCCAGTGCAGTGTCCCTTTCACCTTGCGGCCGTCCGGGGACCGCCCGCCCCGCGATTCGGGGTCCCAGGTGCAGTGCAGTTCCACCACTTCGCCGTGGTCGTCCCTGACCACGTCCACGCAGGTGATCAGGCAGGCATAGCGCAGGCGGACCTCGCGGCCCGGGGCCAGGCGGAACCACTTTTTCGGCGCTTCTTCCCTGAAATCGTCCCTCTCGATGTAGATGACCTTGCCCAGCGGCACCCTGCGCGAGCCCCAGGATGCCTCGTCGGGGTGGAAGGGAGCGTCGAACTCCACCACTTCGCCGTCGTTCCAGTTGTCGATGACGACCTTCAGGGGCCGCAGCACGGCCATGACCCGTGGCGACGTTTCGTTCAGCTGCTCCCGCACCGCGTGTTCGAGGAGGGCCACGTCCACGGTGCTGTCCTTCTTTGAAATCCCCACCCGGTCACAGAAGCCCCGGATCGCTTCCGGCGGGTAGCCGCGGCGGCGCATCCCGGACAGGGTGGGCATGCGGGGGTCGTTCCACCCGGAAACGTGCCGGCCTTCCACCAGTTCCAGGAGCTTGCGCTTGCTCATCACGGTGTAGGTGATGTTCAGGCGGGCGAACTCGATCTGGCGTGACTGGAAGGTGGGCAGCTGCTGGAGGAACCACTCGTACAGGGGGCGATGGATCTCGAACTCCAGCGAGCACAGCGAATGGGTGATCTTTTCGATGGAGTCGGACTGACCGTGGGCCCAGTCGTACAGGGGATAGATGCACCAGTCGTCGCCCGTGCGGTGGTGGTGGGCGTGGCGGATCCGGTACATGACCGGGTCACGCATGTTCATGTTCTGGGAATCCAGCCCGATCCGGGCGCGGAGCACGTGGGCGCCGTCGGGGAATTCGCCCGCCCGCATGCGCCTCAGCAGGTCCAGGCTCTCGTCCACGGAACGGTCGCGATGGGGGCTGGGCTTTCCCTTCTTGTAGTAGTCGCCCCGGTACTCCCGGATCTGCTCCTCGGTCAGGCTGTCCACGTAGGCCTTGCCGTCCCGGATCAGGAGTTCGGCCCACTGGTACAACTGCTCGAAGTAGTCCGATGCATAGAATTCGTTGTCGCCCCAGTCGAAACCCAGCCAGCGGATGTCTTCCCGGATGGAATCCACGTATTCCGTGTCTTCCTTCGTGGGATTGGTGTCGTCGAAGCGCAGGTTGCAGGTGCCGCCGAATTCGCGGGCCAGGCCGAAGGACAGGCAGATGGCCTTGGCGTGCCCGATGTGCAGGTACCCGTTGGGCTCGGGGGGGAACCGGGTGTGGATCTGCGCGTGCTTGCCGGACGCCAGGTCTTCCGTGACGATATCGCGGATGAAGTGGGTGGTGGGCTTGCTCATGGTTCCCTCTTGTCCGTGTCCACGGGGCCGCGCGCGGGGTAGGGCTGTCCTTCGGGCAGCGGGTCCGGAATGGCCAGGTGGACGTCGGGCACCTCGCCCTTGCGCATGCGTTCCAGGTCGTCCCGGGCCTTGTCCACCTTTTCCTGTCCGAAGCGCAGCCGGTTTTCGCCTTCGAAGACCTCCAGGAACTTTTCCATCTCACGTATGGCCCGCGGGAGGTCGTGGTCGCGATAGAACAGGGACCGGCAGTAATAGATGTCGGGCTCCTGGTAGGCGTGGTGGTCCAGGGCCTCCAGCATGCGCGCCGCGAGCTTCCGGTCCCCGTCGAAGAAGTGGGCCATGGCCAGGTACATATGGGCCCTGGGGTCGTCGGGCACGGCGTCAGCGGCCCGTTTCAGAAAGGGGATAACCTCACGGTAGCGCCGCTGGTAGTAGAGCCCGATGCCGGCCAGGTAGGCCGCCACCATGTCGTCGGGTTTCGCCAGGGCCCGGGCCTTCAGTTTCAGGGTGGCTTCCGCCCCCAGCAGGCCGCCCACCAGGTATACCGTGCCGTACTGGCCGATGAAGGTGGGGTAGCGCGGGTTGACTGCGGCCAGCCGGTCCCAGATTTCCGCGGCCCGCAAAAGGGCCTGCTTCTCGCGGCCCTTCTTGTAGTAGTGGGTGCCCCAAAGAAACAGGGCGTCGCGGTCATCGGGAAAGGCCTCCAGGACCTTCGTCGCGGCGCCGTCCACGGGGCCGTCCTCGCCGGCGGCCATGGCCACCTTCAGACGGAACAGGGCCACGCAACGGATGGGGGTGTCGCCGACCAGGGAGGATGCAACGCGATCCGCCACCTTGATGCGACCCTCCCGCAGGAGCACCTGGAGCCCGGCCACCCGGGCGCAGGCGGCCACGGGGTAGAGTCGAGGGAAGTCCCCGGCGATCTCTTCGGCCACGGCGGCGGACTTCTTCGAGCCGGCCTGGTCCATCGATGCCAGCCTTTCCAGGCGGGCCTTGTGGGCGGAGGGATCACGTTCCAGGCCCAGGCGTCCCAGGTTGGCGCCCAACACCCTTGCGGCTTCGCCCGGCAGGCCGTGGGCACGCAGCACCTCGGCGGCGGCCCGTGCGGGATCCGGGTGCTTTGTGCGCTTTGCCAGGCCCAGCGCCAGCTTGGAAGCCGGTCCCTTTTCGCCGGCCCTGGCCAGTTCCCGGGTCTGGTCCAGCAGTTTGCGCTGCTTCGCATTCAACCGGTAGCGGGCGCGGTTCAACCGATCGGGGGGCACGGCCGCGGAGCGCACCTGGCGAACCCACCGGAAACCCTTTTCGTACTTTTCAATCAGTCGCTCCAGTGCCTTCAGGAACTTCGCGGGGGGCGCCTTGGACCCCGGCTCCGCCACCAGGGCGAACTGTTCCGTGACCGCGAGGGGGGTTGCGGACACCGCGGGGTGGGTCAGTTCCACGCCGATCTTTTTGCCACCGCGACCCGTGTAGGTTGCCACGGCGGACCCCACCCGGATCTGCACGCCTTCCAGCTTCCAGCCGCCGGGGAATCCCCGCCTGCCGGGGTTGGTCATCTTCAGGAACCGTTTATCGGAACCCTTGGGGATCACGTAGCCTGAACCGTCGGCAGGGGCGGCGCTCACGGGGATGGCCCACAGGGCGCCCACAAGGGCCAGCATCACGGGAAGGTTCAGCGGGTGTACAGCACGCATGGGCCAATCACCGTCATTGGGGGATCTGCATGGGCCAATCACCGTCATTGGGGGATCTGGAGAGGCTCGTGGGGAAGGTTCAGCTCGGGGATCTCGCCCTTCTTCATCCGTTCCAGGTCCGACAGGGCCTTCTTGACCTTTTCCGGGCCGAAGCTCAGGCGGCCCTCGCCCAGGAACACGTTCACGAACTTTTCCATCTCCAGGATGGCACGCTTCAGGTCCCTCTTGCGATAGATCAGCGAGCGGCAATAATACACGTCCGGATCGTGATAGGCATAGGGTTCCATGTCCTCGAACAGCTTTTCCGCGACCTCCCGATCACCCAGGAAATAGTTGGACATGGCCAGGTAGAGCAGTCCCCGGGACTCGTGGGGCATGGCCTTGGCCGCCACTTCCAGCAGGGGACGCGCCTGGGCGTATTCGTGCTGGTAGTAAAGCCCCATGCCCGCCAGGAAAGAGGCCATGGGGTCCTTGGGACGGGCCTCCAGCTTTTTCAACTGCGCCTTGATGCCCTCGGGTCCCAACTGGTCGGACGCCAGCATGGCGGTCCCGTACTGACCGGCCACGGCGGGATACAGCGGGTCCATGTCCACGAGCTTTTCCCAGATGGGGGTCGCCTTCAGGAACTCCATCTTCTCGTAATAGTGAACCCCCCAGAAATAGATGATGTTGTGGTCGTCGGGGTAGGCTTCCAGCACGGTCTTCGCCGCTGCGTCCAGGGCCTCGCCGTCGTCCAGGACATGGGCCATGTTGAGGTGCAGGAACACCACGCACCGGGGGCTCCTGGCCTTGAGCGGGGGTGCCAGCTTTCCCGCCTCTTCCGTCCGACCCTCGCTGACCAGGACCTTGAGGGCGTCGGCCATGGCGCAGGTCGCGGACAGATCCTTTTCACCGGCGGCCAGCTTGTCCAGCACCTGGCGGGCCGCTTTTCCCTTCTTCTGCTGCAACAGGGATGCCGCCAGTTCAAGTTGCAGGTCGCGGGCCTGTTCAGTGCTCAGGCCCGTGGCCTTTTCCAGAACGCCGCGCAGCAGCGAGGCCGCTTCGTCACCCTTTCCCACGGTCCGCAGTGCCGCTGCCGATGCCCTCATGGCCGCAGCGGAATCGGGGTTCCTGCCGGCCAGGGCCCTGGCCAGTTCGCCCGCTTCGTCGTGCTTCTTTTCGGCCAGCGCCTTCCGGATCGTCTCCCAGGCCGCCACCTCGCCGGAAGGGAGCCCGTAGTCACGGTAGGCCAGGCGCGGGAAGGGGACCGCCTCCGGTGGAAACTCCGGCTCCCACTTGAGCGACCGCTTGCCCTTGTCCGGGCCGGAACGCAGTGCCGTGGAAGAACTGGATCCGGTCACCAGGGTCCACGTGAACTTCTTTCCGTACTTTTCGATGCGCTTGGCCAGGGAAGCCAGGAGCTTTTGCGGCAGGTCCTCGGCCCTCGATCCCTCGGCGGGCACCATGGCGAACTGTTTCGTGGCCGCCGCCGGCTTGTCCACCGTGGAAGGATGGACCAGGTGCAGCACCACCTGCTTCTTTCCCGCCTTGTAGGTCAGCACCGCCGCCGCATCCTTCAGGGACACGGCCTCGAGCTTCCACCCGCCCGGGAAACCCTTTTTCCCGGGGTTGGTCATCTTGAGGAAGTCCTTTTCCCATCCGGAACCGATCACGTGCGTCCCGGTTTCGTCCGCAATCGCCGGTCCGGCGACCGTCAGGACGGACAACACAATCCCAATCAACAGCATCCGCATCCGAGTCATTGGGGCCTCCGCTCAACCGGGGCGCAGTCTACCATGCAGCCCCTTGGATTCGCCAGCATGGCGGGGATTTGCTTGACACCCAATCGTGGCACTGCTACCTCGTTACAGGTAGTGTCAAGACTTCTGAACGGCCTCGGTGTCATTGTCCTCCTGGCCGTGCTTTCTCTGCACGCCGGGAATGCCGCCGCCGATCCCGCGGCGTTGGCCGACGGTCTTCTCCTGTCTTCGGACGGCACAACGCAGGAAACATTCGGCGGGTTTCCCCTGGTTTCCGCCAAGCAGGACTACGCCATCCACCTGATGTTCACACTCGACCCGGCCAATCCGTCGGGGCGGAACCTGGTGGAGGTGGTCCTGACGACCCGGGACGACGGCAGGCCCGCCCTGGCCCGGACCCCGTCGTTCAACCTCGATTTCAAGGGT
Organism: Deltaproteobacteria bacterium; assembly: GCA_016784945.1. Taxonomy (GTDB): domain Bacteria; phylum Myxococcota_A; class UBA9042; order DTJE01; family DTJE01; genus JADDHL01. The sequence goes on along the minus strand of JADHTP010000068.1, from coordinate 63 downwards.
CCCATGGCCGGGGGCGCCCCCACCGACGAGGTAAAACCCCTGGTGGACGAGGTCCTGGCCACC
>JADHTP010000067.1 GCA_016784945.1 Deltaproteobacteria bacterium | reverse complement strand
TCGTTCCTGCCCTCCACCTTGGCTTCCACGCCTTCGGGAAGGGGGAAGACCACGGGATTGGAGTAGCCGAGGTTCAGGGTGATCTGCCCCGTACCGACTTCGGCCTTGTACCCGATGCCCGTGATGACGAGGGTCTTGGTGAAACCCTTGCTGACGCCCACCACGATATTGGATACCAGGGTACGCATCAGGCCCCACATGGCGTTGGACTTGGGGTGGTTCGGGTCCGGGGACACCACGATCTGGTCGTCCTTGTATTCCACCGTGACACCCAGCATGTCGCGCGAAAGGCTCCCGAGCGGCCCCTTCACGCTGACCGTGCCGTCCTTGATCTGGACTTCGACGCCCTTGGGGACTGGGACGGGTCTTTTACCGATTCTGGACATTTCGTACTCCGTGCCTTACCAGATCTTGAGCATGACTTCGCCGCCCAGTCCCTGCTTTCTGGCCTGGTCGTCCGTGAGAAGACCCCTGGTCGTGGAAACCACGGCCATGCCAAGTCCCTTCAGGATCCGGGGGACCTCGCTTTTCCCAACGTACACACGCCGTCCCGGCTTGCTGACACGCTGGATTCCCACGATCACGTTCCTCTTGCCTGCCAGGTACTTGAGGTACACCTTGATGGTGTCCTGGTACTTGGTTTCCAGGATCGAGAAGTCCTCGATGAAACCCTGTTCCTTGAGGATCTTCGCGATTGCTTTCTTGGTGTTGGAACCGGGAATCTCCACGGACTCGAGTCCGGCGGTGATCCCGTTCCTGATCCGGGTAAGCATGTCCGCGATGGGGTCAGTATACATGACCTGATTCTCCTACCAACTCGCCTTAATCACGCCAGGAAGCTCCCCTTTCAACGCCAGATTCCTGAAACAGATCCGACACATGTTGAACTTCCGCAGGAAAGCGCGGGGACGTCCACACAGGGGACACCTGTTGTAGGTCCTCACCTTGAACTTGTTCTTGCGGGCCGCCTTGACCCTCAACGAAGTCTTAGCCACGGAGAGACCTCCTCCTTATGTCTTCTTCCTGAAGGGCATTCCCAACGCTGCGAGGAGCGCGAACGCCTCTTCATCGGTCTTCGCGCTGGTTGCAACGGTGACGTTCATTCCCTTGAACTTGTCCACCTTGTCGTAGTCCACCTCGGGGAAGATGGTCTGCTCCTTGAGCCCCAGGGTGTAGTCGCCATGACCATCGAAGGCCTTGGTGGACACACCCCGGAAGTCACGGACACGAGGCAGCGCGATGTTCAGCAGCCTGTCCATGAACTCCCACATGCGATCGCCGCGGAGCGTCACGCAACACCCGATGGCGTTCCCCGCGCGGATCTTGAAGTTGGCGATGGACTTCCTCGCCCGTGTCACCACCGGCTTCTGCCCCGTGATCACCGTCAGCTCCTCTACGGCTGTGTCGATGATCTTGGGATTCTGAGTCGCTTCACCAAGACCCATGTTCAGGGTGATCTTCACCAGGTTCGGGACCTGGTTGACATTCCGGTACCCGAACTGACTGGTCAGCCCGGGGACCACCTCGGCACCGTATTTTTCACGCAACCTGCTCATCAATCGTCTTCCTAATCAAAGACTTCGCCGGTCCTCACAGCCACCCGGACCTTGCGGGCCTTGCCGCCGGTCTCCCGGGTTTCTATCCTCACCCGAACGGCCTTGCCGTCCTTCTTGCTCACCAGGGCCAGCGCACACACCGGGATGGGAGCCGGCAACTCTTCGATCCCGGCCTTGAGGTGCTTGGCACTGCGGCGGCGGTGCTTCTTCCTCAGGTTCATTCCTTCCACGGTGGCCTTTCCCGTTTCCAGGTCGACGTCGAGCACCTTGCCGGTGCGTCCACGTTCGCTGCCGCGGAGGACCATGACCTCGTCGTTCTTCCGGATCTTGCGCATTACAAAACCTCCGGGGCCAGGGAAACGATCTTCATGAACCGTTTCGCCCTCAGCTCACGGGCCACCGGCCCGAAGATACGCGTTCCAATGGGTTCCATCTGGGCGTTAATCAGCACGGCGGCATTCTGGTCAAACCGGATGTAGGAACCGTCGTTCCGCCGGATTTCCTTTGCGGTGCGGACCACCACGGCGCGCACGACCTCACCCTTCTTGACCTTGGCGCGGGGGATGGCTTCCTTGACGCTGGCCACGATGATGTCGCCCACCGTCGCGTAGCGCCGCCCGGAACCCCCCAGCACGCGGATGCACTGGATGCGCTTGGCGCCTGAGTTATCCGCTGAAACAAGGTTCGTTTCCTGCTGGATCATTTTCTACCTCGCGATCCGGCGTTACTGCGCCGCTTTCGCCGTCTTTTCGAGTGTTTTGATGACCCGCCACCGCTTCCGCGCGGACATGGGCTTGCACTCTTCGATCTGCACCGTGTCACCCACCGTGCAGGTCTCGGCCCTGTCGTGGACCATGTATTTCTTCACACGGTTCACGTACTTACGGTAGAGCCGGTGCTTGACCTTCTTACTGACTGCCACCACCACCGTCATGGTGCCGGAGACTTTGTGGACCTTGCCGACCAACCGCTTTCTTTGACGGGTCGTCGTGGACGCTTCCATCGTGCTTCTACTCCTCGGCCTCGGCGGCAATGACACGCTGACGTTTCACGGTCAACACCCGCGCCAGGTTCTGCCTGGTCGCGCTGACATCAGCCACCTTTGACATCTGGCCCACGGCCAGCTTCATCCGCATCTTGAAGAGGTTCCCGCGCAGCTGCTCTTCCCGGACGACCAGTTCTTCGTCGGTGAGCGCGGTCAGCTCTTCCATCTTCAGACCCTTCATCTCAAATCACCCCGTGTCAGGAACCGGGTCTTGATCGGCAGTTTGTGCCCGGCCAGGCGGAAGGCCTCCTTGGCCACGTCTTCGTCCACACCCGACAGTTCGTACATCACGCGACCGGGCTTCACCACGGCCACCCATTCTTCGGGAGCGCCCTTTCCACGACCCATGCGGGTTTCCAGGGGCTTCTTGCTGATGGGCTTGTCCGGGAAGATGCGAATCCACACCTGCCCTCCGCGCTTCACGTGACGGGTCACGGCCACACGAGCGGCTTCGATCTGCCGTGCGGTAATCCAGCACGCTTCGAGGGCCTGGAGCCCAAATTCGCCAAAGGAGACGTCGCATCCGCGGTAGGCGGTTCCCCTCATCTTTCCCTTCTGCACTTTCCGGTGCTTGACTCGCGATGGGGAAAGCATTTTATCGTCCTCCACACGGCGGGGCCCGCAGCCCTCGCCATCAACCTACTTCTTGATGATGTCGCCCTTGTAGACCCATACCTTCACCCCGATCACGCCGTAGGTGGTCTTGGCCACGGACAAACCGTAATCGATGTCGGCTCGCAGGGTGTGCAGGGGCACCCGACCTTCGCGGTACCACAGCACGCGGGACATCTCGGCGCCGCCCAGGCGTCCTGAACACCGGATCTTGATACCCTTGGCCCCAAGCTTCATGGCCTGGCTCACGGCCCGCTTGGTGGCGCGCCGGAAACTCACCCGCCGCTCGAGCTGCTGGGCAACCGACTCGGAGATGAGCTGGGCATCCAGTTCGGCCTTTCTCACTTCTTGGATGTAGGGAATGACCTCGAGCGCCGTGAGCTTGGTCAACTCGCGCTTCAGGTCCTCGATCTTCTCGCCCTTGCGTCCGATGGCGATGCCGGGACGGGCACTGTGGATGAAGACCTTGACCTTGTTGGCTGTGCGTTCGATCTGCACCGAGGAAATGCCGGCCTCCGACATCTTCTGGTGGACACGCCGGCGGATCTGCTGGTCCTCGTGGGTCCACTCCGCGTAGTTCTTGTCGGCGTACCAGCGCGAATCCCATGTCTTCACGTAGGGAATTCGAAACCCGATTGGATGCGTCTTCTGACCCAATGCGTCCTCCTGCCTATTCCGCTTCGCCGAGCACCACAGTGATGTGGCTCGTCTTTTTCAGGATCCTCGTCATCATTCCGCGAGCCCGCGGCCGTCCCCGCTTCAGGGTCGGTCCCTGGTCCACGAAGATTTCTCGCACCACCAGATTGTCCAGGTCGAAGTTGCCGGCCCGCTTGGCCGCGTCCAGTGCCGAATCCAGGACCTTCTTCACCGGACCCACCGCCCGACGTGGCGTGAACGTCAGGATGGCGGTAGCCTCGTCCACCCGCTTGCTGCGAATGGTGTCAGCCACCACGCGTACCTTCCGGGGTGCCATCCGGATGTATCGTGCCTTGGCAGTGACCACGTGCTCTTCCATTGTCGCTACCTCACTTCCTCGGGCCGACGCCGCGTTTTTCCATCTTGCCCTTCCGGTCGCCGGAGTGAGCGTGGAAAATCCGGGTGGGTGAGAACTCACCCAGCTTGTGGCCGACCATGTTCTCGGTGACGAACACCGGGATGAACTTCCTGCCGTTGTGTACCGCGAAGTTCAGGCCCACCATGTCAGGAATGACCATGGATCTGCGGGACCACGTCTTGATGGTCTTTTTCTGACCGGTACGCAGTGCCGACTCGACCTTCTCCATCACGTGCTTGTCGACGAACGGACCCTTTTTCACCGACCTTGGCATATCAACTCCTACCTCTTGCCGCCGCGCCGCTTCACGATCAGGCGATCAGACGACTTCTTCCGGCGCCGCGTCTTGTGACCCTTGGTGGGCTTGCCCCAGGGCGTACACGGGTGACGGCCGCCGGAGGTCTTGCCTTCACCACCGCCCATGGGATGGTCCACCGGGTTCATAACCACGCCCCGTGACTGGGGCCGGACACCCAGCCAACGATTCCGGCCGGCCTTACCCAGGTGGATCTGCTCGTGCTCCTTGTTGGACAGCTCGCCCACGGTGCCCCGGCAGTTCTCCAGGACCTTGCGCAGCTCGCCCGAAGGGAGCCGCAGGAGCACGTATCCGCCCTCGACCGCCATGAGCTGTGCGGAACCGCCCGCCGAACGGACCATCTGTCCGCCGTGACCGGGCTTCATTTCGACGTTGTGGACCATGGTCCCCTGGGGGATGTTCTTCAGGGGAAGGGTGTTGCCCGGCCGGATGTCGGCGTGGGGGGCGGCGATGAGCTCGTCACCCACCTTCACGTCCCGGGGGGCCAGAATGTAGCGCTTCTCGCCGTCCTTGTAATGGAGAAGGGCGATGCGGGCGCTGCGATTGGGGTCGTATTCTATTTCGGCCACCCTGGCGGGCACGCCCACCTTGTCGCGCTTGAAATCAATGATGCGGTAGAGCCGCTTGTGACCACCGCCCCGGTGCCGGGAGGTGATCCGACCGTACACGTTACGGCCCGCCTTCCCGTGCTTGCGCGTGGTCAGCTTCTTTTCGGGCTCGGACCGGGTGATGTTCGAAAAGTCCGAACCCGTCATATTGCGCCGTCCGGGAGAGGTCGGCTTGTACTTCTTGATAGGCATCGTCGCTGCTCCTCTACGCCTCGCCGGCCTACAGTCCCTCGAAGATGTCGATGGTCTGGCCCTGCTTCAAGGTCACGATGGCCTTCTTCCAATTGGGCCTCTTGCCCTGGAAACGACCCAAGCGCCGCTTCTTGCCGCGCACGATCATGGTCCGGACCTTTTCGACCTTGACGTCGAACACCTTCTCGACGGCTTCCCTGATTTCCTGGCTGTCCACCGTAATCGGGACTTCGAAGTGGTAGGCGTTCCACCGCTCCTTGTCCAGGTTCGCCTTTTCGGTGATCAGGGGGCGCCGGATCACATCAAATGGGCTCTTCATGGCTTCAGCGCTCCTTCGATGGCCTCGACCGCCTGCTTTGACAGGACCAGGTGGTCGTACTTCAGCACGTCGAACAGGTTCAACCCCTTCGCCGCCAGGTACTTGGCGTTGGGGAGGTTCCGGCAGGACAGCGACAGGGACCGGTTGTCCACGTCCACCAGCAGGGCGCTGGACAGTTCGAAACGACCCAGGAACTCGGCGATCTCCTTGGTTTTGATCGCCTTGAGGTCCATGGCATCGATGACGAGAAGGTGCCCCTCGCGCAGCCGGTCGGAAATGGCCGACTTCAGGGCGGCGCGCTTCACCTTGCGGGGAATGCGGGTCTCCCAGTTGCGGGGCTGGGGCCCGAAGACCGCACCGCCGCGCTTGTACAGGGGAGAACGGCTGTCGCCATGACGTGCACGGCCCGTTCCCTTCTGCTTGTAGACCTTGCGGGTTGACCCGGCCACTTCCGACCGTTTCTTGGTCTTGGCCGTGCCACGCCGGCGCGACAGCAGTTGCCCGCGCACCACATCGTAGTAGATGTGCTGGCGGGATTCCGCGTCGAAGACACCGTCGGAGAGCTCGGCCTTCCCGGCTTTCTTCTTGTTCATCTTGTAGACGTCGACGGTCGGCATCACAACCTCTAAGCCTTGATTTCCACGTCCACGCCCGGGCTGAGATCCAGCTTCGTCAGGGCGTCCAAAGTCTGCTGCGTCGGGTCAAGGATATCGATGACCCGCTTGTGCGTCCGGATTTCGAACTGCTCACGGCTCTTCTTGTCCACGTGGGGTGAACGCAAGACCGTGTAGCGGCTGATCTTCGTTGGAAGAGGGATGGGGCCGGCCACCTTGGCATCGGTTTTCTGTACGGTTCCGATGATCTCGCCCACCGACTGGTCCAGGATCTTGTGGTCGTACGCCTTCAGGCGGATACGAATCCTCTGGGTCGTCGCCATGCTAGATGCTCCTTCCTTCTCCAATGACCGAATTCACCACTTCACTCGGGGCCGGGGCGTAGTGCAGGAACTCCATGGAATGCACACCGCGACCCTGGGACAAAGACCTCAGGCTCGTGACATATCCGAAGGTCTCGCCCAGCGGAACCTCCGCCCCTACAACGTGGAGGGGACCGACGGCCTCGACCCGCACCACCCGGGCGCGACTCGAACCGAGGTTACCCAACACGTCCCCCAGGTACTCGGAGGGTACGTTCACTTCCAGCGCCATGATGGGCTCGAGGATGATCGGCCTTGCGCGGGCCACCGCGTCCTTGAACCCCATGGAGCCTGCAACCTTGAACGCCATGTCCGACGAGTCCACCTCGTGGTGGGAACCGTCGGTCAGCGTCACCTTCACGTCCACCACATGGTACCGGGCCAGCACGCCGGACTGGGCCGCTTCGCGCACGCCGCGTTCGATGGCCGGGACGTATTCCCGTGGCACCGCACCACCCACGGTGGCGTCCTCGAACACGAGGCCTCCGCCACGGGGCAATGGTTCGATCTTGAATTCCACGTGGGCGTACTGGCCGTGACCGCCGGTCTGCTTGATGTACCTGGCCACTGCCTGGGCGGGCCGGGTGACGGTTTCGCGGTAGGCCACCTGGGGCTTGCCCACTCGGGTGGACACGCCGAATTCGCGCATCAGGCGGTCCACGATGATTTCCAGGTGCAGTTCGCCCATGCCGGATACGATGTTCTGGCCCGTTTCGCCGTCCACGGTGATCTTGAAGCTGGGATCCTCGAGGGCCAACCGGCGGAGCGACGCAAAGAGCTTGTCCGTTTCGCCCTCTCCCTCGGCCTCGATGGCCACGTCCACCACGGGCGCCGGGAACTTCATGGTTTCCAGAAGGATGGGATGCTTCGGATCACACAGCGTGTTGCCCGTGACCGTGGACTTCGTGCCCACCACGCCCACGATATCGCCGGCATGGACTTCCTTCAGCTCCTCGCGTTTGTTGGCGTGGATCCTGACCAGGCGGTTGACACGCTCCTTCTTGTCCTGGGAGGTATTCAACAAGGTCTCGCCCACCTTCAGGGTCCCCGAGTAGGTCCGGATGAAGGTCAACTGGCCGACGAAGGGGTCGTTCATGATCTTGAACGCCATGGCGCTGAACGGCTCATCGGCGGATGAGGATCGCTCAAGAGCGACTTCCACGCCATTGGATTTGTAAGGCTCGATGCCCTTGACCGGGGGAAGGTCCGCCGGTGAGGGCAGGAAGTGGTTGACCGCGTCCAGCAACTGCTGCACGCCCTTGTTCCTGAACGCCGTTCCGCACAGAACCGGGACCACCTGATGGTGCACTGTGGCCGCCCTCAATGCCGACCTGGCATCGGCGGGGGTCACATCCTCGCCGGCGAGGAACTTGTCGAGCACACGGTCATCGAATTCCGCCACGGCATCCAGCATGTCTTCCCGTGCCTTGGCAGCGGCTTCGGCGTACTCGGCCGGGATGTCCGATTCCGTGAACTCGGAACCGAGCACGTCCCGGTCGAACACCATGGCCTTCATTTCCACCAGGTCGATGACACCGCGGAAAGCCGCTTCCACGCCCATGGGGATCTGGACCGGCACGGCGTGGGCCCGCAGACGGCTCCGGATCTGCTCCACGCAGTTGCGGAAGTCGGCGCCGGTGCGGTCCATCTTGTTCACGAAGGCGATGCGGGGCACCCGGTACCGGTCCGCCTGGCGCCAGACCGTTTCCGACTGGGGCTGGACGCCGGCCACCGCGCAGAACACCACCACGCCGCCGTCGAGGACCCGGAGGCAGCGCTCCACTTCCACGGTGAAGTCCACGTGCCCGGGGGTGTCGATGATGTTGATGACATGGTCTTTCCAGAAGCACCGGGTGGCGGCGGAGGTGATGGTGATACCCCGCTCCTGCTCCTGGGCCATCCAGTCCATCTGGGTGTTGCCGTCGTCTACGTTGCCGATACGGTGGGAAACGCCTGAATAGTAGAGGATCCGTTCCGTGGTCGTGGTCTTGCCGGCATCGATGTGCGCCATGATACCGATATTGCGAATCGCGTTTATGTCCGACCGATGCGCCACGACGATCAACCTGCCTTATCTACCACCTGTAGTGGGCGAAAGCCTTGTTGGCTTCGGCCATACGGTGGGTGTCGTCTTTCTTCTTCACGGCATTGCCGCGACCATTGAATGCGTCGATCAATTCGGCCGCCAGCTTCTGCACCACGCCCTTTTCGGAACGGCTCCGGGCGTACAACAGGACCCAGCGTATGGCCAGGGCGTTCTTGCGCTCCGACCGAACCTCGATGGGCACCTGGTACGTGGCGCCACCAACCCGCCGGGATTTGACCTCCAGCTGGGGCTTGGCGTTGTCCACGGCCCTCTTGAAGATCTTCAGGGGATCTTCCTTGGTCCTTTCGCCGATGAGGTCCATGGTTTCATAGAAGATCCGCTCGGCCGTGCTCTTCTTGCCCCGTTCCATCAGGCAATGAATAAAGCGCGTCACCAGCTGATCGTTGAACCTCGGATCAGGCAGGACTTTTCTTTTCTGGATGACTCTGCGTCTTGGCATGGACCGCCTCCTAAACCACGCCCTTCTGTTTCTTCGTTCCGTACTTCGAACGACCGCGCCGGCGATCATCCACACCCTCGGTATCCTGGGTGCCACGGACGATGTGATACCTGACGCCCGGAAGGTCCTTAACGCGCCCGCCCCGGATGAGAACCTGGGAGTGCTCGCTGAGGTTGTGTCCCTCGCCGGGAATGTATGCCGTCACCTCGAACCCGTTGGTCAGACGGACACGAGCGACCTTCCGCATGGCCGAGTTCGGCTTCTTGGGTGTGGTCGTGTACACCCGGGTGCAGACACCCCTCTTCTGCGGGCAGCGCTGAAGAGCCGGAGCCTTGGTCTTGGACTTCGGTGGAGTCCTGCCTTTACGAATCAACTGGTTGATGGTCGGCATCGCCGTTGACCTCCAAAACGGGCACCCTAAGCCATGAGGACACAGCTCGGTCCTCGATGGGCAGCGTAGTTTAAGCGCACGGGCAGATTTGTCAAGGGAAAAGACGCTACCTGCAAGGCCGATGTGGGGAGGCGTCGGTCGTCGACTGTCGGCCGTTCGGGATCGGCCCTTGGCGCCAACCGGGGCAGCTGGGACGCATGTCGCCGTTATTATTGCCGTATATCGTTGGACACGGGGTCATCCGCCATAGGTCGGCGAGAAGTCGGCCACCATGGCCTCCATGGTTTCCCAGATATGGGACACGTCATTGGACAGGATCACCAGGTTGCGCTTGACGCCATGGATGTCCCGGACTTGATTTCGCAGCACCGCCTCCTGCTTGAAACCCAGCTTCTCGAAGGCCCTCTTCGCCGCGATCTGGTTGTCCACCACCTCAGCCAGCAGCTTGTCCAGGCCCAGGCTCACGGCGTGGCGCACCAGGCACCGAGCCATGGCGGTCCCCAGCCCCCGGTGCTGGAATTTCCGGGCCACCACCATGCGAATCTGGCCAACGTGTCGCGTCCAGCCGTGCCGGGTGAGGTGCAGCGTCGCGTCGCCCACGATCTTGCCCTCGTGCTCGGCCAGAAGGGGCATCACCGAATCGAAGTCGATGTTCTGGACGAATCCCTGGATGACCTCGGGCCGGGTCACGTCCTCGCGCAGGAACAGCCTGTCCTGCTCTGGCAACACACTGAAAAAATCCAGCAATCCGGCCTCGTCGGTGGCCTTCAAAGGTCGGATGATGACCTGCTCTTCGCCCTTAAGCGGCAGATATTTGGGATAGCCTTCCAGATCCACGCAACACCTCCGGGCCCGCCCTGGCATCCGTAACTGAACCTTTAATTGATGGTACACGCGCGCGAAGGATATGGCAATGGGTCCGGGGTGAAGTCCCGAGGAGGAAAGCCCGCGGCCGACGGACCGGATCAGTTGCCCTTGACCAGGCTTTCGCCGTGCTCGAACCCCCGTTTGAAGGCCTTGAGGTTGAGATCCTCGGTGCCCCTGGGTACGGACGCCAGGACGGCCTTCTCCACGGCCTTGGGCGACAGAATGCCGGTGACGCCGGCAAAGAAGCCCACCATCACGATGTTCAGGACCAGGCGACGACCGAGCTCTTCCGCAATGCGGGTAGCCGGGATGCCGTAGGTCTTGACGCCCGCGGGCAGGTCCTTGGGATCCACCAGTTCTTCTTCGTACAGAAGCATGCCGGAATCACCCAGTTCAGGAACGAACTGCGTGTAGGCGGCACTGGACATGACCACCAGGATGTCCGGCGTCTTGACGTAGGGATAGCCGATGGCATTGTCATCGATCATGACCTGGGCGCTGCACGCGCTGCCCCGCGCCTCGGGCCCGAAAGCCTGGATCAAGGTCGAGTGCTTGCCATCGTAAATCGACGCGGCCTTGCCGATAATGATCCCGGAGAGGATCACGCCCTGGCCGCCCAGACCGCCAATACGGATTTCAGTCTTCGCCATCGGTCACCCCATAAGGCTTGTACTTGTCACCGAAAACATCGGAATAATGGCTGTTCATGCCGTCCAGCCACGTGGGCCTTTCGCGATCCACGAACTTGCCGACCGTGATGTCACCCTGGAAGGTCAGAGCCACGTCCTTGGTGTCGGCCTCGTGGTTGATCTTGCTGCGTTCCTTGTAGTACTTCACCTGCTCCACACCGTCACCCAGCCGGTTCCGACGGGAGAACAACGTGGGACAGGGGGCCATCACTTCGATGAACACGAACCCGCGCTTCTTCAGGCCTTCCTTCATAGCCCGGGCGAGCTGCTTGACGTGGAACACCGTCCAGCGGGCCACATACACGGCGCCGCAGGCGTCCGCCAGGTGGGCCAGGTTGAACGATTGCTCGAAGTTCCCGTACGGCATGGTGGTCTGCTTGGCGCCCAGCGGCGTCGTGGGAGCGCACTGTCCACCGGTCATGCCGTAGGTGAAGTTGTTCACGCAGACAACCAACAGGTCCATGTTCCGCCGGGCGGCGTGAACGAAGTGGTTGCCACCGATGGCGGTGAGGTCACCGTCGCCGGAATACACCACCACCTTGAGTTCCGGGTTCGCCAGCTTGAGTCCCGTGGCAAAGGCAATGGGCCTGCCGTGGGTGGTGTGGAACGAATCCAGGTCCAGGTAGCCGGCCACCCGCCCCGTGCAACCGATCCCGGAAACGATGGACACCTTGTCGAGGTCCAACTCGGAATCCGTCAGGGCACGGGCAAAGCAGTTCACCGTGGTGCCGATGCCGCAACCCGGGCACCAGATGTGAGGCATCCTTTCCTGTCGCAGGTAGGGCATGACCGGATTTTCGCATTCCACGCCCATGCAGACGTCGGGGTTCGCACTCATTTTGCCGCCTCCATGATCTGCTCGAGGATGACCTCGGGCTCATGAACCGTGCCACCGGCATGGGGAACGGAGATGACCTCCGCCTTGCCGCAGACGGCCCTTTCCACCTCGATGACCATCTGCCCCATGTTCAGCTCGGGCACCACGAAGGCCTTGACGGCCTCGGCCAGCGCCGCAATCTTCGAGGCCGGGAACGGCCACGTGATGATCATCCGGAGGTGACCCACCTTCACGCCCTTGGCGCGGGCCATATCGATGGCTGCGCCGGCCACGCGGGAGGTGATGCCGAAGCTGACCACCACCACGTCGGCGCCTTCCACCTGGTCTTCCCGCACGTCGATGAGCTTTTCCCGGTCGTTGTAGACCTTATCCAGCAGGCGCCTGACC
>JADHTP010000066.1 GCA_016784945.1 Deltaproteobacteria bacterium | reverse complement strand
CTTGGAGGCGTTCCTGTCTTCAACCGGCCCACGGGGAAGCCCAGGTCGCGCAGACAGCCGGACAACCCGGTGGACGGGGCATCCCCGATGCGGCCGCCCGGTCGCTGGTCATCCCCGAAATGGAGCAGCCCCTCCAGGAAGGTCCCCGTGGTGAGCACCACGGTGGCCGATTCCAGTTCCCGGCCGTCGGCCAGGCGAACCGCCTTTACACCGTCTTTCCGGGTCACGAGCCCCACGACTTCGCCCTTCACCACGGTGACGCCGGGGTCCTCGCGGATCACGGTCCCGAGCCTGCGGGCATAGAGGGCCCTGTCGCACTGGGCCCGGGTGGCGCGCACGGCGGGGCCCTTCCGGGTGTTCAGCGTACGGAACTGGATGGCTGTGGCGTCCGTGTTGCGGCCCATCTCGCCACCCAGGGCATCGATTTCCTTGACCAGGTGCCCCTTGCCGATGCCGCCTATGGCGGGATTGCAGGACATGAGACCCATCTTCTCCGGGTCCTGGGTGATCAGCGCCGTGCGGACGCCGAGGCGGGCCGCGGCCAGGGCCGCTTCCGTGCCCGCATGACCTCCGCCCACTACCAGTACGTCGAACGACACCGGGTCACCTCCGGCGGGAATGATCGGTTAAGTACGGCAGGATGTCCATTCCCCTTGACCCTGGACGTGGACGTGGACCCGGGACACCAGTGCCTCCATGTGGTAGAAAATCCCGGTGAGTCAATCGTGGATTAAATGGCGTCTCCCCCTGGTCGCGAGCCTGGTCCTGGCAGCCGGGTGCGGGGCTGACCACCGATCCATGGGAATCGCGGACGGGCGGCCGGCCTTCGGGTTCATCCGGCTGGAAACGATCCCGGCCCCCGGGGACGCCCCGGTGATCTGCCCGGTGGAGGCCGGTCTGGTGCTGGCCCTGGCCGGTCTGGAGCCGTTGGGCAATGGAGGAGGTCCCGGATTGCGGGTGGCCGTGGGCTGTTCCACGGAAGGCGAGTCCGGGGAGGTCCTGGTCCACACGGCGGTCCAGTTGACCGTGGCCATGGAAGACGAACCGGACTCCCTCTACGAGGGATTCTCCGTGGGGCTTTGCCCCTGGTGCTGGCGAGGGCAGGGATTCCTGTCCTGCATGGCCGTGGGCCGGGGTATCCGGGAGGCCGTGTCCGACGCGGTCGAGCAGCACCGAGTGACGGAGGCGCCGGATACGGGGGTGATCGCGGCCCTTTCCTCCGGGGCCACGGCGACCCGTAACGCCCTCCTGGCGGCGGTTGGCCAGGCCGGTGACCGCCACCTGACCGGCGCCGTGAAACCCTTGATGCGGCTCCTCGACGGGACGAACCCGAACGTGGTACTGAGGGCGGTCGGGGCCTTGGGTCGTATCGGGGACCCGCAGGCCGTGAGGGCCTTGGGTCGACTCGCTCTGTCCCCCGCCCCGGAGGTGCCTTTCGCCGCCATGCAGGCCATTGCCGACATCGGTGGCCTTGGGGCCATAAGGACCCTGGAGCTGGTTTCGGACCAGACCACGGATCCGGTGGTGGTGAGGGAGGCCCTGGATCATCTGGCCGGGTTGAAAGGAGAACGTGTACCATGAGCGATGAAACGGGTAATTGCATCCATCTGAGCCGTCTTGGCCGGCACGCCGTCATCTGGTTCGAAAAGCCGCAATCGGGCCCGCCGGTGATGACCATCGACATGATGGATCGCTTCGGGGCGATCATCGAGGAGATCGGCGCCCATCCGGATATCCGATCGGTGACCCTGCAGTCCGAGGACGACCAGGTTTTCCTTGCCGGTGGCGACCTGCAGGAATTCGCCGCCCTGGACACCCCCGAAAAGGGTCGGAAAATGGCCCTGAAGATGCGCAAGGTCCTGTCCGCCCTGGAAGACCTGCCGTGTCCGGTGATCGCGGTCCTCGAAGGGGATGTCTTCGGTGGCGGGTGCGAGCTCATCCTGGCCGCCGACATCCTGATCGCCGCCGAGGGGATCCACCTCGCCTTCACCCAGGGGCGTTTCGGACTGATCACGGGATGGGGCGGCGCCACCCGGCTTACGCGACGGGTAGGGCCCGGCAGCGCCCTCTTCCTCCTTACAACGGGAAGGCCCATCACCGCCGACAGCGCGAAAGCCATCCGGCTGGTGAACGATCTCATTGCCGGCGATGAAATGGACGACTACCTGGACGAGATCCGGGCCAGCCTGGAACTCATCAGCCCCGAGGCCATCCGGGCGGCCAAAAAGGCCGTGCGGGCGACCCAGTCCCTGCCCTTCGAGCAGTGCCTCGACAACGAACTGGACCTGTTCACGGGGTTGTGGGCCTCTCCCCAGCACAAGGAGGGGCTGCAGGCGTTCTTCGAGCGCCGTGCCCCGGCCTGGGCCAACGAGCCGTCCAGTGATCCGGACCAGGGAAAGGAATGACCCACAGCGATGAAATCGAGGTGGATCTCCAGTCCATCGGGCATGTCCACCTCCTCGGTATCGGCGGCATCGGCGTGAGTGCCGTGGCCCGGCTCCTGCTCGCCCGCGGCCTGGTGGTCTCGGGGTCGGACGTGAGGGAATCGGCCATCACCCTGGCCCTGCGGGAAGAAGGCGCCCGAGTGACCATCGGCCACCACCCCGACAACCCGGCCGGAGCGGACCTGGTGGTGGTCTCCACGGCCATTCCCGCGTCCAATCCGGAACTGGTGGCCGCACGGGGGGCGGGACTTCCCGTGGTCCATCGGTCCCGGGTGCTCGGTGCGCTCATGGAAGGCCACCGGAGCCTCGGTGTCACGGGGACCAACGGAAAAGGCACTGTGTCCGCCCTGACCGCATGGTTGCTCGAGGCCGCGGGCAGGGACCCTTCCTTTGCCATCGGGGGTCTCTTACTGAACTTCGGCACCAACGCCCGTCAGGCGGTCGGTCGTCACCTGGTCTGCGAGCTGGACGAGTCTGACGGGTCCTTTACCAACACCCGGTCCGTACGCCTGGTCATCAACAACCTGGAGGCGGACCACCTCAATTTCTACCGGGACCTGGACGGCCTGCTGGCCCGGTTCTCGGACTACCTGACCTCCGCAATGGCACCCGAACACCTGCACGTCAACGGCGACGACCACAACATCCGGCGCGTGCTCCAGGCCGCAAGGCGGGACTCCGTTACCTATGGAGAGGGACCGGATTGCCGGTACCGCGTAACAGGATTCGAGCCCCGCAAGATGGGATCGAGGTTTCGACTGCGCGGGCCCGGGGGAGACCTGGGCCAGTTCCACATGGAGGTCCCGGGCCGGTACAACGCCATGAACGCGGCGGCCGCTTTGTCCGTGGTCCTCGAGGAAGGGGTGGACGTGGAGCAGGTCCGCGAGGCCCTTCCCGCCTTCAAGGGCATGGAGAACCGGTTCACCGTGGTGGAGGCGGGCGGTTGCACGGTGGTCAAGGACTACATCTCCCACCCCACGGGGATCCGCAGCGTGATCGAAGCGGCCCGGGCCTTTGCGCCGGGGCGCATCGTGGCAGTGTTCAAGCCCTACCGTTTCACCATGATCCACTACCTGCAGGACGAATACAGGACCGCCTTCACGGGTACCGACCTCACCCTGGTCACCGAGACCTACACCGCGGGCGAGGTGCCGCTAATAGGCGTGGACGACGATTTCCTGGTGGAGAAGATCCGGTCGTCCGGGTCCGATGTGGTCTATGTGCCCGTGATGGAGGACATCACCCGGGTCCTCCAGGAGAGGGTCCGCGCGAACGACACCGTGGTCTTTTTCGGCGGGGACGACCTGTTTGCCGTGGCGGACGCTTTCGCTGCACAACTGGACAAAGGGAAACCGTGACTGTCAGGGGCCGCTCCTTCAGCGTCGTGGGCATGGGCAGAAGCGGGATTTCGGCCGCCAACGCCCTGTGTCGGCGCGGGGGCCAGGTGGTCCTTTCCGACGGACAGGATACCAAGGGGCTGCGTGAGGCCGTGGCCAATCTCCATCCCGGCATCGAAACGGTGTTGGGCGGGGAGGTGATCCGCCCTGGCGACACGGTGGTGCTGAGCCCGGGCATCCCCCCCGCCGCCCCGGTCTTCCAGGAGGCCCACCGCGAGGGGGGCGAGGTGATCGGTGAGGTGGAGCTGTTCCACCGCCTCTTCCTCGGTCGGACCGTGGCCGTGACGGGCACGGACGGCAAGAGCACCGTGACCACCCTGACGGCTCACCTCCTGCGCAGGCTCGGACACACGGCCCATGCCGCGGGGAACCTGGGCAACCCGCTGTGCGACCTGCTGGACTCGGTTGCGCCTGACCACGTGGTGGTGGCCGAGGTCAGCTGCTTCCAACTGATTTCCACCTCCTGGTTCCACCCCCTGGTGGCGCTGGTCACCAACCTGGCCGAGGACCACATCGAATATCATGGGTCCTTCGACGCCTACCTGCGGGCCAAGTCCCTGGTGGCGGCAAACCAGGGTGCGGGTGACTGGTTCGTCAGGAACCGTGACGACCCCCTCCTTTCGTCCTGGGCGACGCCCGGTCACGACCTGTGTCCCCATCGCGGCCAGAACGTGCTGGAGGTGTCCCGGCGCGGTCCCGTGGAAAACGGGGCCTGGTTCCATGGCGGATCCCTGTACCTGGCACACAGCGGCGTGTCCAGGAAGGTGTGCGATCGGAAGGATATCTCCCTGCCTGGAGGGCACAACACGGAGAACGCTCTTCTGGCCCTGGCCGCCTGTTTCCCCTTCGAGCCGGACACCGGCGCCCTGGCCGAGGGCCTGGCCTCCTACCGGGGCCTCCCTCACCGCATCGAGTTCCTGCGGGAACTGGACGGCGTGCGGATCTACAACGATTCCAAGGCCACCAATCCCCACGCCGCCATTACGGCCCTGAGGGCCTTCGACGAGCCGGTGGTGCTCATCGCCGGCGGACATGAAAAGGGCCTGTCCTTCGAGGATCTCGCCCATGAGGTGGATCGCGGTTGCCGGCACGTGATCCTGGTAGGCGAAACCGCGGAGCGCATGTCACGGGAATTTCCCGACACCTTGGCCCTGGAGGTGGTGGACGACCATGAAACGGCCCTGAGGCAGGCCCTGAAGGCCGCGGCGCCTGCGGGTGTGGTGCTCTTTTCCCCCGCGGCCTCGTCCTTCGATCGGTTCGCGAGCTATGAAGAGCGGGGCGACCGGTTCCGCCGGATGGTCATGGCGCTGTAATTTCGTCCGTTATCTTGTCCTTCGAAGACCTTGTCAGGTCCGCCACGATCAGGAACAGCGACGGGACGATGAGCAGGATGATGAAGGTGGCGAACAGTATCCCGAAGCCCAGGCTGATGGCCATGGGGATGAGGAACCGGGCCTGTACAGAGGACTCGAAGATCATGGGGGCCAGGCCCAGGAACGTGGTCAGGGACGTGAGGATGATGGGCCTGAAACGGCGCTGTCCGGCTTCATACATAGCCTTCATGGGGGACATGCCTTCGTTTCGGAGGTTCTTGTTGGCCGTGTCCACCAGGATCAGCGAGTCGTTCACCACCACGCCGGACAGGGCCACGATCCCCATCATGCTGATGAGGCTCAGGTCGAATCCCATGAACAGGTGGCCGATGACCGCCCCCACCAGGCCGAAGGGAATGGCCGACATGACCACGATGGGCTGGACGTAGCTCTTCAGGGGAACGGCCAGCAACGCGAAAATCAGGATCATGGCCACGAGGTACAGGTTGGCCAGGGAGTCCATGGACTCGGCCCTTTCCCTCTGCTTGCCTTCCAGGCTGTAGCCCAGGCCGGGGTACCGATCCAGCAGCCCGGGGATCACGTCCTTTTCCAGGTCGATCCGCACCTTCTCCGGGTTGGCAACCCCCTCGATCACGTCGGCCGTGATGTCGGCGGTCCTCTTCCCATCGGTGCGGCGGATGGCCGTGTAGGACCGGCCCCGGTGCAGTTCGGCGGCTTGCAGCAGGGGGATTTCCCCGCCTGCGGCCGTGCGGATCAGAAGATCCTCCACGTCCTTTTCCGTGCTGCGCTCGGCTTCAGGCAACCGGACCATGACCCGGACCTCGTCCCGACCCCGCTGCTGCCTCAGCGCCTCGGCCCCGTAGAAGGCCGCCCGGACCTGCCGACCCAGGTCCATTGCCGTGATTCCCAGGCTGGCTGCGGCGGGCTTCATCTTGAAATCGAGCTGGGGCTTACCCTCTTCGAAACCGTCGTCCACGTCGAACACGCCGTTGTAGGTGGCCAGTGCCTCGGCCAGGTCCGCCCCCGCCTGTTCCAGGACCTTCAGGTCCGAATGACTCAGTTGGATGTCGATGGCCGCGCCGGAACTGGGCCCCGCCTTGAAATTGAAGGTGATGGATTCGGCGTTGGGAATCTCCCCCGCCCGTGCACGCCACTGTCGTGTGAATTCACCGGCCGTGACCGGGCGCTTGTCACTCTGCACCATGTAGATGGCTACGTTGGTCAGGTGGGTCCCCGTCCCGGCCGACACGGCGCTGTGGGGTCCACCACCACTCAAAGGCACGCCGGTCAAGGTGAAGAAGCCGCGCAGGATGTCGTCACCCCCGTGTACGTCAAGGATCTCCCGTCCCGCGCGGGACAGGCGGTCCCGCACCGCCTCGGTCTCTTCCAGGGGCGTCCCGAAGGGCATGACGACGCTGGCGTACACCAGGTCCGACTCCACGCTGGGCATGAAGGTGAAGTCGATGTGGCCCCCCTTGATGAAGCCCACGGTGGCGATGAACATGGCCAGGCCCACGGCCAGGGTCAGGTACCTCATGCGGAGAACCCGCTTGAGCACCGGTGCGTAAGTGCGCCGGATCAGCCATTCCAGGAATCGGCTGAACCGCTGCTGCTGTCGATTTAACACGGCCCACAGACCCTTTCCCTTGACTTCCCTCAGGTGGCCGAGGTGGGCGGGAAGCACGAAAAAGGACTCAACCAGCGAGATCACCAGCACGGAGATCACGATGATGGGGATGACCTTCATGAACTTGCCCATGATCCCGGCCACGAAGACCAGGGGCAAAAAGGCCGCGATGGTAGTGAGGATCGCGAAGGTCACCGGTACGGCCATCTGCCGGGCCCCCTTGATGGCGGCATCGATGTACGAGGCTCCCTGTCTCCTGAGCAGGTAGACGTTCTCGCCCACCACGATGGCGTCGTCCACCACCATTCCCAGGGTCACGATGAAGGCGAAGAGCGACAGCATGTTGATGGACACGTCCAGGGCCGGCATGAACAACAGAGAACCCAGGAAGGACAGGGGGATGGCGAAGGTGACCCAGAAGGCCAGCCGCAATTCGAGGAACATGCCCAGGGTGAGCAGGACCAGGAGCAGGCCGATGGTGGCATTGCGCAGCAGCAGGTCCACCCGTTGTTTGTAGACCTCGGACCAGTCCATGAGCACTGACACGCCCACGCCGGGCGGAAGCTGGCCCTTCTTGGACTCGATATAGTCCTTGACCGCGTCCGCCACCTCGATGGGGGTCTGGTCGCCCACCCGGTAGGCCTGGATCATGATGGCCGGTTTTCCATCGAACTCGCCCGACACGTCGATGTCCGAGAACCCGTCGGTGACCGTGGCGATGTCGGCCAGGCGCACCCGGGTCCCGGTGGCGTCGCTGAGAATGGTCAGGTCCTCGAATTCCACACCCAGGTTCCGGCGCTCTGCCGTGCGCAGAAGGACCTCGCCGGCCCGGGTCTTCACGGCCCCTGCCGGCAGTTCCACCGCCGATCGCCGCACCTGTGCAGCGATCTGTTCCAGGGTGATGCGATGGGCCCTCAATGCGGCCTGGGGTACATCCACCTGGATTTCCAGGGGGCGGACGCCGGCCAGTTCCACGTATGAAATGTTTTCGGATTCCAGGAGATCGTCCCGGGTCCTGTCCGCGAGGTTGCGCAGGACCTTGTCGCCCACGTCCCCGTGGACCACCATGGTGATGACCTCCCGCCGGCTGCTGATGAGGCTCACCGTGGGCCGTTCCGCCTCCTCGGGAAATGTGACGATCCGGTCCACGGCGGTCTTGATGTCCGTGAGGGCCCTGTTCTGATCTTCGCCGGCCAGGAGTTCCACGATGACCGAGCCGGCGCTTTCCACGGCATTGGACGAGACTCGCTTGACTCCGTCCAGACCGCGAATCTCCTCTTCGATGGCCAGGATGATTCCCTGCTCCACCTCCGAGGGGCTGGCCCCCGGGTAGGGGACGCCGATGGCCACCATGTCCAGGTCGAACTCGGGAAAGACTTCCTGCTTGACCTGGCGGCCCACCACGATACCGCCCACGATCAGCACCACCGCGGCCAGGTTCGCCGCAACGGGATTACGGGCCATCCAGGCAACGGGCCCGCCGTTGGTCTGGGCATGGTCTTTCACGGTTCGACCTCCCCTGCCACCTTGTCGGCCACGGGGTTCGCCTTGACGTCGTCGGTCCCGGTCCGCAGGTCGAGTCCCTTGATGGGAGTGGCCAGCCGGCTGGTCACCACCCGGTCGCCTACCTCCAGTCCTTCGGTGACGAAGACGCGGTCTCCCATGCGACGCCACACCTGCACCGGCCGGATGTCCAGCTTGTCCGACCCATCCATGATCCAGACGAGATCGCCGTCACGCAGCGCCTTCCGGGGCAACTGGAAAACGGCGTCCTTTGTCATTCCCTCGATTTCCACCTGGACATAGGAACCGAGAAGCAGGGGCAGGCCAGGGCGCCCCTCGCCGGTTCCAAGGGGGTCATCCACGGCCACCAGCAGTCGCGCCATGCGGCCCACCGGATCCAGGTCACCCAGGAGCCGCACCACCCGGCCCTGACGCTCGCCCCGGCCCTCTTTCGCCGTGGGGTCGATGATCCTGGCGGTGGCGCCCTGCTCCGCGTTCAGACCCGGAATGTCGATCCACTCCAGTTCATCCACGGAGACCGAGACCTGGACCCAGTACTGGTCCGTGCCCACCAGCGTGGCCACCATGGACTGGGGGCCTATCAATTGCCCCACCTCCACGGACTCCTTGAGCACCAGGGCGTTGAACGGGGCCCGCAGACTGCATCGATCCAGGTTCAACCGGACGAGATCCAGGCCGCTTTTTGCCGCCGCCACGGCCGCCTTGGCCGTCTCCATATGGGGTTTGCGCAGGGCGAGTCCCCGGCCCTGTTCGGTGGTGGCCACCCCCTCTTCGAGCAGGCCCCACTCTTTCTTTGCGATGGTCCCGCGACCGGATTCCACCTTCAGCTCGAACTGTGCCCGGGCGAGGTTGGCCTTCTGCTGTTCAATGGCAATCCGGTAATCCCTGTCGTCGACACGCGCGATGATTTCGCCGGCTTTGACGCGGCCTCCCGGGACCAGTTCCGGGTGGACCTCCACCACGCGGCCTGCCACCTCGGGCATGACCATGACGGTACGGGAGGCCGTGACCGTTCCCATCCCCTGGACCACGGCGCTGCGCTGTGAAGCTTCGGGCGACACCACGGTTACCCAGGTCCGCGATTTCGCGGTCTCCTGGCGGCCCGGTTCGGGGCGGGTCTTGATCAGGATCATCATGGCCGCCACTCCCACCGCCAGAACCAGGATCGGCAGGACGATCCGGGCGACAACCCGGGTCATCGTTTCCCTGTTCATTGGCCTTCTCCTGCTTGCTCCGCCGGGTCCTTTTCATACGGAGGTTCGGGACGTTCCAGTTCGCCGGTCCAGTCCCCCCCGATGGCTCGGCAGAGCTGGATCCGGTAGGAAAGGGCTTGTCGTCGCGCGGTCAGTTCGGACCTTTCGATCGCCTGCACCGACTGCAGGGCCGTGAGCACCGGAAGGTAATCGATGAGGCCCCCCGCGTATCGGTCCCTGGCCACTTCGAGGGCGGACCTCACCACGTCCAATTGCCCCTGCAGTCCTTCCAGGTATTCCAGTTGTTTCCTCTCCTGCACCAGTGCGTCTTCCACTTCCTTGAGGGCGTTGAGAACCACCTGCCCGTACCGTCCGATGAGTTCTAGGCGCTGTGCGATCACGCGATCGACCTCGGCCAGGCGCCGCCCCCCGTCCAGGAGCGGAGCCAGAAGACCGGCTCCGAGTCCGAAGATCCAGTTGTCGAACAGCTGGGTGATGTCCTGGGCCGTGAATCCCACATTGAAGTTCAGACGGAAGGAGGGCAGCATGTCTTTCTTGGCCATGCCGATGCGATGATCGGTTGAGACGACCCTCAACTGGGCCGACTTCACGTCGGGCCGGTTGCCGATTACGTCGGCAGGAAGACCGGTGGTCGGGAGCGGCGGCGGTACGGGCAGTATCTTCGAGACGTGTGCCACCTTTTCGGAAGGGGGTTTGCCCAGGAGCACGGCCAGCTGGTGACGCAGCACGTGGAGTCCCGCCTCCACCTGGGGCATCTGGGCCCGCACCGCCTCCACCTGCTGGCGTTGCTGGAACACATCCAGGGCCGTGGCCATGCCCTGTCCGAAGCGCGCCTCCACAAGATCACGGTAGGTCCGGTTGATCTCGATCTGCCGCTGCAGGAGATCCATCTGGGCTTCCATTTCCACCAGTGAGAACCAGACCTCGGTCACCTGGGCCACAAGGGTCATGGCCATGGACTCCAGGTCCTGCCGTGTAGCCTCCACGTCCCGATCGGATGCGTCCACCATGGACTTGATCTTGCCCCAGATGTCCACTTCGTAGGACATACCCAGGCCCAGATTGTAGTTGTGGGTTTCCTGCTCGAGCTTCCCCAGGTCCCCGGCAAAGAAGACGGACCGGTTGTACCCGTAGTCCGCGTTCGCCGACAGGTTCGGATACCAGGCCGACCGGGCCTGGATGGCAATGGCATTGGCCTGGTCGATCCGTGCCCAGGCGCCGAACATCTCGAGGTTGCCTTCGAGGGCCTTTTCCACGATCCGGTTCAGTTCGGGGTCCTGGAAGGCCTCCCACCACCGGTCGGCGCCGACCTCGCCACCGCTGCCCTGGGCGAAGGCCTCCGGCAGGGTCACTGGAGGTCGCGGATCCTCGTGAACCGTGTGAATGCAGGACAGGGCGAACAGCGTCGCCAGGGCCAGAGACAGTCGGGTCTTCACGGCGCTATTCCCTCCATCAGCACGTCGATCACCGACTGGATGTATTTCCAGCCGGCTTCGTCGGTCTTCTCCCGGATGCCGATCTGTTCCCCGAAGACGTAACTGTGCATGGAACTCATGATCATGCTGGCGACCACGTCGGTGTCCTGTGGCTTGAGTCGTCCCCGTTCCACTTCGCCAGCAAGGTAACGGGACAACGCTTTCATGGCCTGTTGCGGCGGATTGTGTTCCGGATCGCCCTTCAACATTTCCAGTGGGCTCAGACCGGGCTGGGCCCACATCATCATGACCCGGGGCATGAGGACGCGATGGAACTCCAGGATCATGTCCATGAGCCTTGCCAGGTTGTCCCTCAAGTTACCCTTGCCCACCCGGGAAGCCGTTTCTTCCTCGATGTGGAATTCCGGCAGGCCCATGGCCGCCCGAAAGAGATCCGCCTTGGTGGGAAACCGTTTGAAGAGAGATCCCTCGGACACGCCGGCCTCCCGCGCAATGTCCGCGGTGGACGCCCCGAAGCCGTTGGCCAGAAACAGCTTGCGTGCGGCGTTCAGGATTTGCCCTGTCCGTATGGTGGTGGGACGAGCCATGAGTGAGTACTTACTCAATAACGGGATGTCTGTCAATTTTATTGTCGGAAACCGCTGGGAAAGTCAAAGGATCAAGGGATTCGCGGAGGATCGGCGGCGGTCAGCGTTCGATGCCCGGGCAGGGGAAGACTGCGGTGAATTCGCGGACCTCGGCGGCCACCCGGTCCAGGGTGTCTTCATTCTCCACGTTCTCCGCCACTTCGTTGAACCAGGCCCCGATGCGCGCCATGGCGTCCTCCTTCATTCCGCGGGAGGTCACGGCCGCCGCTCCCAGGCGCAGGCCGCTGGGATCGAAGGGCTTGCGCGGATCGTTGGGGACCGTGTTGTAGTTGCACTCCAGTCCCGCCCGATCCAGGGCCTTGGCGTAGGCCTTGCCGGTCATACCCCGGGGCGTAACGTCCATGAGGATGAGATGATTGTCCGTACCCCCGGACACCAGGCTGAAGCCGTACCCGGAGAGGGCCTCGGCCAGGGCGCGGGCGTTCTTCACGATCTGGTGCGCGTATTCCTTGAATGCCGGCGTGGCGGCCTCTTTCAGGGCCACGGCGATGCCGGCCGTGGTGTGGTTGTGGGGCCCGCCCTGCAGACCTGGGAACACGGCCTTGTTCACGGCCTTCTTCTGATCTTCCTTGCACAGCAGCATGGCGCCCCGGGGTCCACGCAGGGTCTTGTGGGTGGTGGTGGAGACCACGTGGGCGTGGGGCACGGGGCTCGGGTGTGCCCCGCCGGCCACCAGGCCGGCGATGTGGGCCATGTCGGCCAGGAAGAACGCGCCCACCTCGTCCGCGATGGTTCTCATGACCTGGAAGTCGATGAGGCGCGGGTAGGCCGTGGCGCCGGCAATGAGGAGCTTCGGTCGGTGGGTCCTGGCCAGTTCCCTGACCTGGCCGTAATCGATGCGGCCGGTCTCGGCGTCCACACCGTACTGGACGCTGTTGTAGTACGTCCC
>JADHTP010000065.1 GCA_016784945.1 Deltaproteobacteria bacterium | reverse complement strand
GCCAAGCTCCCTCCGCTGGCCTACGTGAAGGCCCATGAACAGATCCCCTGCCTCCGCCTGCTGCGCACCATGGTGGTGGACGGGGCAGTCCACTACTCCGGGTACGTCATCGTGCGCCGGGACAGCCCCATCACCGACCTTGGTGCCCTGGCGGGAAAGCGCATCGCCTTCGTGGAACGGTCGTCGGCCTCCGGTTACCTGTTTCCCCTGGGGCGACTGATGTCGGCGGGCCTGTCACCTGGCCTGGATTTCACCAACGCCATCTTCCTCGGGTCCCACGATGCCGTGATCCGGGCGGTGCTCGAGGGGCGCGTGGACGCGGGCGCCACCTTCCAGGGGGCCCTCAAATCCGCCCGTATGAAGGAAATCGACACCGGATCCCTCCGGGTGCTCGGGGTCACGGGCCGGATTCCCCTGGACGCCCTGGTGGCCAGACCCGGGCTGGAGTCGGGGTTGGTGGAGGCCGTCTCCCAGGCCCTGGACGAACTCAACAACACGTCCGAGACGGGCCGCAAGGCCCTGGGCGGTCTCCAGTATGTCAACGGCTGGGTCCCCACCAGCGACTCGTTCTACGGTCCGGTCCGCGAGGTCCTTTCAAAGGTCCGGGCCCTGGGCGGGGAGGCCCCGTGAGTCTCAGAACCAAAATCCTGGTCTACGGGGTGGGCATCGCCATGGTGGCCCTGGCGGTCCT
This sequence comes from Deltaproteobacteria bacterium, assembly GCA_016784945.1. GTDB lineage: Bacteria > Myxococcota_A > UBA9042 > DTJE01 > DTJE01 > JADDHL01. The sequence goes on along the minus strand of JADHTP010000065.1, from coordinate 12,024 downwards.
GGGCACGCTGCTGATCCAGGCCCACAAGGACACCTACGTTGAAGAGGCCGAACTGCGCGCCCGCACGTTCCTCGCGGTACTGGCCGTGGAAACCACGGGCTACCTGGCTTCGAACCAGATCGAGGTCCTCGACGGTGTCCTGTCCACCCTCATGGAACGGAACATGGAACTCCTGGACATCCAGTTCGTGGCAGTCGTCGATCCCGATGGTCACGTGGTGGGGCACACGGAACAGTGGCGCTACGGCGCCCTGGCGGACGACCCTTTTTCCGTGGAGGCCGGCGATGCACGTCAATCCCTGGTCAGGGTGACGACCCGCAACGGGAAGGACACCCTGATGGTGAGCGAGCCCGTGGTTTCGTCGGTACCCGGCCAGCGCGGAATCCGCTGGGGGACGGCCATCGCGGGTATCGGACTGGACCGCGTGCAGTCGAACCTCTCCGATCTGATCTTCAAGGCCATGGCCACGACCCTGCTGGTCATCGTGCTCACGGCCATGCTGGCGGCCCTGTTCCTCAGCCGTCACGTGGTCCGCCCGGTGAAATCGCTCACGACGGCGGCCAGTGGCTTCGCAGCGGGAGACCTGTCCACCCGGGCCAAGGTGACCAGTCGAGACGAACTGGCCGAACTGAGCCTGACCTTCAACAACATGGCCGAGCACATCCAGGCCAACACGGTGAGACTGGAGGACGAGGTCCGGGAAAGGAACCGCGAACTCGAGTCCGCCAACGAAAGGCTGAAGGAACTGGCCACAACGGACGGGCTCACCGGCCTGTACAATTTCCGCCACTTCGAGGACGTGCTCCAGATGGAGATCCGCCGGAGCCAGCGGATCCCGGTCCCCCTGTCCCTGCTCATGATCGACGTGGATCACTTCAAGCAGTTCAACGACGAGCACGGCCACCCGGAAGGCGACAAGGTGCTGCGGATCCTGGCCACGCTGATCCGCGAGAGGGTACGGGCCACCGACATACCCTGCCGCTATGGCGGTGAGGAATTCACGGTCATCCTGCCCGGCACCAGCCGGACCGATGCCTCCATGCTGGCCGAGATACTGCGGGATCGGGTGGAAAAGCACCCCTTCGCGGGCGAGGAGGACCAACCCAAGGGCCGCCTGACCATCAGCATCGGCGTAGCCACCTTCCCGGACCAGGCCGTGGATGAAATCGAACTCGTCCGCGAGGCGGACAAGGCCATGTACGAGGCCAAGAAGGCCGGCCGCAACCGCGTGAAGACAGCCCGATCCAAACGGACCGGTGAATCTCACGAGGGCTAGGCCCCCTCGAAACCGTCATCGTTGTGAAACAGTGCGCCGCACCCCTGGCAGAAATTGGCGGCTGCGTCGGGGTCGGACCGGACCACACCGGGATTGCAGACCATTCTCCGGGTGGCCAGGTAGGCAGGCGAATTCCACACCTGCTCCAGGTCCTCTTCGAACAAATTCCCCACGGGACGGGAATCCCCACCATCCACGTAGTGCTCGCCGATCCGGTGCAGGCAGCAGGGCAGCACGTCGCCGTTGTATTTGACCACCAGCGTAGTGTAGGGCCACAGGCACCGGGGGAACAGCCACCGCCCTCTCGGCTCGTCGCCCAGGGGCCTTTCCTCGACCCAGTTGTCCCTCGAACCCCACAGTTCGGCGAACTGGTCGACCCCCATCTTGCGACACAGGTCCCTCGCGGCCTCCATCTCGTGGAGGTTGTGCGGGTACTTGATGTACTGGACCTCGATTTCGGGTCGGTCGCTGCCGGCTCGCTCCCGGGCGCGACACAGCCTCCCCAGGTTGTCCAGCACCCGGTGAATACGCCCCCCCACCCGTGTACGGCCGTAGGTCTCCTGGGTCAATCCGTCCAGGCACACCGTGAAATGGGTGATGCCGCAGTCCACCAGTTCATGGATCCGGCGGTCGTCCAGGTGAAAGCTGAGGTTGGTGCTCAAGTGCAGTTGTACGCCGGCTTCCGCCGTAATGCGGGACAGGGCGGCCAGGTCCGGATGCATCAAGGGGTCCCCCATGAAGTAGGGAGACACGGTGATGGCCGTTTCCCGGACCTGATCGATGACCCGGCGGTACTGGTCCACGGTCATTTTCTGGTCTGGTCTGAAGTGCTGGCGCGCCAGGGCCTCGGGCCCTTCCCCCGCGTGAACGCAGGCGGGGCAATGCAGGTTGCACAGTGGCGAGATGTCGACCTTCACCACCGAGGGAAGTGACCTGAGCCTCTCGCGGCGTGCCGCGGCCTCCACGCCGTTCATGGCCAGATTGGCCAGCTTGCGGGGCCCCGTGTCCCGACCCAGCCAGTGCCGACGACGGTAGAGTTCGCTCACGTAACGGCTCAGCCGCTCGGACAGCACCGGGATGTCCACCCGCCGGGAGTAGTTCGAAAGCCTTCTACCTTTCATGGCGTCAAACCCCTTCCCGATCGGGCGGATTCAGACGGGTTCAGCAGCCTGGCATCATGTCGTTGTGGCATTCGCCGTCCAGGCACTGGTCCGCGGTGCAGGCCTCGAAGTCTTCGCACTGCGAGTCCAGGGCACAGGGTGGAAGGCCGTATTCGAAGAAGTACAGGTAGCGGTTCATGAGGTAGTCCGTGGTGCCCTCGTCCTTTTCCTGCAATCCCCCGAACAGCACCGACGAGCCGATGACCCGCCAGGACGCGGACTCGTTGCCCACCACCAGCGCGAATCCCTGGGAATCGCCATGGTGCACCAGTTCCCGGGCGCCCGACAGGGGCTTGTGGGCCATGGCGTCGTTGTAGAAATTGAAGGTGGCGCCCTGGTCGTATTCGAATCCGATCCCTTCCAGGAAACCAGCGCCCACGAGCGGCTGGTTCAGGGTGGGGGAGCCGTCCCACAGCCCGTCCCAGAGCCCTTCCACCTGGAAATAGGGGAACAGGTCCAGGATCTGGCCCTCGCCGGGGCCCACGAACCAGAAATCCCCGCCCTCCAGGTACAATCGCCCACCGCCATCCAGGTAGTCCTTCAACCGCAGGGCCTCGGGGGCGCTCAGGTCGTGCTCGTACCCCTTCACGCCCAGGGTGACCAGGACGCCGTCGTAGCGGGACAGGTCATCCACCATGTCCAGGTCCGTAATGATGTGGGCCCAACGGCCCGAGACCTCGACGGCCTTCTTCATGGCCATGGCCGACAGGTGGCTGGCCCCGGTGGGTGACCAGATCAGGTATCCCTTGCCGGGTCTCACGGTCACTTCGGTCCGATAGACCGACTGCAGGGGGCTGTGTCTGTCGGTGCTGGTCACGGGTTTCCATTCGTCCTGTACCAGGATTCCGAGATGGTGTGTGCCGAGGCTCGTCTGAAGTCCCTTGGGGTCCAGGTCGATGGTGCAGAAATATTCCGCCACGTCGTTGCCGCACATGGCGTTGACGCCCGCGGTGTTGGTGAAGCAGGAGTTCCCGAACCCGCTCACGTCCGCCGGCACCACGAAGTCCGGCTGGTCCATGGGGAAACCCTCGAGATAGGCATGGGGCCGGCCCCAGTATCCATAGATGGCGTCGTTGGTGTCGGGATCGGAAAAGCACAGGACCATCCGATAGTGGTCGTAAACCTCCATGGTGACGTCGGGAATCCCGTCGGTGACCTCTTCCAGGAGTTCCGCGCTGGTGGCCACGTTGCAGTCCTGGGTCTCGCACCGGAACAGCTTGGCCAGTGCCAGGTCGTTGGCCTTGCCTTCCGCCAGGAGCAGGTCGTCGATGGTCCAGGAATCCATGGCAAAGGTGGAGGTGGCCTCCACCATGAAGGCGATCTGCAGGGTTTCCAGGAACTTCACCACGCCGGGCAGCTCCACGGAGTAGAAAGCGTACTCCAGGTGGTCGTCCACCGTGGCCTCCCAGAGAACGAGCGGGTCGGCCCAGTTCCCCACGGCGCTGGCCACCACCCGCAGCACCGCGGGCTCGGTCTGGTCCCAGTGGGTGTACGCCATGCGCCACTGCAGGGTCACCACGTTCAGCGGATTCAGCCCGCTGCTGGCCGCGGAAGAGGCGTCGATAATGGGCGTGACCGCCAGGGACTTCACGTGCTCCGTGGTGGGGAACCAGAGAAATCTCAAGTGCCGGTCCGGGCCAAGGTTCCCCGCGGACCCGAAGTGCCAGTTGGACGCGGGGAAGGGCCCGATCTCCTCGATGGACCATCCCATGTCCACGAAATCCACGTCCCCGGAGAAGCCCTCCAGGTAAGGAAGCTGCTGCGAGCAGTCGGCCTGGTAGAAGTGCCGGCAGTAGGTGCATTCGGATTCGGGATCGAAGACGCATTTCTCCTGGGTACAGGCGTCCCCGTCGTCGAAGTTCTGCTGGCAGTAGGTGTCCTCAGTGCAGCATCCCGGGGTACAGAAATTGAGGCATTCGTTCTGGTTGCACACGTCGTTGGAGCAGGGATCGCCGTCGTCGCAGAGCACGTCGGCGCTCGTGGTGACCGAATCGTAGCCGTCGTCCCACGTCATGAGACAGCAGCCCTCTTTCAGGGTGACCCTGCACTGGAAATTCTTGCACTGGTAGACCTGGCACAGGTGGGGATTGGCGGGGGCGCACTCCACGTCGTACCGACAGCAACCGTCGATCCAGTCTCCCGCCTCGCAGGTGTTCGTCCCCTGGTTGCAACGGTCCTTGGGGGTGCAGGGGGTGTCGTCGTCGCACAGGGTGTCGGCAAAGGCCTGCCTTTCGGCCCCATCCAGCCAGGGCAGCTCGGTCTGGGGGTGCAGATCGGGCGGGGCCCAGCAACATCCCGGGATCCAGTCCGAACGGCAGAACCCATCGAGGCACGTGCTCAGGGTGCAGGGGTTGTCATCGGGACAGTCGTTGTTCAAGGCGCATGGAACGCTTCCCAGGACGGCTCCCCGGGTGCTGAGGTAGGCGCCGTCGGAACACCCCGCCGCCGTCACCAGCATGATCGCCAGCACCGGCGGCAGAAGATAGGAATAGGCACGTCTCACATCGTCTCCCTGCGTCACGGGGTTTCCCTCTGACCGGGAAGTCTACCAGACTGGATGCGCGGGTTGTAGCGTCACCGGGGGTTGTGGGCGACTTGCCGGTCAATCCTTGGGCAGCAGCACCACCCGTCCCTGCAGGTAGGCCAGGTTCAATTCGTTGAAGAACCAGGGGCTCATGAGAAACCCCAGGCTCATGGGGGGCAGGTTGCCCGAACCCGGTCCCGCTTGCATCAGGTTCTGGCCGGCGGTGTCGATGTGGGGGCCCACGGAGCCGCCGGGGTTTGCGATGAATTCGGCCAGTTTCTCGTCGGCGAAAGCGCCGTGGGGAGGGGGTCCGTAGGCCACCAGGCCCAGGGAGTGGCCGATCTCGTGTGAGGTCAATGCGGCCAGGCCCCCGCGCACCAGGTCCATGGCGGCCAGCGGGCCCGAAACCAGCAACGCCAGGGCCACGAGTCCGACACCGAGACGAATCATCACATCTCCTCGCAAGGGATCGGTGCATTCTATCCCATCCGGTCCCTTCATCCCCGGCAGACGCCTCCCGACCATTTACAAGGTCGCAGTGGCGGGATAATCTCCCGGGGATGAATCTTTCCACCACCATACGGGGACACGACTTCACGTTTTCCGACCTGAAGACCGTCCTGGGCAAGGCCAACCAGCCCAAGTCCGGGGACGTGCTGGCCGGTGTGGCGGCGGAAAACGACACGGAGCGGGTGGCGGCCCGCCGCGTGCTGGCCGACGTGACCCTGGGGACCCTGCGCAACCACCCCGTGGCGCCCTACGAGTCCGACGCGGTCACACGCCTGGTGGAAGACGACCTTCACAAGGTCACGGCGGCCCGGGTGAAGGACTGGACCGTGGCCCAGTTGCGCGAGTTCGTGCTGGCCCCGGAAAACCAGGGGGCGGATCTCCTCGAACTGGGCCGCGGGCTGACCAGTGAGGCCATCGCCGCCTGCGCCAAGCTCATGACCAACATGGACCTCATCCGGGCGGCGTCCAAGATCCGCGTGGTGACCCATGCCAACACCACGGTGGGCCTCGCCGGCCGACTGTCCGTACGCCTCCAGCCAAACCACACCACCGACGACCCCCACGGGATCCTGGCCTCCACCATGGAAGGCCTCTCCTTCGGGTCGGGGGACGCGCTCATCGGCGTGAACCCGGTGATCGATACGGTGGATTCCTGCCGGGCCGTGCTGGAACTCCTGCACGAGTTCGTCCGCACCCGGGGAATCCCCACCCAGCACTGCTGCCTGGCGCACGTGACCACCCAGATGGAGGCCCTGCGCCAGGGCTGCCCCATGGACGTGCTGTTCCAGAGCATCGCCGGCAGCGAGATGTCCAACCGGGCCTTCGGGATCACCACGGCCATGATCGAAGAGTCCAAGGCCATGATCGAAGAGATGGGCACGGCCACGGGCCCCAACCTGCTGTACTTCGAAACCGGGCAGGGCAGCGAACTCAGCTCGGGCGGTCATCACGGCGCGGACCAGCTGGTCATGGAGGCGCGCTGCTACGGTTTCGCGCGCCATTTCGATCCCTTCCTGGTGAACACGGTGGTGGGCTTCATCGGCCCCGAGTACCTGTACGACGGAAAGCAGGTCACCCGGGCGGGACTGGAGGACCACTTCATGGGCAAGCTGCACGGCCTCCCCATGGGTTGCGACGTGTGCTACACGAACCACATGGAAGCGGACCAGTACGACCTGGAAAGCATGGCAATCCTCCTGGCCACGGCCGGGGTCAACTACTTCATGGGGCTGCCCATGGGCGACGACGTGATGCTCAACTACCAGTCCACGAGCTTTCACGACAACGCCGCCGTGCGGGAGATCCTGGGTCTGAGGCCCACGCCGGAATTCGAGGCCTGGCTGGAGAGGCTGGGAATCATGCGGGACGGAAAACTGACCAGCATGGCGGGTGACATGGGGGTCTTCCTCTAGGGAATCGGTCAATGGACGACAGGGAACTGAAAGAGCTGGTCCGCGGGATCGTGGAAAGGGAACTGGGATCGGGCAATCCCGGCCCCGACCAGACCGCGCCCACCGGCGAAAAGCCCCCCCTGGTGGTCCGTCAGAAAAAGAAGGCGGACCCGCCCGAGGACATCGCACTGGCCAAGCGGGTTGCCGACTGGACCGGCGACAAACTGCCCCCCGCTCCCGTGTTCGGGACCTGGCGTGCCGCCGGGGACCGGAAGTTCTACCTGGGCCGCACCCCGGCCCGGCTCGGCGTGGGACGCGCAGGCGTCAGGTACCGCACCGAAACCGTCCTGTCCTTCCTGGAGGACCACGCCGCGGCGCGGGACGCGGTTCATTCCGGCGTGGACGACCAGGTCATCACCCGGCTCGGCCTGGTGTCCCTGTCCAGTGCGGCCCGGAACAAGGAAGAGTTCCTCCTGCGGCCCGACCTGGGCCGGGAGTTGTCCGACGAGTCCAGGGAGCTGGTGAAGCAGCAGGGCACCCGCTCCCCCCAGGTGCAGATCGTGGCCGCCGACGGGCTCAGCGCCACGGCCCTGAGCGTGAACCTGCCCGTGGTGATTCCCGCCCTGACGGCACAGCTGCAGCAGGCGGGGATCAAGCTGGGAACCCCCTTCGTGATCACCAACGCCCGGGTGGCCTGCGGCGACGAGGTGGCCCGGATAACCGGGGCGGACGTGCTCTGCCTGCTGGTGGGCGAGCGCCCGGGCCTGAAAAGCGCCGAGTCCATGGGCGTGTACGTGACCTACATCAAGGTCAAGGACTTCAACGAGTCCATGCGCAGCGTGATATCGAACGTGCACAAGGGAGGCCTCCCGCCGGAGCAGGGCGCCCGGGACATGGCGGCCCTGTGCCTGAAGGCCTTGAAGGACCACAGAACGGGACTCGAACAATGATTCTCGAACCCATCAGACCGGAGGTGCTGTCGGTCCGCCTCATCCCCAATGTGGACCCGCAACTGGCATCGGAACTCAAGCTCGAAACGAAACACCGGAGCCTGGGCCTGGTCACCTGCTCCATCGACGACAGCCTGTACGCCGCCCTGGACGAAGGCACCAAGGCGGCGGACGTGGACGTGATCTACGCGAAAAGCTTCTACGCCGGTTCCGCCCACGCCTCGGGCCCTTTTTCGGGCGAGATCATCGGCATGTTCGCCGCCGAGGACCCGGAAATCGTGTCCAGCGGCCTGCAGGCCTGCCTGCGATACCTGGAAAAAAAGGCATGGTTCTACGCGGCGGACGATCGGGGGCGCCTGGCCTTCTTCCCCCACGTGATCCCCAGCGTGGGCCGCTATCTCGCGCAACAGGCCGAAGTGGACCCGGGCACTCCCATGGCCTACCTCATCGCGCCCCCCATGGAATCGGTGCTGGGCCTGGACGCCGCCCTGAAGGCCGCCGAAGTGGAAATGAAGGTCTTCTACGAGCCCCCGTCCGAGACCAACTTCTCCGGGGGCCTCCTGGTGGGCGACCAGCCCGAGGTGGAAGCGGCGGCCCGGGCCTTCCAGGAGACCGTCCTGGACCTGGCCAGGCGCCCCCACAGCATCAGCCCGTCCCCCGACGTGGAGGAACTGGCGGCCACCTTCGGCAAGGCCTCCAAGCGCCGGGGCGCGGGCGACGACCTGCCCTTCCGCGTCCACGAGTCAGGCGCCGAGATGTCCGAAAAGCCCGACGAGTACACCCACCTGTTCGACAACCGGTCCCTGGTGCGCAAGGACCATCCGGTAATCCTGTTCCGTGGGAAGCTGGACCTGCTGCAGGCCCACGTGATCGAGGCCGCCGTGGCCGCAGGGCAGGAGGGGATGGAGGACCTGGCACGGGACCTCCAGGAGGTGCTGGACTACCTTCGAAACCTGCTGGCCGCCGAGGTCACCGGGCGCCCCGTGCCCGAACTTTCCATCGCGGGCCTGACGGGCGACGAACTTCACCGGGTGTCCCACGACACGGGCAAGTACCTGGGCGTGGGCTGGGTCATGCCCGACCCGTCAATGGGGAATGCCGTGTCGAAATTGAACCTGCTCAGGGCCTTCTGCCGGGAAGTGGAACTGAGCGCCCTGGACACTTTCGACGGCCACACCCACCTGACGCCCGACAACCGCGACCGCCTGCTGCACGGGCTGAACCGCCTCTCCAACGCCCTGTACGTTCTCGTCTGCAAGACGGTCGGAAGGCCGAACTCATAGGAACCGTGATGGAACAACGGATCGTCTACCCGGAAGACCGGATCCCGGTTGCCAAGCCTGGTCCCCATGGGCCTGCAGCACGTGGTGGCCATCATCGGCCTCAACCAGCCGTGGGTTCCAGGCCCAGATCGATGTCCCCGAGTTGCGAGAACTCCAGGTCCGTGTCCCCGGCGAAATCGAAGGCCCCCTTGATTCCCAGCTCGAGCCTGCCGTCCAGGGGCATGGCCTGCACAGGGCCCGCCATCCCCGCCACGAGCACAATGGCCGACAAGGCCTGCATCCAGGGAATGATTCGCCTCATCCACACCTCCGACGGGACGATCGCCCGATAACCGTGGGTGCCGGCCGAAAGTATCCCCCAATCCACGGCCTGTCAAAACCCCTCCAGGGTCTCCTGCAGAAATGTTGAATAATCAATGTATCTCCCTGATAATTTGATCCCCGGGGCCGATTCAGTATCATGCTTTCGTCTGGGTCTCGCTTGAACCGGGAGTCAACGTGCCTCTCTTCCTGCTGACTGTCGCCATCCTGGTCCTGCAGCCGATGCCGGCCCTGGCCTTCGGACCGGTGGCCCACGTGGACATGGGCCTGGAGATCCTGGCGCAGGCCGGCGGCCTGGGAACCGGGTTGGGCGCCCTGCTGAACCGGTACCGGCGGGAATTCCTGCTGGGGACCCTGGGTCCCGACCGGGTGGTGGCCAAGAACCTGGCCCCCTACGCATGGCATTCGCACAACTGGGACCGCGCCTTCCGCAACCTCCAGGAGACCCGGGACGAATCCGAGCGGGCGGCCCTCATGGGCTGGCTCTGTCACCTGGCGGCGGACGTGGTGGCGCACAACTATTTCGTTCCAACCAAAATGGCGGAATGCTACGGGTCCCGCATGGCCCAGCACATCTACTGGGAAATGCGCTTCGACGCGCGGTTCAGGCACCGGATCGGCCCCCTGAACCTGAAGGACCTGGGATTTTCCGAGCCGGAGCACCGCCGCTTCCTCAAGCGCGTCCTGCCCGCCACCATGCTGGGCGGACGGCTGAACTTCGGCCTCACCGGACTCGCCCTCCGCGTACAGGAGGGCCGAGCCTACACGCGGCTGGGGCGCTACCTGGACCGCCGTTCCCGGTTGCTGCTGTCCCAGAAGGAAGGCGACGAGGTCCGCCGGATGGCCATGGATGCCCAGAAGGACGTGCTGGGCAAGCTGTCGGACTCCAACGTCATCCGGCTCGATCCCCGCGGACTGGATTCCCTGAAGATGGGCCGCAAGATGCGCAGTCAGCTCCGTTTCATGGATGTGCGGCGACCGTCCACCACCCCCGAAATCATCCGGTTCGCCTTCTCGGCGAACCGTCACTTCCGCAAAACCGTGGAGTCATCCCTGGCCGCCTGAAACCACCCTGTCAACCCTGGTCCGATTGGGTTAACCTTCATCACAGTCATCCAGTGCGAGGTGTGCCCATGTCCTATGACATCCAACCGGTCAAGGCACCCAGGGCCGCGGGCGGGTTGTTGAAGATCCTGTGCCTGGTGATGGAAAACCCGCTGACTGGCGCCCTGTTGAGCCGGAAACTGCTGGCCCAGGTGGGCATCATGGAACTGCGGGGTACCCCCTGCGACGACCCACCGTGGCCCTTGGAAGAAAAGCGGGGCAAGGACCCCGTCCCGAAATTCGACCGGGAGGCCCTGGCGGGCCGGGCCGGAACCCTGCCCCACATACCGCCCGACGACTCCTTTCGATTCGCCGCCGCGGCCGACTATGTCAAGGCCTACAAGGAAGGCCGCACCGACCCCGTGGCCGTGGCGCGGCGGATCCTTCACGCCACGTCGGAGTCGGAGGACCTGTCGCCACCCATGCGGGCCTTCATTGCCCAGGACGAAACCGACGTTTCGACCCTGGCCGCCGCGAGCACCGAAAGGTACCGGGCCGGCCGGCCCCTGGGCCCTCTGGACGGCGTGCCCGTGGCCGTCAAGGACGAAGTGGACCAGTCACCCTATCCCACCACCGTGGGCACCCGATTCCTGGGCCTTGAACCGGCAGTCGGGGATGCCTGCCTGGTGGAACGCCTCCGGGCCGCCGGCGCCCTGTTCATCGGCAAGACCAACATGCACGAAATCGGTCTCGGCGTCACCGGCGTCAACCCCCACCACGGCGCCGCGCGCAATCCCTACAACCCGGGACACGCCACCGGGGGGTCCTCCAGTGGGCCGGCGGCCGCCCTGGCCATGGGCCTGTGCCCCCTGGCCATCGGCGCCGACGGAGGCGGTTCCATCCGCATCCCCTCGTCGTTCTGCGGCGTGGTGGGGCTCAAGCCCACCTTCGGCCGCATGAGCGAACGAGGCGCCGCCCCCCTGTGCTGGAGCGTGGCCCACGTGGGACCCATGGGCGCCACCGTGGGGGACGTGGCCCTGGGATACGCCCTGATGGCCGGTCCGGACCCCGCCGACGAAAACAGCCTGCACCAGCCCGCACCTCACCTCGCCGATCTGGAAAATGCCGACCTCACCGGCGTACGGATCGGCCTGCCCCGCCAGTGGTTCGAAGACGCGGACGACGAAGTGGTGGCGGCCTGCCGGACCACGTTGAGCACACTGGAATCCGCGGGCGCCGTCATACAGGACGTGGACATACCCGAACTGGCCCTGCTACGGGCGGTCCACCTGGTGACCATCGTGACCGAAATGGCCGCGGCACACGTGGGCCACTATGCCGTTCATCGCCGGGAATACGGGCTGGACACCCGGATGAACCTGGCCCTGGCCCGATGTCTGTCCGCCTACGACTATGCCCATGCCCAGAGGTTGCGCACGCGGATCTGCGGTCATTTCGACCGGGTTCTGGACCAGGTGGACGTGCTGGCCACGCCCGCCACGGGTCGGACCGCCCCCGTGATTCCCCGAGACTCGCTGGCCACGGGGGAATCGAACCTGCCCATG
>JADHTP010000064.1 GCA_016784945.1 Deltaproteobacteria bacterium | reverse complement strand
ACTGGGCGTTCACGGGAAGTTCGTGCTGGGTTTGGACTCGGATACGCCGGAATCCATCCGCCAGACGGTGGACTTTGCCATACGCGCCGGGTTCCGTAGTGCCCAGTTCCTGATCCTGGCCCCCTTGCCGGGTACACCGGTGTGGGACGAACTGTCTTCCAAGGGCCGGATCCGGTTCGGGGATTTCTCACTGTACGACGGACACCATGTCACTTTCCAGCCGGCCCGCATGAGCATGGAGGAACTGCAGGAACTCCAACTGGAGGCCCATGACCGGTTCTACGGAATCCAGAGAATACTGGCGCGGCTGTTGGCGGGCCGAATCGAAGACCTGGCCATCTTCTGGTACGCGAGGCGGCTGAACGGGCTTTGGAAGCGCCGGAACCGTGTGTACCGGGACCTCCTGCACCTGATGAACGAGTCCGACGGCATGATCCAGTCCGTACGATTCGTCCATCCTTCGGCACGCCTCACCGCCTGGCCCATCCCCTTCGGCACCTCCCTGCAGCTGTAGGGTTGGCCTACCCAGGCCAGCCTTTCCCTTGTAGGGGCGACTCCGTCGCTGCTACGGGCGCCAATCTCGGGCGGGCACTGGCGTGCCGCCCTGCGCTTGGCGCTTCTCTTGCTCAAGGGGGGCGCCGCCCCCCTATGACCCCCCTTGTAGGGGCGACTCATCTGGTTCGCCCTTATGGCCCAGTGGTATGGACAGGTGTCCGTCCCCTACAAGAAATCAGTCGATGGTCGGCCAGTGGTCTGGGATTGGCTACAGGCTCTCTTCGGTAGACGGTAGACGCTCCTCCATTGACTTTGCCACGCGTACCCAATACATATTTCGACGCAGGCGCTGAAGAGGACACCAATGACGGAAAGAAAGCTGGCTTTCCTGTTTCCCGGGCAGGGTTCCCAGTTCGTGGGCATGGGGCAGGACCTGTACAAGGAGTCGAGCGAGGCAAGGGATCTCTTTGCCCTGGCCAGCGACGCGGCTGAAACGGACCTGGCGAAGCTCTGCTTCGAAGGCCCCTTTGACGCCCTGTCCAGAACACGAGTCCTGCAACCCACCATCACCGCGGTGAACCTGGCCTGCATGGGCTGGTTGCGACGTCAGGGCATGGAACCCTGGGCCACGGCCGGGCATTCCCTGGGCGAGTACTCGGCCCTGGCCTGTGCCGGCGTCCTGTCGAAAGTGGATGCGGTCCGCGTGTCCGCCGCCCGCGGCAAGTGCATGGACGATGCAGCCACGCGGTTTCCCGGGACCATGGTCGCCATCATCGGTCTGGCCATGGACGAGGTGATGTCCGACATGGGCGACCTCATGCCCCGCTCACAGGGCGGGGTTGCCAACCTGAACGCCCCGGAGCAGGTGGTGGTCTCCGGGACCCTCGATGGCATGAAGCAGGCCGCCGATCACTTCGAGTCCAAGGGGGCCCACGTGGTGGAGTTGCCGGTTTCGGGCGCCTGGCACAGCGAGTTGATGGCCACGGCCGAGGGCCCCTTCGGTCAGGTGCTGGAAGAGACGTCCTTCGGCGAGCCCCGCAGGCGGGTCTACCTCAACGTGACGGGCCGGCCCGCCCCGGGCGTCGACGTGATCAGGGACTCGTTGTTCAAACAGCTTCAAAGCCCCGTGCGATGGGTGAACATCATGGAAGGGCTGAAGCAGGACGGGGTCACACGGTTCATAGAGGTGGGCCCCGGCAAGGTCCTCAGGGGAATGCTGCGCCGGATCTGGACCGACACTTCCGCCTACAAGGTCTCGTCGGTCTGCAGCCTGGCCTCGCTCCAGCGGGTGGTCCAGGCCTTTTGCGACTGATCACGTTTCCTGGAACCAGATGGCAAAGGCGACGGCCAGCCCTTCCGCGTGGGAGAGAGATATCTGTATCCGTCCGCCGGACTCGCGCACCCGCCGATCCGCCTCGCCTTTCAGCGTGACTTCCGGTGCGCCGCCTTCCCCGTGGCTCACCACGATGTCCGTTCCGATTCCCAGGATCATGGACGAATCGTATTTGTCCCTCCTTTACACTGTCAACCGATTGGTCGAACGATCAACGATGAACGATCAACTACCGACTTGCGATAGAATCCCCTGGACCGGGTCCAACGACCCGCTCAAGGAAGGCACGTGGCAGGCACCCCAGATTCCACCGGACCCCGGCTGGCCGGTTTCGCGGCGGCCGGCGCCGGCATGGACGCCGTGGTCTGCAATCCAGCCACCATGTTCGGACCCGACGACATCAACATGAATGCGGCCAGCTACGTCAGCGGGCTCGCAAACGTGAGGGGGTTCATGGCGAGCCCCCCCCCCGGCGGCACCAACGTGGCGGACGTGAGGAACGTGGCCCAGGGTATCCTCCTGGCGGCCGAAAAAGGGCGACGCGGTGAATGCTACGTGCTCGGGGGGGGTGAACATGACCTACCGGGACCTCTTCAGGGCCATCCTGGAGCGCCTGGGAAAAGGAACCCCGGTGATTGCCTTGCCGCCCATCGTCATGGGCCTTGCCGCCCGCGTCAGCGAGGTCGGCCTCGGCTGGATGAAGGGAGGGCCTCCGTTGACCGTGGACATGGCGCGGGCTTCCTCCCGGAAACTGTTCTACCGTAGCGACAAGGCCGTACGCGAACTCGGCTCCGACCCCGGCGATCCCCTCGACGCCATCGGCGAAACAGTCGATTGGCTACGCTCCAGGGGCGGGATATAATCCCCCAATGGCTATTGCCTTTTTCGACGTCGACCATACCCTCGTGCGCGGTTCCACGGCGTTTCACTGCGCCCGGCTCTTCCGTCGCGAAGGCCTCCTTTCCGGTCGATTCGTGGTGGAGATGGCCTGGGCCCACGTCCAGCATCATCTCGGGGTTCTGGACTTCGATCGGGCCTACATCCGGGGAATTCAGCCCTTCGTGGGCCGACCCGCCGCTGAACTGGGTCGCCTCATGCAGGAGTGCTTCGAAACCCACGTCCGGCCGAACCTCTTCAGGGATGGGATTGAAAGGGTGCGCCGCCACCACGAGGAAGGGGATCGCGTGGTCCTGATCTCGGCGTCGTCCCATTACCTGCTTCAAACCTTCAGGGATTTTCTTCCCGTGGACGACGTGCTGGGTTTTCGCCAGAACATCCGTGACGGGGTCATGGCGGCTGACTTTGTCAGACCCATTCCCTACGGACCGAACAAGCTGCCCCTGGCCGAGGAGATGGCCCGGGATGCCGGTGAATCGCTGGCTGACTGTCACTTCTACACCGACAACTCTGCTGACCTGCCCCTGCTGCGGGCCGTGGGCCATCCCTATGCCGTCAACCCCAATTTTCGCCTCCGCCGGGAAGCCCGTTCCCGGGGCTGGCCCATCCTGAAATTCACGGGCACGATACGCGATGCACGGTCGACGGCAGCCTGTCATTGAATACCCGACTGAACTCGTGGTAATTTCTGGCCCCATGAAAGCTCAAGTATTCAGCGACGGCGCCCTCGAACTCATCGGCAATACACCACTGGTCAGACTGAAACGCCTCAGCCCGAATCCCAAGGTGGAAGTGTGGGCGAAGCTGGAATGCGCGAACCCCGGCGGATCGGTCAAGGACAGGGTGGCGCTTTCCATGATCAAAGCCGCCGAGGCCTCGGGCGATCTGACGAAGGACAAGATCATCCTGGAGGCCACCAGCGGCAATACGGGCATCGGCCTGGCACTGGTGGGCGCCATCAAGGGCTACCGGGTCATGCTGGCCATGAGCGAGGCCGTCAGCCAGGAACGGCGGCAGATTCTTTCGGCCCTGGGCGCCGATTTCCTCCTGACGCCGGCGGCATTGGGGACCGACGGAGCCATCGAGGTCGTGTATCGGCAGCCCCGCCGGGAACCCGGGAAATACTACATTCCCGACCAGTTCAACAACCCGGCCAATCCGCTGGCACACTACGATGGCACCGCCCTGGAGGTCATCCACCAGACCGGCGGGCGAATCACCCACTTCGTGTCCACCATGGGAACCACCGGGACCCTGATGGGGATGAGCCGGCGCCTGAGGGAGGACGTGCCCGGGGTCCGGATCATCGGGGTGGAGCCGTTCCTCGGTCACAAGATCCAGGGCCTGAAGAACCTGAAGGAAGCCTATCGACCCGGGATCTTCAATAGGGAAATGCTGGACGAAAAGGTCAACATCGCCGACGAGGACGCCTATGAAACCTCCCGCCTGCTGGCCCGGGAGGAAGGGCTTTTCGTGGGGATGAGTTCCGGCGCCGCCGCCTTTGTCGCGCTTCAGAAGGCCGCAGAGATCGACAGCGGGGTCATCGTGGTGATCCTCCCGGACGGTGGCGAACGTTACCTCAGCACCACGCTTTTCCAGGCCTCCGTTCCAGTGACCAGGGAACCTAGCCTCGAGCTGTACAACACATTGACGCGGGCCCGCATGCCGTTCAAACCCATCACACCGGGACAGGTCGGCATGTACACTTGTGGTCCCACGGTTCACACGGAACCCCATATCGGCCTTTTGCGGCGGGTGGTGGCCACGGATCTGCTGCGGCGTTACCTGGAGTACTCCGGGCTCGAAGTCAAACACGTGATGAACATCACGGATATCGATGACAACACCATCGACGAGTCCGACCGGCAGGACATTTCACTGAAGGAACTGACCGACCGCTGCACCGACGAGTTCATGCAGAGCCTGGACGAGCTGTCCGTGAGGCGCGCCTGGAAGTACCCGCGGGCCTCCGACCACATGGACGACATGGTGGCCGTGACCCGTCGGTTGGTGGATCGCGGATATGCCTACGAAAAGCTGCGCAGCGTGTATTTCGACATCGCCAAGTACGAAGGCTACGGTGTCCTCAGCGGCCTGGACATGGGCAAGATCAAGATCGGCGCCACCGTGGACCTGGACGAATACGAAAAAGACAATCCACGTGATTTCACGTTGTTCAAGCGGGCCACCCTGGGTGAAATGGCGCGGGACATCTTCTACGAGACCGAGTGGGGGAACGTGCGGCCGGGATGGCACGTGGAGTGCGCGGCCATGTCCACCCGCTACCTCGGCGACGAGTTCGACATCCACACCAGCGGGGTCGACCTGGTTTTTCCCCACAGCGAGAACGAGATCGCGGTGTGCCAGGCCGTGAGTGGGAAGTCGCCGGCCAGGTACTGGTTCCACAGCGAACTGGTTTTCAGGGACGGCAAGAAGATGTCCCGGTCCGTGGGGAACGCCGTCACCCTGAACGACATCATCCGGATGGGATTCACCGGCAGGGACGCGCGTTTCCTGCTCATGTCCACGCACTATCGCCAGCCCCTGACCTATTCCAGGGTGAAACTCGAGGCGGCCAGGGCGGCCCTCAAACGGATCGATTCCTTTGTCAGCCGTTTGAAGAAGGCAGCCGGTAGCGGCGACGGCAAGCCGTTCGAGGGAATGGCGGCCGAGATGATCACGGAATTCGACGCGGCCATGGACACGGACCTCAACGTGCCAAAGGCCCTGGGCGCGGTATTCAGCCTGATCCGGAAGATGAATCCCCGCCTGGCCTGCGGCGACGAATCGAAGGCGGCAGCGGAAACCGTGCTGGAGTCCCTCCGCCGCATCGAGCCCGTGCTGGCCATCTTCGACTTCGAGGCGGCGGGCGCGGAATCCGTTGACCCGGCTATCGAGGCCCTGGTGCGGCAACGGGAAGAGGCCCGTGAGCGCAAGGATTTCGATGAGGCCGACCGGATCCGCGAAGAACTGAAGGCGCGCTGCGTGACCCTGGAGGATACGGCCGACGGGACCGTTTTCTGGATCGACGAAAACGGCAAGTGACGGGCCTTCCCCGGCGGGTCCGTTTTTGACGCGCCCCGGCCCCGGTGATAACCTCTTTTTCCGTGGATATCAGGAAAAGCAAGTACATTCTTCCGAACCTGTTTACGCTGGCCAGCGTCTTCTTCGGCGTCCTGGCTGTGGCTTCCTGCATGGAGGGCACGGACCAGGGATTCCGACGGGCGGCCATCGCGATCCTCGTGGCCATGGTGGCGGATTCCCTGGACGGTCGGGTGGCGCGAATGACCCGGACGGCCACACGGTTCGGGATCCAGCTCGATTCCCTGGCTGACGTGGTGTCTTTCGGCATGGCGCCCGCTGCCGTGGCCTACTTCTTCGCGCTCCATTCGCTGGACGGGGCCAAGGGCCTGCTGGGGGCGTTCATCGCCTTCCTGTGGGTGGCCTGCGGCGCCCTTCGTCTGGCCCGTTTCAACGTGATGGCCGACGGTGACGAAAAGCCCGGGGGTTGGTTCATCGGGCTTCCCATTCCGGCGGCTGCGGGCATCCTGGCCCTGTTTGTCTGGGTGGCCACTGACCTGGGCTTTTCCGACCGGGTCCGGTTGCTGTCCCTGTCGGCGGGAATGCCGTCCCTGGCCCTCCTCATGGTCAGCACGTTGCCCTACCGGAGTTTCAAGCGCGTGCGGATGGGGCTCTTGAGGCGTATCGGTTTGATTGCCATGGTGGCCGGTGTCATCTGGGTTGCCATCGAGACGCGCGCCAGCGCCGTCCTCCTGGTCCTGGGTTCGTCCTACATCCTTCTGGGGCCGTTGGAGTGGCTCGTGAAGCTTCCCTTCCGCCTGAAGCGGCGGCGCAGTGAACGAACGGACAAGAACGACGTGCCCGACAACGACTGACTTCCCCCGGATCGCATCGACAACGTTGCCAGATGCCTTGTAGGGGCGACTCTCCCGAGTCGCCCACCTGCTCTCCGTGGGACGGTCTGGAGACCGTCCCCTACAAGCGCCAGTCTCGGGACGACACTGGCCACTCGTTCCCCTTTGCGAACAAACCATGGACTATTGACTATGGACTATCGACTGTCGCCTGCTCCGCCATCCTGGCTACCGATCGGGCAATTTCGCCCGCTTCCTCCAGCGTGTCCGGGTCGAGGTCCATGTCGGAGGCCTTCGCGCATTCAACGATCTGGGCCGCGGTCTTGGCGCCGCAGATGGACGTGGTGACCACCGGATCACGCAGGTTCCAGCCCACGGCCAATTGGGCCGCGGTGATTCCCTGGCGCCAAGCCAGGTTCGACAGTCCCTTGCCCACCCGGATGTGGTTTTCGAACACCTCGCCCTCGAACCTCGGGTCCTGCCGCCGGATGTCACCGGGCTCGAAGGGCCGCGGGCTTTCGAACTTGCCCGTCAGGAGGCCCCGCCCCAGGGGTTCGTAGGAAAGGAATCCAACCTTGTGGTGCCGGCACAAGGGGAGGATTCCCGACTCAAGTTCCCGGCAGATCAGGTTGTAGCGGGACTGGAGGGACGCGAGATCTCCTGCATCGGCCGCCAGGGTCAGGTCGTCCAGGTCGAAGTTCGACACCCCCACGGCTCGGACCTTGCCCGCCTTCACCAGGCGCCGGAGACCCTCCATGGTCTTCTGAACGGGGTACGCGGCGTCGTTCCAGTGAACCTGCAACAGGTCGATGTAGTCCGTGTGGAGACGACGAAGGCTTTCGTCGCACTGGTCCACCAAACCGTCGGGCGACAGGTCCATGCGGATCATTCCGGGTCGAACGGGAACGGGACCGCACTTGGTCGCCACGAATACATCCTGGCGGATCGGCCCCAGGGCGCGCCCCAGCACCTCCTCCGCCCGGCCATTCCCGTAGATGGGCGCCGTGTCGAAGAGGTTGACGCCCAGGTCCAGTGCCCTGTGAACGGCCTTGATGCTGTCACGGTCATCCACCTTGCCCCAGTCGGCGCCCCCCATGGCCCAGGTACCAAGGGAGACCGTGGATACCTCGAACCCGGTTCCGCCCAGCTGTCTGTACTTCATGATGAAGTCCTTTGGAAAGAGGCCTGGTCCAGGGAAAACAGGCTGCCCGCAAAGCCCGCATGAACGCTGGCTCGGGC
The DNA here is from genome assembly GCA_016784945.1 of Deltaproteobacteria bacterium. Classification (GTDB taxonomy): domain Bacteria; phylum Myxococcota_A; class UBA9042; order DTJE01; family DTJE01; genus JADDHL01. The sequence goes on along the minus strand of JADHTP010000064.1, from coordinate 4,975 downwards.
CCCTGCGTTTCTTGACACCCCCCGGTCCGAAATCTATGATGAGCCTGCATTTGAAAGACTGCAAGTTTCGGGGTGTTCCATGATTCCTGGAAGGTTGTCAGGCTCGGTGGTGCACTCCTATTGCACGGGCCTGGCCGTTCCCGCCAAGGTCACGACGAGTACGGACGACTGGGTGAAAGAGGGCAATGCGGTTGTCTACGACCTCACGGGGAACGTGGCCGAACTGGTGGCCGGTTTCTACCGCGAGGAACTGACCTGCAAGGAATCGCTGTTCGCGGGGACTTCGTGCAAGGATTGTTTCGCCTGCACGAACCGGGAGTGCATCCAGACGTGCTACCTGCCGGATAACTGCCCGGAATGCCGGGACAACCCCGACTGCTTCAGGCAGTGCGTGATCGACGCCGATCCGTCCGCCACACCACCGGTGGTGGGTTTCACGGGGATACCCCGCTGTATCTCCTACGGAAACCAGGTCCTGCAACCTTCGGAACTGGTGGCCGACACCGGCAACGAGTGGCTGGCCCGTGGCGGCTCCTTCAATGACGGCGGCAACCTGACCTGCCGGGCCCGGACCGCCGATCGCAACAGCCAGCATCGGAGAAAGGCCACCGGCAAGAGCGACCCGGTGGTGGGCTTCCGCTGCGTCGAGGATTGCTGATACGCCTTGATGGCACTCACTTTCAGACTGGCCCTGATTTCCCTGATCGTCCTGCTGTCCGTTCCAGCCCTGGCCCGGGACGTGCCGGCCTCCCTGAGGGCGCTGGCAAAGAAGGGTCTTCACGTCGGTGCGGCCTTCGTCGTGGACGGCCAGCCGGTGGCGCACCTGAACCCGGACCGGATGTTCAATCCCGCCTCCGTGGCCAAGCTGTTCACGGCGGCGGCGGCGCTGGAGGTCCTGGGCGCCGACCGGACCCTGGAGACCCAGGTGGTGGCTGTCGGAAACGGGAAGTCGCGGAAATCGCTGACGATCGTTGGATCGGGCGATCCCCTCCTGTCCGGCGATGACCTGAGGACCCTGGCGGGCTGCGTCCGCAAGGCCGGTGTGCAAAGGGTGGAACGCCTGGTGGTGGACCTGGGACCTTTCGACAGCAGCGCCCTTCCGCCGGCATACGAGCAGAAGAGCACCGAGGCGCCCTACCGGGCCGGCATCGGCGGGCTCCAGGTGGATCGCAACCGGATTGTGGTGGAGGTTTTCCCTGGCAAGCGTGGAAAACCGCCACGGGTGACCGTGAGTCCGAAATCCGACTACACCCGCGTGCACAACACGGCGGTCACCTCCCGGAAGAAGAAGGGGAGGCGCAAGGGCCTCAGCGTCACGACCCGGGTGGTGGGGGACGGGCGCCTGGAGGTCCGGGTCAAGGGGACCGCGTCTCGGAAGCGTTCCGAAGTGGTGGCCAGGCGAGTCCCCCATCCGGCCCGGCACGCCGGCCACGTGTTCAAGCGCGCCTTGCGGGACACCGGGGTGAAGGTGGGCAAGGGCCCCGCGGTGGGCGGTGCCCCGGTGAGTGCCGAGGTCCTGTGCAGCCATCAATCATCCCCCCTGTCACAGTTGCTGCTTCCCCTGTTGAAGGACAGTCAGAACCAGGTGGCTGAAAGCCTGCTGCGGCTTGTGGGCGCCGAGGGGGCCGATCAACCCGTGGGGTTCGAGGCGGGACCCCGGGTCATGAAGACGTTCCTGCAGAAGAACGTGGGCTTGAAGACCGGTTCCTTCAACTTTCGCAACGGGTCCGGCCTGTATGACGCCAATCGCGTGTCGATCAGGGCCGTGGTTAATCTCCTGAGGTACGTCCGCGGGTCTGCGGATCAGAAGCCGCTCATCGAGGCCCTGCCCGTGGCCGGACGGGACGGGACCCTCAAGCGCCGGATGGTGAAGGGCCCCCTGGCGGGCCGGGTTCGGGCCAAGACGGGAACCCTGGACAAGGCCGTCACCCTGGCGGGTTTCATGGACCTCCCCGACGGGAGAACGCTGGTCTTTGCGGTGATGGTGGGCGGAAAGAAGGTGAATGCATCGGCCGTGCGGCGCGCCACGGACAAGGCCCTGCTGGAAGTCTACGGCTGGTTCGCGAAGTAGCTGCTGCCGTATTCCTGAACGATCAACGATCAACGATCAACGATCAACGGCCCCTACCTCAGCCCGTACCGGTCCATCCAGCGGTAGACCTGCTTCCGGTCCCTGCCCCGCCGTCTGGCGGCCTCGGCCACGTTGATGTCCATGGTTTCGGTGGTTCGATCCCGCCTGTCCTTTTCAGGTCTGTCTTCCATCTGGTCAGCCTTTGACAGCAACGGGCACGTCGGACGTGGCCGCCCGACCGCCGAGTTCGATGGTCGCCGTGCGGTTTGAAACGAGGTCGAGCCGCCCCCCGGGCAGGCCCGTGACGCTGAGTCGCGCGTCGGCGAGGTTGGAATTGTGGACCCTGACCGTCTGGCCGTCACTGGAGATGTAGTCCAGGCCCGTGGTCAGCCCCGGCACGGCGGTCACCTGGCCCTCCAGGCGGACCGGCCCGTCGGTCCCGGCGAACTCCCATGACAGGTCCCGGGCGTTGGAACGGCTCATGAGCAACTGGTGCGGCCCGTTGAACAGCCACTGACGGTCCTCGGCCTTCAAATAGAGAATGGTGAGGGGCGGCAGGGTCACCGGTCCGAAACGGAGGATGCTGGACAGGCCTTCGAAGACCACGTCGTCCCGGCCCTCGAAGGTGTTGGCATGGCTCCAGATCCAGTGGTCGGACACGGTCGGGCCCCAATTGTGCCCCTGCATCCCGCGGGCCCCGTCCACGCGCAGGGTTCGGCCGCCGATCTTCACTGTGCCGTAGAAACGGGTCGAAACGTGGGGTGAGACCGCCTTGTTTCGCGGAAAACCCAGGCGATACATAGCGTCCAGGGGAAAATGCACGAGGCACCCGGTGCCCGCTTCGAAGCTGAGGTCCCATTCGATCGAGGCACCTTTCGAACCCCTGCCGCCCACCTTGCCCGACGCCCGACCCATGGCCAGTTCACCGGGTCCAATCTTCAGGAAGAAACGATCCCGGCCGGCCGCCACATCGGATGCCGCGTGGGTGTCGCAACCGGCCACGGTTTCGCCGGTGACGCTCGTGTACACCCCCCACAGACAGCCCACCGGTTCGCCGTGGCCCGCCAGGGGCCTCCTGAGCGTGTACCGGGCCCAGAAGGCCGACCCTTCCTCCGGGAGGTGGAACTTGAGGAAGAGGGATTCCACCATGGATTCGGTCCCGTGGGCGGACCACTGCACGCGGTTGAACTGTTCTGCCTTTGAAGGCGTCATGGCGGCAAGGATACTGGAATCGGCCCGGGGTGACAATTACAGGAGGGGGTGGGTTCGGGCTGGACTAGAGCCCTTCGGGCGCCAGATCACCCTGACCGGGACTGAGCAGTGAAACCCAGGCACGGATGAACTTCATTTCGAGGGCTTCTTCCCGGTCCTTCGGTTTCTTCTTCTTGGTCAGGAGGGTCAGCTTGTTGTTCAACCCTTCCAGCATGACCTTGGATTGTTCGAACTGGGCCCCCAGGGTCTCCACAGGCTTGTCCGTGTACCGCTTTTCCTTGGCCACGTTGAACTCGCGGATGATCATGTTGGCGAGTACGTCGGCCGTTGGCGCTCCCTGCGCCGCTGCCAGCGGCTGGGCCTTTGCCACGGCTTCCTTGACCGCGTCAGTGAAGGACCGGGACGAACTGAGGTAGGCCTGCTCGATCACCTTCTGGAGATCCGTCTCGAGCTGCTTCCTCAAGGCGGGGATCAGGTCGTTGAGCAGGGACCGCCGCAGGTTCTTGAGGAACGTGGGGATGCCTACCTTGAAGGCCTTTTCCATCACCGGTCGCCCTGCCTTAACCACCTCGCGGGTGGTGTAGGCTGCCACGTCCGCCAGGGAGTCGGGCCGTACATTCTTCTTCAGTGTGTTCGCCAGCGACATGAAGACGAAGAAAACCAGCAGAAAGAAGATGGCTCCCACGATGATGGTCATCATCCGGGACTTCTTCGCGGCCACCAGGTCCTTGTCCAACGTGTCGGCGAAATCATTAATCGCGTTTCCCATGACTACACCCCCTTATTTCTTGCCCTTGCTTTTGCCCTTGCCCTTCTTCTTTTTCGGGGCTGTGGCCTCGAACTCGGAATCGCCGCCCATTTTTTCGTAGACGATCTCGATCCAGAGCGCGAGCACGGCTTCAAGGGTAGCCGGGCGTTGACCCTCGGGAATGCCGGCCTTGATTTTCCTGAAGGCCGATTCGAACTTGATGAGTGCCTCGTGATATTCCACCGCCATCTTCAGCAGTTCGGTTTCGGTGGACTTCAGGAAGGACTCTTGAAGCGCCGTGGCCAGCTGGTCCACGGCCTTTTCGTCGGCGAACGCCGGAAAGGCCGCCTGGATCGCCTTCATGGCTTCCGACCGTTCCTGGAGCACCAGGTGTTTCTTCATGGTGTCCTTGATTCCGGTCTTCAGGCCCGTTTGCAGCGTCTTGGCCTCGGCCTCGAAGCGTTCGGCGATCTGCGTGGCCGCCTTTTCCAGCTCCTTTTCGATGCTGGCTTCGGCGATGGGCAGAACGGAATCGAACAACTTCGTCAGCTCCTCCGAGATCATGGGCCAGGACTTGTCGGCCTTCTTGGTCAGCTCGGTGCCGAACTGATCCACGTCGAAGTTTTCGAAGTGGTTCTTGACGGACCAGACCCAGCCGATGACAGCCACGACGATTAGGAGAACGAACCCCAGGGAGATCCAGCGGGTCTGTGTCCTGATCTTCTTGGCTTCCGCATGGAGTGGACCAAACTCCTCAATCTTCTTCAGGTCCGGGCTCACGTTTTCCATGAATCCTCCAAACGTGTTTCCCCAACTCCCACTTCATCCGTCGTGAAAACACGAACGGATCGCGCTGATTGATACAAGAAGAGATATATCACGAAGGTTTGACAGGGACAAGAACGCTGAAAAAACTGATTTTTGTCCTAACAACGGGGGGGGGG
>JADHTP010000063.1 GCA_016784945.1 Deltaproteobacteria bacterium | reverse complement strand
CGCGGTCCGCCTCCAGGCGTTCCAGGAAGGGCGCCAGGAGCCAATGCCGCCCAAGCACGTCCCGCCACCCCGGTGTGTGGCACACGGCTTCCAGGAAGCCCCTGAAATCCACCGTCCCCCCGACGAGGGGTGCCCGGAAACCGCGACACAGCCGCCGCCATGCCTTTTTTGGAAAGGCCGCTGCGGCCTCGGATGGGTCGAACCCCGCACAGGCCACCGCGTACCCCAGGCCCTCGGCCTCCCGTGCCAGGCAGTTCAGCAGGTGCGTTTTGCCGGCGCCATAGGCGCCTTCGATAACCACGGCCCCTTCGGCGTCGTCCCGCAGAAACCGGCCGATCCACGCCACTTCTTCGTCGCGACCCACGGTCCAGTCGGTCACGTGGGCCGCCGGGACGATGCCGAGCCTGAAGGCCTCGAGAGCCAGGGCGTGCTCCAAGGGGCGGCCCGATGCGCAGGGCGTGTGCCTCGGCTCCAGGGAAACGTCGGAGGGCTTCTCCACCCGGGGCTCGGGGGTCCCATCCTCGTCCTGGGCGCCCGGCGTGAGCATCCTTATGATCTGGTTCAGCGAGGGTTTTCCTGAATGTTTCGGCTCGCGGGGCCCGGACGGGCTCTTTACCAGGCGCAGGCCACCCGGCGCCGATTCCAGTTCCCTGACCGGGATCCAGAGACTGTACCGGCCAAAGGACACACGGACCTCGTACCCGTTGTGTCTCAACGCAGTGACCGTGCCCCGTCCATATCCCGAATGGGCGACGGCGGACCCTTTGGAATACCTAGGCATCCGGGTCCTCCTGCACGGTCTGGTCCACCTCCGGCTCCAGCATTCGGTCGGCGAATTCCTCGTTCACCTCCAGGTCCCGGTCCAGCCTCAGTGCATGAAGCGCACGAACCACGGCCTGGACGAAGAGCCGCTTGTACCCGATGTCCCCGAAGGACCGACGGGCCGCCGCTTCGGCCAGGAGGGTCACGAGGTCGCTCTTGGCCTCCAGGGGAAACTCCACCTTCCAGGCCGTCTCGTAGATCCCGGCCAGACGGATCCCGATTTCGCTCATCAGCCGGTGCGGACTCCTGCCCAACCTGTCCAGGCGGATCTTCACGCCCGTTGGATTGTTGAAGTCGAACACGGTCCGGATCCGCTGCTTCAATGCCTCGTATGCCGGCGATCGGCCCTCGGTCAGGAAGTGCTCGTCCGGGATGGCATAGAAGACCATGACGTTGCCGAAGGCAGCCGATCCGCACTGGTCCACCATCTCGCGCAGGTTCGAAAGCATCATCTCCTTCTGCCTCGCGGACAGGGATCCGGCCTGCTCGGCCTCGTCGAACAGGATCACCAGTCCCCGGTATTTCAGGTTCCTTATCCAGGCCACGAGGGACCGCAGCGCGGAAAAGGCCTGACCTCCGTCGATGGGCTGCAGGATGCCCATCTTCCGGTGTACGGACCGGTCGAAGCCATCGGTCAGCAGGTATTGGAGCACCCGGTCGAACTGGTCCGTGGATCCATCGACCAGGGCCTCCAGCCCCAGCCGGACCGCCCGGCCGAAATTGGGGTTCTCCAGGGACTGAGAGGCGTCCTGAGCCACTGATTTCAGACGGTCCGCCAGCTCCCTTCCGGACAGACCGTCGGCGACCAGGCCTTCACAGAGGTCCTGGTACACGGCCTTCATGAAGGAAGCGGCCCCCCGCTCGGCGCCGGTCATCAGCTCCTGTGGCGACAGGGGTCGCATGAGGTTCGAGATCACCGATCGGTAGACCCGGTCCAGTCGGTAAAAGGGGGAATCGTTCAGGGACAAGGGGCAGTAGGCCACGAGGTAGTCGTTCCTGAACGCCAGTTCCCGAACGCTGTAGAGAAAGTGGGTCTTGCCACCGCCATAGGTCCCGACCACCACCTTGAAGGAGGCCCCGCCGTCCCGGATCAGGGATCGAAGGTAATCCTCCTCGATGACCTTCAGGTAGGTGTCGAGGCCGGCGGAAAAGAACTGAAAGCCCCATTCCGGGGGGATGCCCGAAGATCCCACCACTTCCACCACGTGACGGGCCTGCTTCCGGGTCAGGGATCTCAACATGTCGTTTCGCCGTCCGTGATCGGGTTTGCCGGCCCGAGGCCTAGCCCATTCTGACGAACCGGGCGGAGGCGTAATTGACGCCTTCCACGCCCCGCCCCCGGGGGACCCATATGTGACTCTGGGACCGCCGGGTCTGGGCCAGGGTGGCCACGTCCAGCCGGAGCTCCCGGTCTCCGACCTGCCAGTTCGCGAGCCGCGAAAGGGCCACCGCGAATTCTACCCGCCCAAAAGAAGTGTACAACTCACGTCGGGGATCGGAGAAGAACCGGCCATCCTGGCGTTGAAAGGCCACCTCCGCAAGGAGGGAGGTCAAGGGCACGCTCTCCCCTTCCACCAGGCCCAGGCGCGCCAGGCTCACGCGGTAGGCGCTTTCCAGGTCGGCCAGGAAGGCCTCGTCGTCCCAGTCGCCATGAAACAGATCGTCTTGAGCCAGTAATACCTTTTCGGCGATGGCCTCGGGTTCCAGGGGGCAGGTGAGCAGTTTCTGTTTCCCTGGTCCGAACCAGACCGTGCACAGGCCCTTGTCGGCGAAATCGAATTCCAGGGTGAAGGCGCCCGCTCTCAGGTGAGGGAGGTTCCCCGTCACCTCCATGGCAGCCTCGCCCAGCCGCTCGGCCACCTGGCCGGCGAGCAGTGCGCGGTCCCGTTCCATGGCGGCCCCGGCCTCCTTCTCCCTGAGCAGATAATGTCTTGACAGGTCTGATGCCAGGATATCGACACCCGCCACCTTCCCGAGATCACGCGCAGCCCTGGCGGCGGTGGATCGGACGTCCAGGTGATGGGCGGGATTCCGCACCAGGGCTTTCTCCGCAGCGTTCACCGCCTTCAGCGCCAGGCCGACCCGCCTGGCGGCCTTCTTGAAGTCAGGGATCCTGTCGCTCAAGCTCACCTCCAGTTCCGCCATTCAGGGACCGAACGGATCGTCGGGCAGGTCGTCCGACCACCGGGGGCTGAAAACCGACTCGATGACGGTCCTCATGTCCCGGGGCAGGGGCGCCGTCACCACCTGGGACTTTCCGGTCACAGGGTGGGAAAAGCGCAGGGCCAGGGCATGGAGGGCCTGGCGTTTCAGGAGGCCCAGGGCCTCTGCCTCGTCCTGGGGCCGGCTACCCCGTCGGGGATGGCCTCGGCCATAGGTTCGGTCCCCCACCACCGGATTCCCCCGCTCGGCCAGGTGAACCCGTATCTGGTGGGTCCTCCCGGTCCGGGGGTGGACCAGGACCAGGGCACAGAGGTTGGCGCAGGCCAGGGTGGTGTACTCCGTGACCGCCTCGCGGCCCGACTTCACCCGTCCGGTGAACTGCTTTCGATCACCGTGCCTTCGACCGAATTGCGTACTGATCACCTCGTGGCGGGGCAGGCTGATACCCAGGACCAGGGCCAGGTAGGCCTTGCGAACGGTCCTCTCCTTGAATTGTCGGGCCAGGGCCTCGTGGACCTGGTCGTCCTTGGCCACCAGCACCACGCCCGACGTATCACGGTCCAGCCGGTGGACCAATCCCGCCCGGTCCTCGCCGCCGATGACCGACAGCGCCCTTCCACTGGCCAGCAGACGGTCCGCCAGGGTGCCCGACCTGTGTCCCGCGCCCGGGTGGACCACCATCCCGTGGGGTTTGTTCACCACCACAAGGGAATCGTCCTCGAACAGAATGTCCAGATCACCGGCGCCCCCGCCGGGTACGGATCGGGGTTGCGCGGGAGGAACCGTCACGGTCAGGACCGAACCCGCCCGGACCCTGAATCCCTGGGGCCGCCGGCGATGGTTCACCCGCACGTTGTCCGCCTTGATGAGACGCTGGGCCGCGGAACGGGATACCCCCGGCACGCCGGCTGCCACCAGCACGTCGAGCCGTTCCCCCTCCTGGTCTTCCCCCACGGCAACCTCGTGGGTCACGGGCCCTGCAGCGGTGTTCGCGGAGTCATCCATCGCGTTTGCAGTTTACCGCACAAAACGAGAAAATGATTGACCCCACAAGCGGACGTGACGTGGACCACAGGGTGACGACGGGAGGTGCGTGGGCCGGCTACCTGGCGGTGCTGGCAGCCCTGTCATGCGGGTCGGCGGGCGACACCTGCGTCCAGGACCTGCAACCGTGCGACGGGGGAGTCTGCCTGGCCCAACACTGCGAACCCCTGGCGGGAGATGCCGATTTCGACGGACTGTCCAACGGCGATGAAATCACCCTGGGCTCCAATCCTCTCAACTGGGACACGGACGACGACGAGAGACCCGATCGCGAAGAGGTGGGCGGGGACACGGCCAATCCAGTGGACACCGATGGCGACGGCGTCTTCGACGTGCTGGAAAGCGCCGTGGCCGACGGGGACAAGGACTGCGTCCCGGACCAGTTCGATCCCGCCAACAGCGGTACCGATCCGCCGGCCGAGGTGGTGACCCTGCACAATTGCGCCCGATCGGGGGTCTGCGCTTCGGGATTCGGCCTCATCGCGTCCACCTGCCAGGACGGTGCGGCCACCTGCGACTACGGGGCCGTGCCCGGGTGGTCGGCCGAGGAAGACACCTGTGACGGCGCCGACAATGATTGCGATGTGGAAGTGGACGAAGGCTTTACCCTGGCGGGCATCCCCATCGGCTTCCAGTGCGACGGGAAGGGGGTCTGTGGGATCGGCGTGGTGGAGTGCGCGGCGGACGGACAGTCAACCCGATGCTCCACCGACGCTGGCGGCTCCATGGACGAATCCCATGCCGAAACGTGCGACGGGCTGGACAACAATTGCAACGGTCTGACCGACGATGGGCTGTTGTACGAGGGACTGGACATCGGCACGGCCTGCGACGGACGGGGTGAATGCGGCGAGGGAGAGGTGGAGTGCGGTGCCTACGGAGAGCCGATCTGCTCCACGGACGCCACCGGTTCCAAGGACCAATCGGAGCCCGAAGTATGCAACGGGCTGGACGACGACTGTGATGGCGACACCGATGACGAAGCGGGCGTGACGGGCGTGCCGTCGGAAGTTTGCAAGCCCAAGGGCGTGTGCGCCACCCACACGGACAAGACGCAACTGGTGTGCGTCGACGGAAAGGAGACCTGCGATTATTCCCAGGTGCCGGGTTATTCGGGTGAACTGGAGTCGGTCTGCGGCGGCGAGGACGACGACTGCGACGGTCTGGCCGACGAGGATTTCTGGCTCATCGACCCGGCGGCCGGCAAGGTGCACGTGGGTGAACCCTGCGGCACCGGGGCCTGCGCCGGCGGGACCGTGGTCTGCGCACAAAACGGGACGCACGCCACCTGCTCGTCCCTGGTGGCATCCTCGCCGGAGTCCTGCAACCAGGTCGACGACGACTGCGACGGGACCGTGGACAACGACCTGGCAAAGGTCTTCACCAACGAGGCCATCCTGGTGTCCGTGGGACAGCCTCGCCCCCGGGCAGGCGCCGCCCTGGTCTTCCACGAACCTTCCGGATCCCTGTTCATGTACGGCGGGGCCGGGAAGGTGGAGGCCGACCTGCAGGTGAGCCTCGCCCTGTCGGATTTCTGGCGATTCGATCTCCAGACCCACCGCTTCCACGTGCTCGAAGGCAACGCGCCGGGCCCCCGGTCGAATGCCACGTTCATCCACGACCCCGCCGGCTCGCGGCTCCTCCTGGCGGGCGGACTGGTGGGCGATGACACCGAGGGACCCATCTGGGCCTACCGGCTCGACGAAGGCACGTGGGCGAAGATCCCGGTCTCGATCCTCCAGGAAGGGACCGTGGGGGTGGCCCTGGACCCGGCCTCCTGGTCCCTGATGCTGGTGCGGACGGACGCCCAGATCCCCGACGGGCGGATGGTGAAGGTCGCCCTGGAAACCCTGGACGTCCAGACCCTGAACGTGGACCTGCCCTATCGAAGGGAAGCGGCCACGGCCTACCGTCCGGACACAGGCGTGCTGTTCGTGTCCGGCGGGTTCGACCTGCTGGGCCTGCCCACCGACGATCTCATTGCCGTGAACCCCGACGGAAGCACCTGGCCGGTCATCGAGGACGGGGGACTTCCGCATAGGGCCCGGCACGCCATCACGGCCTTGTCGGACGGGTCGTTGCTGCTGGTGGGGGGCGTGTCCGATGACGGAATCGCCAGCGACGAGGTCTTCCGGGTGTGGCCCGACCTGGGGCAGGCGGAGCCCGTGATCGCCGCCGCCCAGCCCGGACTGCAGATGCCCGCCCTCAGTTCCGTGGGCCTCGTCGCCTGGCTGTATTCCGGAATGGACCAGCAGGGAAAGGGGTTCAGACAGGTCATGCGCTTCGACGCCCAGTTGGTCCAGTGGACCCTTGAACTGCTGGAGGTCGCCCCATCGGGACGAGCCTTTGGCTCCATGCCCGTTCTCAACGCACGTAAGTCCGCCTATTTTCTGGGAGGCGTCCATCAGGACGTGACCTCGTCCCACCCCACCGTGGACCTGTGGTCCTACTCCCTCGTGGGCGGAGCCTACAAGCAGTTGGCCATGGAAGGCGAATCCCCCGTGTTCATCCACGGGGCAACGGCCGTGGATGAAACCGAGGAGGTGATCTACCTGTCGGGCGGGTACACCGGCCCGCCCGACGAGGGCGGTGAAGCGACCTCGAAATTCCTGAAGTTCGACCCCGATGAACCCATCATGGAAAACCTGTCGGGACCGGGCAGTCCCAGCCCCCGATTCGGCCATTCCCTGGTCTGGACAGGCAGTCCGGGGACCCTGCTCCTCTACGGGGGCGCATCGGGGGAAGGCGTGAAGGGCGACGTGTGGTTCCACGGCCCAGACACCGGGTGGGCCGATTTGCAGGCCGTGCCCCACCCACGTCAGGGACACCGGGCCTTCTGGGACCCGGTTCTCGGGCGCATGCTGGTTCTGGGCGGCAGTCCCGAGAGCTCACTGGCCGCCTTCGACCCCGTCCAACGAACATGGACGGTGTTGGCCGAGCATCCCCTCCTCCAGTCCCCAGGGGGCAGCGCCTTCTTCGACCGGGACTCCCGCCGGATCCTGTTCCTGCCCGCCGACGGAAGCACCACGGCCCTGGTCCTGTGGGTGCCGGAATCCGGTGCCGTCCAGGCCGCCCAGCTGGAACTGGTCTCGGCGTGGCCGGGCGCGGGTACTCTGAACACCTACGATCCCTTCGGCCGCAGGGCCCTGATCTTCGGAGGCCAGGGATCGGACGGAACCACGTCCTCTTCCGTCTGGGAGATCCCCCAGTTTTGCCCCTGAAATCCGTCCGAGCCATCGGTATGGATGACAACATCAGATAACTCAGATCATTGTCGCCAGATAACCAGGCAGAAAATCCCACGACACCTGTTGCGAATCCAGTCATCCGGACAACCCTTGCCAGGGGGCGCGCTCGCCCCCCTCCCACACACTCGCCTTCGGCTTCGCGTGGGCCCCCCCCCTTGCGCGACCGCCTTGCGGTCGCAGCAATCCACCTTCATCACCGCTCAGACGGATGACGGTAGACGGTGGACTGTGGACGCCCCTCAGAATCCACCATGGCGCGGATTGCTGCCGGCCACCTGAAATTGACGACGAGCCCCAGACGATGGACCATAAAGCCATGACCGCCCGCCTCCAGATGATCGTCTTCGACCTCGACGACACCCTCTATCCCGAAAAGGACTTCGTGAAGGGAGGGCTCGAGGCGGCCGCAAGTCGGCTGGACGAGAGGCTGGGCCGGGCCACGGGGGTCCTGGATGTCTTCATGGAGATACTGGAACGTCAGGGCGTGGACCACCTGTTCGACCAGGGACTCTCTCTCCTGGGAGTGTCCCCGGAACCCGACCTGATCAGGGACCTGGTGAGATCCTTCAGGAACCACCGCCCCCGTATCGCCCCCCACCCCGGGGTGCCCGGCCTGCTCCAGGGACTGGTGGGCCGGGGTGCCCGCCTCGGCCTGATCACGGACGGTCCCCTTTCGGTGCAACGCAACAAGTGGGACGCACTGGACCTGCGAGCGACCTTCGACCCGGTGATCTTCACCGATGCGCTGGGCGGACGGGACCGGTGGAAGCCCCATCCCGCGGCCTTCAGAACGGTGGAACAGCGGACCGGGCTGTCCGGCAGGGCCCTGGCCATGGTGGGCGACCGACCCGACAGGGACTTTCCCACCCCGGATTCCCTGGGTTGGCGAACCCTGCGCATGCGGCACAAGGGCTCGTTCCACGAAGACGACACCGACACGCAGGGGGACAGGCCCGCGGTCCCAGGCGTTGAGGAACTTGGCAACGTATTGATGAACTGGTTGGATTGAGACACTGAACAGCCGGAGGTAACATGGCATCAAAGGACTACATCCACTCCCATGACCTGGGCGTCGAAACGGCCCGCGAGCGCCTCGAATCGTCCATGAAGCGACTGGCCGAAAAATACGGCCTCGAGGTGGGCGGCCAGGGGACGAACCGGATCAGCATGAAGCGATCGGGCATCGACGCGCTCATCGCCATCGAAGAGACCGAGGTCAAGACCACCATCGAACTCAGCTGGGTTCTGGAAAAGACGTTGAGATGCACCATAGAGGATGCCCTGGCCGCCAAGATCCCGAAGCTGTTGAAAGGCTGAGGTCCTGATCAGGGGGTCGGAATGGCCAGAACCGACACGGCCTCCCATTCCAGGCGGTTGGTCAACTGGACGGGCAGGGTCGTGCCGTCGGTCCGGGTGACATAGATCTCGGCGTCCTTGTAGTGCCGAGCCGACGTGTCCTTGATGAGAGCGGAGCCGTCCTCTTCGATGGTGGGCGTGCCCGCAAACACCGTGTATTCCCCGGAAGGCGACAGGTCGAACCAGCTCACGGCGATGGCCTTGGCCAGGTGACCCTCGGGATTGTCGGTGACCTTCCGAAAGTCCGCTTCCGTCAGCTTTTCACCCGAGCCGATCCGGTCCAGGGCCAGGCGCACGATGTTGGTCCAGGGCTTCTGCTTGTTGTCCCCGCAGCTGTGGGAACCGATGAACATCACCTCGCTGCCGTCGTGGGTGAAGCGCATGGGATTGCCCACCGACGTGTACTGCCACGGGGCCCGGTTGTAGCAGGCATTGGTGTAGTAGTCGCTGGGCACCCCCATCAGGACCGAAAAACCGGTCTGATCGGTTTCGATTTCGTGCCGGTACAGGCGGAGATCGGCGTTGTCCTCCACCAGGGCGAACACCACGTGCTTCCCGTCGGGTGAAAGGGCCGCAGGATCGTTGTCGTGGTACAGGGAACTGGTCCCGCTGCCGATGCAGTTGCCCACCAGGTCCCTGGCCGCGCACAGATCGTCCACCACCTTGATGAGCTTGCCGTCCCGCCACACCCACACGCTCTGGCTCACGTTGGTGGGCAGCAGGAACAGGAGCGTCTTCAGGTCCTCACCCACGGTGAAGTACCCGTAGTACTGGTAGCCCTGGGCCTTCTGGATGAGGTCCTTGGTGGGCATGGTCAGCAGGGACTGAACGGTGCCCGGCTTGTTGAGGTCCAGGCGCTTGATGATGTAGCAGGGCACCGGAATGCCGCCCTGGGCCTCGCACTCCTGGGGCTGGGAGAAGTACAGGAAGTCCCCCGCGAAGGCCAGGTGCTTCACGTTCTCCAGGGCCCCGAACTTGTCCATGGACACGAGTTTCAGGCCCGTGGTGAAACGGGCGAGCTTGACGGTGTAGGTCCCATCCTGGCCCTCCTCGGAGGCAATGGCCATCCAGCGCATGCCGCGGTCCAGGAAGCAACCCAGGTGGCAGTCGAGGGACAGGTCGCTCAGTGAGTTTTCCGTGAGGGACATGTCATTGGATGTGTCCGCGTCGGTGGGGTCCGCGTAGAAGAAATCGAAATCGCCCAGGTTGTCACCCGGGATACGACCCGCGTAGCCATAGAGGAATCGGAAGTCCTCGTCCACCACCACGGGCGCCTTGGGCGCGTCGGGGCCGAGGTCCTGGAATGTCTCTTCCACGGCGGCGTCCAGGCCGTCCACGGTCGCCAGGTCCAGGCCGCTGACGCTGGTGTTCCCGCAGGCCCAGAGGAACCCGGTCAACACGACCGCCGGAAATCCCATCCTGCCATTCATCATGTCCGTGTCCCCCGAAGGCTTCAGAAGAGGTTACCGGTCCACCGGAATCGAGTCAATCGACCGGAGCAAGACAGAACCGCCCCCAAGCTGTAGACTATCGTCCGAGTACGAACCGAGGCCCCCTTGACCCTGTCCATCAAGGAAATCGAAGCCATCACCGTGGAACTGAAGCTCGGGCTGGAAGAGGGCCTTTTCACCGGGGTGAGCCAGACCGATGAGCATACGCTGGTGCTGACCGTACGCCGGGAAGTCAAGGACCTTCGGCTCCTCATCTGCACGAAACCCAATCTGGCGAGGCTCCATTTCACGACGCAGGATGTGGTTCCCGACGACGGGGAGGGCGGGACCACGGGATCGCTGGCAATGGCGCTGAAAAGCCTGGAGGGGTCCCGGGTGACCACCGTGCGAATGCGGTACCACGACCGGGTCGTGGCCATCGGATTCCAGATGGACGAGGTGTTCCGGACCCTGCTGTTCGAATGTTCCGGCCACCATCCCAACCTGTTCCTGCTGGACCGGGGCGGCCTGATCCTGGAGACCCTCAAGGACTCCCGTTCCCGGAAAAGGGACCTCCGCCCGGGGCAGAAGTACACGAAGCCGCTGCAACGGTCCTCGGAGGTCATGGACTCCATGCGCTTCATGGGGCTAGGCAAGAGCATCAGCGCGGAAGTGGAGTCCTACTACGAAAACACGGTGATCCACCGGGCACAGGCCATGGAAACGGCCCGACTCCGACGGGCCCTGAAATCTTCAAAGGATCACCACACGAGACTGGCTGAGACCATCAAGGCCGACCTGGCAGCCCAGGAAGGGGCGGCAAGAACCCTGAAGTCCGGGTACGTCCACCCCGAGAAAAGGCGGCGGGCCGAGCGGATGGCCCAGGCGACCCGGGACAGCCAGGATAGGCTGCACCGACTGGATGGTGTCATCGGGTCCCTGCAAGTGGCCTTGGACCGGCTGGAAAAGGGCGGCGAAGGAGCCGTAGAGAGGGCCGAAGAACTGCTTCGTTCCCTGGCGCGGCGGGAGCCCCGGAACCGCTAGTCGTCCTTGGATTCCTTGATACGGTAGGCCACCGAAGAAATGATGGAATTGACCCGGGACAGGTGACCCAGCACGTTCATGTGCAGCGACGCCGTGTCGTAGGTGGCCACCACACCCTGGTTCAGCCGGTCCACGTGGCGCTGTTCCATGTCGTCCAGCACTTCCCTCAGCCGACGCTTCTCGTCGATCACCTTTTTGGCAATGTCCGGGTCCCGGGTGGCGAAGGCCGACATGGCCAGCTTGAAATTGGCCGTCACCGCGCCGTGGTAGTCGGTGATTTCCCGCAATCCCTCGTCCGAGAACTGACAGTTCAGCTTGCGCTTCTTGCGCGCCAGGTGGACAAGGTTCTTGGAAACGATGTCCCCGGCCTCTTCGATGTCGTTGGTCAGGGAGAACAGGAAATAGAATTCCTTGGCCAGACGATCGCCCATCAGCCTCTTCGGGACCTTGGCCAGGTAGAATTTGATCTCCTTGTCGAGCCGGTCCACCTTGGTGTCGTCCCTTTCCATGCGATCGATGGCTTCTTCGCTGGACTCGGCCAGAGCCTCCAGGGACCGGGCCAGCATCCTTTCCACCACCTCGGCCATGCGGAAGATCTCGCGTGTCACGTTGGCCATGGCGATGGACGGCTGCGATATGGCCCCGGCGTCCAGGTAGGCCGCGCCGAAAGGTTCCCTCTTGGGCTTGAAGGGGAACATCCTTTCGATCAGTCGTCCCAGATGATGGACGAACGGGAGGAACAGCAGGGCCGTGGCCACGTTGAACAGCATGTGTGCGTTGGCAATCTGCCGGGGGGCGTCTCCGCCCATCCACTCTGCCCCCACCCGAAGCAGGTCGATGAACGGCAGGAACACGATCACGGCGATGATCTTGGTCGCCACGTGGGCCACAGCCACCCGCTTTCCCTCGGGCTTGGCCACCGTGGACGCCAACACGGCCGTGGCGGAGGTCCCGATGTTGGCGCCCAGGACCAGCGCGATGGCCGCGGTGACACTGATGGAATCGGCCTGGGCCAGGGATATGGCGATACCGATGGTGGCGGCGCTGGACTGGATGATGGCCGTCAGCACCGCGGACACCACCACCCCCAGCAGCGGGCTGGCCTCGATGACCTGGCGGAAAGTCTCGGCGTCCCGCAGCGGGACCGCGCCTTCGCCCATGAGTTTCATCCCGAAAAACAGCATGCCGAAGCCCATCACACCTTCGGCCACCCCCCGCAGCACCCCCCGTTTGACCATCAGGCGGACAGCGTACCCGCCCGCTACCATCAGCAACCCGAAGTCCTTGACGGGAAAGGCAAGCAACTGGACCGTCACCGTGGTGCCGATATCGGCGCCCAGGATGACGCCGATGCTGCGGGCCAGTGAGATCAGGCCGGTGGACGCGAGGCTGACCAGGATCACGGTGGTGGCGCTGGAGGACTGGAGGAGCGTCGTGACCACCATCCCGGAGGCGAGACTCGTGAAGCGGTTGGATGTGGTCTTGGCGATGGTGGAACGCAGCCGATCACCGGCCGCGCTGGTCAGGCCCTCCTTTGCGAAATCCATCCCCAGGATGAAGATGGCAATACCACCGATGAAACTGACGAAGTGTTCCACGTCCTGCTCCAAGCCGCGAGGCACACGATCCACTGATTATAGGATGATGGCTATTCGATGACAAAATGGCTGCAGGTCCGGTGACTTGCTCTGAGCGTCCGGTGGTGGGTGGCCCGACACCCTGAACCTACAGGACCAGCCAGGTCTTGGACAGGGTGCCGTGCTTGACGGAGGTGCGCTTCCTGTTGCCGCGATTGTCATCGAGGTTCAGGAAGTAGGTCACGTCCAGTCCCCGCCGACCCTGGCGTGTCTGGCTCGATGCCACCACGCCGGAAAAACCGTTGTAATTCCCGGACAGCATCTTCACGCGGGTGCCCTTCTGAAGCACCTCGGAGGGATCCACCTCC
>JADHTP010000062.1 GCA_016784945.1 Deltaproteobacteria bacterium | reverse complement strand
CGTGCTGGCCCGCCTCTTCGCCCGGACAGGGCATGCGCATATCGTCGGCGTTACGGGCAGTCCGGGCACTGGCAAGAGCACGCTCATCGACGGGCTGATCGGCCGAATCCGCGAGTCCGGACGGACCGTGGGCGTGGTGGCCGTGGATCCAACGAGCCCCTTCACCGGCGGCGCCATCCTGGGGGACCGTGTTCGCATGCAACGGCATGCTACTGACCCGGGCGTTTTCATCCGTTCCCTGGCCACCCGGGGTCGGCTCGGGGGACTGTCGGCCTCCACCGGAATGGTGGTCCAGGTCCTGGACGCCATGGGATACGACTTCGTGCTGGTCGAGACCGTGGGCGTGGGCCAGGATGAAGTGGACATCGTGCGTCACGCCGACGTGACCATCGTCGTGCTGTCCCCAGGCCAGGGGGACGAGGTCCAGGCTCACAAGGCCGGCGTCCTGGAAATCGCGGACGTCCTGGTGGTGAACAAGGCGGACCAGGCCGGCGCCGACAAGACCGCAGGGGAACTGCACCTGGCCGTGGAGATGACACCTGAAGGGGCCCGCAAGCCCGAGGTGATGCGCTGTGTGGCCACCGAAGGGACGGGCCTGCCCGAACTGCTCGGCGAGATCGAGCGCCTTCTGGAGGTTCTGTCCCACGAAGGCGCATTGGATTCGGTGGTGCGAGACCGGTCCGAAGCGCTGGTCACCGACCTCGTGATGCAGCGCGTTGGAGCCGGCGTGGAGAAGCTTCTGGACCAGGATGACGGAGTCCGTGAACTGGTGGCGCAGGTCCTCGAGCGGCAGATCGACCCCTACGAGGCCGCTCAGAGAATCATCGAGAAACTGGTCGACCAGGGACTCTGACCGAAACGTTCGGGATACCATGGGAAAGAAATCGAAAAGGCGCGAGAACAAGGCCGCAAGGCCCCCATCGCCTGCCGTGCCTCCCGGTTGGGAGAGGCCTGCCCTGGTGGCGGTGATGACCCTCCTGTTCTTGGCTCTCCCCCTCCTGCCCTGGCACCCCCTGTTCTTTCTTCCCGCTGTGCTGTACTGGCCCCTGTACCTTGGCGCGATTGCCGGTTGGTGGCTCCACCTCGTCCGTGACAGGGGCTGGTTTTCCCCGCCCGAAGAGGTGATCGGGCGGGTCATGGAGTCGGCGGGACTGATCCTGGCCTTCGGTGCCTTCCTGCTGTTGAAGCTGGTGGGTTTCCATCCTTCCGGAACCGACGAGAACATCTACTACTACATGGCCGCCAGGATGGCGGACGGGGCGATTCCCTACCGGGACTTCTTCTTTTCCCATCCCCCCGTCCACCTGCTGGTGCCCACGACGGTATTTGGCGTCCTGGGCTTCTCCGTGGGCGTTGCGAACGCCATCCCGGTGGTCGCGCAGGCCCTTGCGGGACTTTTCCTGTACCTGACCATCCGTCCCTCGTCGAAGGTGCTGGCCTTTGTCGTGCTCGTCCTGCACTTCACCACCTACCAGGTCCTCATGGGCTCCACCGACATGAACGGCGAAAACCTCATGACGGCCTTCCTCATGGCGGCCCTGTTCGCTGCGGTGCGGGGGCGCTTCTTTGCCTCGGGCCTGCTGGCCGGCCTGGCCCTCGGGTGCGGGCTCTATGGCCTGGCCGGCGTCCTGGCCCTGGCCATCGCCGCGGCCTTTCACACGAAGAAGTCCGTTGCCCGATACTCCCTGGGATTCGCGGCTGGTTTCGGCGGGGTCATGATTCCCTTCGTCATCCTGGGCGGTTCTGGATTCGTGGAAGGTGTCTTCAGTTACCACATGGCCAAGCCCGTCAAGGGCGGTGATCGCGTGCCGTTGTTCGGGTCGGCCAACCCCTTTGCCGTGCTGAACGCCTTCTTCAACAACCTGTCGGCCTACCTGTCGTCCAAGGGATTCGGCAAGTCACTCTATTTCCACGCACCGGGCTACCTGGCGGCGTTGTTGGCCATAGCCCTGATCTTGGGCAAGGCCCTGGTGAACTGGTGGAGGCCCGACGCCGGATCCCGTAAGGAAGGGGCGGAACCATGGTACAGATCCCTAACCCCCCGGGACCTCCTGTCGGGCACACCCGAGGGGACGGTGAAGATCGCGGTGCTTGTGGCCGTGCTGTTCCTGCTGGAATACTCGGCGCTGAACGAGTTCTATGACTTCTACGCCGTTCCCATGCTGAGCCTGCTGTCGGTCCCGGCGGCCTACACCCTGTATCGAATGTACCTGGACGTTCGGGAGGCCCGCTCCCCGAAGGGCCTGGCGGTCCCGGTGACCGTGGCCGTCCTTTTCGCACTGCACGGGGCATGGGCCGCCCATCTCAACCGGAGCCTGTGGCCACAGGAGATCAGCGATACGGGGAAGGTGGTGGAGTATGACTGGCGCGAGCCCTGGGTGCTGCCCGCCCTGTCGGCGCTTTCCAGGCACCTGTTTTTCGTGGATAAGCGGGTCAAAGGGGATGTGACCCCCTACTACCGTCATTTCGTGTGGAACAAGCGGTTGACCTTTTCGACGCTGGACGACATCGCCGACCACATCCGGGCCAACTCCACCGCCGACGAAACCATCACCGGCGCCTCCACCATCGCGCCCCTGGTGGCCTTGAGGGCAGACCGTCGCATGGCGGCCGACGAGGCCGATACCAACAGCAAGCGGTTCAAGTCGGGGGTCCTGACGGAAAAGGAGTTCTTCGAAGCCATCTGTTCGGACAACGTGCGATATATCGTGTCAGCGCCCCGGTCCAAGTTCACCCGACGTTTCATGCAGGCCAATCCCTTCATCGGCCGGTATTTCACCCGGGAACGGGAATTCGTGGATCACCAGTTGAACCACTTCCGCGATTACCACATCGCCCTGTACCGGAGGGTCGACGTGAACGGGTTGCCAGCGGGCCGGGTCTGTGAGCCTCAATGACCCGGCACCCTCGACGCATCAGGGACCTGGCCGTCTTCCTGGAAGCCGTGTACCTGCGCTTTCACCGGTCGGCCACAGTCAGCGAAGACCCC
Source organism: Deltaproteobacteria bacterium (assembly GCA_016784945.1). GTDB lineage: Bacteria > Myxococcota_A > UBA9042 > DTJE01 > DTJE01 > JADDHL01. The sequence goes on along the minus strand of JADHTP010000062.1, from coordinate 10,253 downwards.
CTGTCCATACCCAGCGCCTACGGGGACCCCCTGGACCGTGAGGTCATGGGTTTCGTGGCCTCCGCCTTCGCCTTTGGACGAGTTTCCGCATTTATGGCCAAGTTGTCATGTGTCGTTGACCGCCTGGGTGATCATCCCGCCGCCCGCATGGCTGGTCTGGACGCCGCCGGATGCCGCGAGGTGGCATCGGGCCTGCGCCACCGGTTCGTGGGCGAAGACGAGATCGCATCCCTTCTCCTGGGATTGTCCCACGTGGTCCGTGGGTCGGGAGGGCTCGAACCGCCTTTCCTGCGGGGATTCGGTCCCACGGGTGACGTAATGGACGGCCTGGAGTCGCTGGTGGCCGAACTGTGGCCCCCGCCCGAGCCGACGGACCTGCCGGGGCCCGGTTTCCTGGTGGCCTCCGTGCGATCCGGCAGCCCGCTGAAGCGATTCAACCTGTTCCTGCGGTGGATGGTCCGTGACGACGGCATCGACCTGGGATTGTGGAAGGGGGTGCCGCCCTCGGCCCTTCTCATACCGCTGGACACCCACGTGGATCGCATCGCGCAACACCTGGGCATCCTACCCCGACGTCGGTCGGGACCCCGCCTGGCCCACGCAGTGGCTCTCACCCGGGCCTTGCGGGAAATCGATCCCGAAGACCCCGCCCGCTTCGACTTCGCCCTGTCGCACCTGGGGATTTCCGGTCAATGCCGGGGACGATTCCACGACGCCGTCTGCGCCGATTGTCCACTGGAGGCCGCCTGTCGGGTGGCCGTGGGCGGGGTCAGTAGTAGAAGCCGGTGATGACGGCCTGATCCGCCTCCGCCAGCATCCCGAGGGAAATGGACTCGTTCGTTCCGTCGCCGTCCACGTCGATGTCGGGTACCAGCAGGAGATTCATCAGGCTGTAGATCTGCTGCTTGGGCATGGGCAGTTTTTCTTCGGGGATCAGGTTGACGGCGGCAAACAACTCGTCCTTGCTGAAGGCGCCGGCCAGGATGCCCGAAAAGGCCGTAATCGAGGAACCGTCAATGGTCACCGTGCCTTCCAGGCGGGCCATCTGGATGGTCAGTGTGACCACCGTGTCCCCGATAAGCGGCATTTCCAGAACGATCTGGTGTCCCGAGCCTCCCGCCGTCAGCTGCGTTCCATTGATGGTCGCGTTGCTCAGCAGGATGGACGGGTTGCACTGGGCGTCGAAACTGTCGATGGCAACGATGAATTCGCATCCCGGCTGCGTGAAGTCACACGTGGATTCGGGCGGTTCCAGTCGTCCGTTGTGCATTGCCAGGACGAAGGGACTCCCGTCGGCGGACCAGTCCTGGAATTCCATGATGATGTGGATCGTTCCGCTTTCGAATGCCTTGGGCAACTCGCTGTTGACCAGGATGTCCACCAGCGCGAACTTGTTGTCGATACCCTCCGAGCAGATGGGGGATCCGTCGCTGTAGGTGCCGGCGGGCATGCAGGTGGACAGGTCATCGTCGATGTTCAGGCCCTGGCCCGGGTTCCCGTCATCCCCCAACAGGAGCGACTGGATCCGCAGCGCGTCATGGAACGGCAGCCCGTCGAAACAGGGCGCGAGTTCCCCGGCGCAGACCCCGTCTAGGCAGATATCGTTCACCGTGGCCTCGTACCCGTCGTCGCAGGCGGCGCCGTTGTAGTCGGTCCATCCCGTGGGATTGACGTCGGGATCGCACAGGAGGCAGCCATCGGTCGGATTGGGTTGCAGGGCCTCCCAGCACAGGCCGTCGATGGTGCAGGTGTGGTTGTCGATGGTACCGTCGCAGTCCTCGTCGACGCCGTTGCAGAGTTCCTTGGCCCCGGGGTGGGCCCAGGGATCCTCGTCGTTGCAGTCGGGGCCCGGCGTGTCGTAGCAGTACGGCGGCATGCACAGGTAGGTCTGGCAGGTGTCGGAAATCGCCAGGGAAACGTACAGGTCGCCATCCATGTCGCAATAGAACTCGAGCAGGGGACAGCCCGCGTCGTCGTCGATGACACCCGTGCAGTCATCGTCGATTCCGTTGCAGGTCTCGGTGATGTCAGGGTTGATCTCAGGGACGTTGTCGTTGCAGTCCCCGCCGGGATTGCCCTGGCAGTCCACGGGAATGCACTGGAACGCCGCACAGATGCCCGTTTCCTGGGTGGCCACGTGCTGGTCGCCGTCGTTGTCGCAGTAGAACGGTACCGGGGGACAGATTCCGTCCTCGTCCACCTGGCCTTCGCAGTTGTCGTCGATTCCGTTGCAGGCTTCCGGGAACTGGGGATGGATCTGGGTGTTGTTGTCGTTGCAGTCGTCGCCCGTGGTGTCCTGGCAGCCAAGGGGCACGCACTGGAAGGCCTTGCAGGACCCGGAAACGTCTTCGGCGATGTGAAGGTCCCCATCCTGGTCGCAGTAGTAGAAGATCTCGGGGCAGATGTCGCCTTCGTCGATCTCACCCTGGCAGTTTTCGTCCACGCCGTCGCAGGTCTCCACGGCGTCGGGGTGGATCCCGTCGTCGTTATCGTTGCAGTCCGGCCCGGGGGCGCCTTCACACCCGAAGGGAATGCACTCGAAGGCGTTGCAGATCCCGGACACATCCTGGGACAGCCATCCGTCCCCGTCCAGGTCGCAGTGGAAGGGGACCGGCGGGCATACATCCCCTTCGTCCACGCCCTCGGCGCAGTTGTCGTCGATCCCGTTGCAGATCTCTTCCGCACCGGCATGGATGGTCTGGTCGTTGTCGTTGCAGTCGTCGCCCTTGAAGAGCTGGCACCCCGGCGGCATGCAGTTGTAGGTGTTGCACACCCCGGACAGGAAGTCCGAGTGATGCCCGTCCTCGTCATGGTCGCAATAGTAGGTCACGAAGGGGCAAATGAATCCCTCGTCGGTCTGTCCGTCGCAGTTGTCGTCCATCCCGTTGCAGGCTTCGTCTTCCAGGGGATTGGCATCGGGGTTGTTGTCGTTGCAGTCGTCCCCGGGGCTGTCCATGCACCCGACGGGGATGCACTGGAAGAACTGGCAGGAACCGGTGACCTCCTGGGCGACGAACATGTCCCCGTCCTTGTCGCAGTAGAAGAGCGTTTCGGGACAGACGCCCCCTTCGTCGATTTCACCGGAGCAGTTTTCATCGACCCCGTTGCAGGTTTCCGCAGCCTCCGGATGGATGTCGGCTTCATTGTCCAGGCAGTCCAGTCCTGCCTCGGCCTGGCAGCCCACCGGTATGCAGTCGAAAGTCTGGCAGGTGCCCGTGAGCGTGGACGATACCCAGCCGTCCCCGTCCAGGTCGCAATGGAAGGGAACCGGTGGACAGATGTCGTCCTCGTCGATAGCGCCGTTGCAGTTGTCGTCGAACCCGTTGCACTGTTCGTCGACTCCCGGGTTGAGCAGCGGATTGTTGTCGTTGCAGTCGTCGCCCGTCTGGGTGCTGCAGCCGGCGGGAACGCAGTTATAGGCGCTGCAGACCCCGGAAAGGAATTCGGATTCGTAACCGTCTTCGTCAAGGTCACAGTAGTAGGTCACGAAGGGACAGACAAAGCCCTCGTCGGTCTGTCCGTCGCAGTTGTCGTCCATCCCGTTGCAGGCTTCGTTTGCCAGGGGATGGATGTTCAGATTGTTGTCGTTGCAGTCCGTGGCCCCGTCCGGGGAAACGGCGTACAGGTGCGTGGCCTGGCACAGGCATTTCGTGTCGGTCAGGTGACCGAAACCGTCCTCATCCAGGTCCCGGTGGAACACCGTGCAGTGCAGCGCGTCCTCTTCGTCGGACAACCCGTTGCAGTCGTCGTCGAAAGCCGTGTCGCAATCTTCCGCCGCATTGGGATTGACCGACGGGTTGTCGTCGTCACAATCGTCACCAGGTGCCGTTTCGCACCCCTCGGGCACGCAGTCGGGCGTGTTGCAGGCGCCACTGGCCGCGACGGCCACGTGGAGGTCCGTATCCAGGTCGCAGTAGTACGTGGTGGTGGTGCAGATGTCGTCTTCGTCCGTGGCATCGTCGCAATCGTTGTCCAGTCCGTCGCAGATCTCCAAGGCTCCTTCGTGAACCGTGGCTTCCCCATCGTCGCAATCGCCCGGCGTCTGGGTGATGTATCCGTCACCCGGGCCGCAACGGCACTGGGACGGCGCCCCATCGGCATGGAAGCCGTCGTCGTCCTGGTCCTCGAACCAGTCCTGGCAGTTCAGGCCGTCAACATCGTTGACCATACCGTCGCAGTCGTCGTCGTATGCCGTGTCGCAGTCCTCGGTGGCGTCCGGGTTCACCAGGGGCCTGCTGTCGTTGCAGTCGGTCCCCGGGTCGACCTCGCAGGCCTGGGGCAGGCAGCTGAAGCCGCCGCAGATGCCCGATACTTCCGTGGAGGTGAAGCCGTCGTCGTCCACGTCACAGTAGTAGGTCGTTTCGATGCAGAGGTCGTTTTCATCGACGCCGTCCTTGCAGTTGTCGTCGATCCCGTTGCATATTTCCGCTGCCAGGGGATTCACCGCCCCGTTGTTGTCGTTGCAGTCTTCCCCGGCAAGGGCCTGGCATTCGGCCGGCGTGCATTCAAAGGCACTGCAGGAACCGGATGCCGTCAACGAGAAGAACCCGTCGCTGTCCTCGTCGCAGTAGTAGATGTCCAGCGGGCAGGCATCCCCGTCATCGACCTCCCCGGAACAGTCGTCGTCCATGCCGTTGCAGGTTTCCTCGACTCCCGGATTCACCAGGACGTTGTTGTCGTTGCAGTCGTCGCCTGCCACGTCGTGACAGTCGGGCGGAACGCAGTTGAAGGAGCTGCACAAACCCGACGGGGTCAGTGACTCGTACCCGTCGATATCCTTGTCACAATAATAGGGTATTTCGGGACAGGTCCCGGCGTCGGCGCCGTCCTTGCAGTCGTCGTCCAGGCCGTTGCACACTTCCAGGGCGTCGGGGTTCACCGCGGCATTGGTGTCGATGCAGTCCATGCCGGGTTCCAGCTGGCAGCCCTCGGGCAGGCAGTCGAATGTGGAGCAGGTTCCCGTGATGGTGCTGGCCACGTGCCCGTCCTGATCCGTGTCGCAGAAGTAGTCCTGGATGGGACAGACCCCTCCTTCGTCCGCGCCATCGATACAGTTGTCGTCCACGCCGTTGCAGGTTTCGGCCATTTCCGGATTCACCTGGGCCTTCTTGTCGTTGCAGTCTTCGCCGGCGGCCAGCAGGCAGTCCTGGGGCAGGCACTGGAACGTGTCGCAGGTGCCGGAAACGGCCAGGGAGAGGTGACCATCGTCGTCCAGATCGCAGAAGTAGGCCAGGGTGGGACAGGCGTTGGTGTCATCCACGCCCAGCTGGCAGTCGTCATCGATTCCGTTGCACGTCTCGGGGATGCCGGGATTGACATGGGGTGCGTTGTCGTTGCAGTCCGTTCCCACCACCTCGGAACAGTTCTCGGGCACGCAATAGAAAGACGCGCAGGTGCCCGACTGGCTGGTGGAGGGGTAACCATCATCATCACCGTCGCAGTAGTAGGCGATCGTGGGGCAGATGCCACCGTCGTCCGGCCCGGCCATGCAGTCGTCGTCGATCCCGTTGCAGACCTCGGGGATATCGGGGTTGATATCCAGGGCATTGTCGTTGCAGTCGCCGCCCGGGGTCACTTCGCAGTCCATGGGGACGCACTCGAAGGCGCTGCAAGTCCCGGTGGGGGTGGACGACAGGTGGTGATCCGCGTCCTTGTCGCAATAGTAATTCAGGGTGGGACAGGTGTTTTCCTCGTCGGCTCCCTGGGAACAGTTGTCGTCGATCCCGTTGCACTCTTCCGCCGCGTCGGGATGGATCAGGGCGTTCTTGTCGTTGCAGTCACCCCCGGGGTCCACGGCGCACCCGTCGGGCACGCATCCGAAGATCGCGCAGGAACCGGAAGGGGACTGGGAAACATGCTGGTCGTCGTCGAGGTCGCAGTGGTACTTGAGGACCGGGCACACATCCCCTTCATCCGCCCCGCCGGCACAGTTGTCGTCCATGCCGTTGCAGGATTCTTCCATGTCCGGATGGACCAGGGCCTCCCCGTCGGCGCAATCGTCGCCGGGCGTATCCTGGCATCCCTGCGGCATGCAGTTCCATTCGTCGCAGGCCCCCGTGAACACCTGCGAGAAGTGCAGGTCCTCGTCCCCGTCACAGTAATAGGTGATCATGGGGCACAGGTCCGCGTCGGTGTCCCCGTCGCAATCGTCGTCCAGGCCGTTGCAGGTCTCCATCCCCTCGGGATTGACGTCCGGGGTCTGGTCATCGCAGTCCCCCGGGACTTCGCCGGTGATCCCCGTGACGGACAGGCACCAGCACTGGGACTGGGCCCCGTCGGGATAGAAACCGTCCTCGTCCTGGTCCTCGAAAAAGATGACGCAGCCCAGGGCATCCTGCTCGTTCGTTTCGTCGTTGCAGTTGTCGTCCCAGTCCGTGTCGCAGTCTTCATCCCGACCCGGGTAGATGTAGGCCTTCGTATCATCGCAGTCCCCGGGAAACTCCCCGGAGAACCCGGTCACCGGCAGGCACCAGCACTGGGAAACGGCCCCGTCGGGATAGAAGCCGTCCTCGTCCACGTCCGCGAAGAAACCGATGCAGTTCAGGGCGTCCTGCTCGTTGACCTGCTCGTTGCAGTTGTCGTCCCAGTCGGTCTGGCAGTCCTCGGCCCTTCCCGGGAACACGTCCCCGTCGGCGTCGTCGCAGTCTCCGGACTGGGTTGCCGTGTAAGGGGCCTGGGGCGCCAGGAGGCACTGGAAATCCTCGGTTCCGAACCCGTCCTCGTCGGTGTCCTTGTAATAGGTGATGCAGGGTTCAGGTTCCGTTTCCTGGGTGTCCGTGACGTCCCCGTCCAGGGCGTCCCTGCCATAATCCGGGGTGTCATGAGGGCCGGGATCGGTGGCGCTGTCCTCGGCCGTACCACCACTGCCACCGCAGGAAACGGCCAGCAACAGGGCCATTGCCGGCAGCAGGGCGTACAGGTTCAGGCGTGATCCGGATTGGTTACGACGGTACTTCATACTCAGATTTCCTCTGTCCGACAGTGGTTCCAAACCCCACAGATTGTACCGAATTCCGGTCGGAGACGACAGGCCGGACGTGCCCCGGATCAGATGTCCGGGCACGCCAGGGCCTGGGTCGAGCAGGCGCCGCCCGGCGGTGTGCTCGCGGTTGTGATGCAGGCCGGCGTCAGGCTGAGCGGCGGCGGGCAGGCACCGATGATGCAGTCGCGGTAGGTGACGGCCTCGGGCGCCGCGTCCGCGTCACAGGCCGCGAGGCAACCGGTGAGGTCGAAGTTCAGCGGGTCCAGGGCCCAGTTGGTGTAGCAGGTGCCCGTGCAGTCCATCACCGCCGTGCAACCCTTTTCGCAGGCGAAGGTGGCATTGCAGTACCAGTCCGTCTGGCAACCCGGCAGTCCGCACTCCCCGCCGCACCCGTCGGGTCCGCACTCCTTGCCGGTGCAGTCCGGCGTGCAGGCCGAGCAGGTGCCGTTGGGCAGGCAGGACTCGCCGGCGCCGCAGGTGCCGCAGTGGTCATTCCCCACCAGGTCGCAGCCGCCGTTGCCGCACACCTTGCCGGTGCAATCGGGCAGACAGCCCACGCAGGCGTCGTACTGCGTTGCGCAGGTCACGTCCATGGCACAGATGACGCAGTCGAGGTCCGGGTTGGTGGTGAGGTCCGGGCAGGCGCCCAGGATGCACACCATGAGCTGCACCAGGTCGACATTCGACAGGTCCAGGCAGGCCATGAAGTCGCCCTGGGGCGTCTGGTTCAGGGCATCGATGGCGCAATTGATGTTGCCACCGCAGCTGGTGACCGGCGCGTTGCACTGGTCGCTGATGCAGATCTCCGTCCCCGGCGTGCAGGTTTCACCCGTGCCGGCGTTGTAGCAGGGGATGACCTCGCAGTTGTCCTGGCAGCAGTACTCGCCGGCGGGACACGGACAATCGTCGCAGCAGGTGGTCGAGTCCTCCGTGCCGTTGCAGACGCCGTCTCCGCAGGCCGAGCCGCAGTCCGCCACGCAGTTCGTGGTGTCCTCAGCCGTCGGGTCGCAGTAGCCGTCGCCGCACACGATGGCGCAGTCACCCGGACCGCAATCGCACAGGTCGGGCAGCGTGCAGCCGGAAGCGCCCGGACAATCGCAGACACCGTCCGCCCACCTCGAAACGTCGCAAGTCCAACCGGTGCTGTCCCAGCAGTCCGCCACGCAGTTGCAGTGGTCCTCGCCGAACCCGGGCTGGCACAGGCCGTTGCCACACTGGTCCTGGCAATCGAACGGACAGGATGTCGCGTCCTCGCAGGGCTGACAGGTGGCATCTCCACAGGATGTGCCATTGCACTGAACCTGACAGTCCGGTGTCCAGGCCTCGCAGCAGCTCGGGTCGCACTGACAGACCGAGGCGCAGCCCATCATGGCGCAGTTGCCGCAATCCTCGCAGCAGTTGTTGGCATCCTCGAGGAACTCGCAGGTGCCGTCACCACAGACCTCGCCGCAGCCGCCCAGAGTGCAGTCGCACGCATCGACCTGGCCACAGGCGCAGTCACAGATGCCGTCGCCCCAACGGACCGTGTCACAGAACCAGCCCACCGGGCTCCAGCAGTCGGCGGCGCAGTTGCACTGGTTTTCGCCGGCGCCGCAGGTGCCGTCACCGCAGAATCCACATTCGCCCGGGTTGCAGTCACAGAAGTCCGCAACGCCGCAGTTGCAGTCACAGGTCCCGTCACCGAACCAGCTGTAGGCGCAGGTCCAGCCCGTGGAGTCCCAGCAGTCCTGGGGACAACCGCAGGCATCTTCGCCGGCGGTACAGCTTCCGTCGCCGCACACCGGAGTGGGTCCACACAGGCCGCAGCCCAGGGTTTCAACATTGGCCACGCAGTTGGCGTCCCATTCCACGTTGCAGCAGTACGGGTCGCTGGCACAGACGCAGGTCTGGATCTGGGTCATGTCGCAACCGGCGCCATGCACCGCGTCACAGCAGTTCCCCGGTCCGCCACAACTGCCGAACACGCAGTCGCAGGACTCCCAGATGCCACAGTTGCAGTCGCAGACCCCGTCGTTCCACCAGGAAGCGTCGCAGGTCCACGCCGTCAGGTCCTTGCAGTCGGCGGCGCAGTTGCACTCGTCCTCGCCGGCGCCACAGGTACCGTCGCCACAATCGCACAGTCCGGGACAGTCCACGGGACAGATGCACGGATTCTCGGTGATCGGGTTGCAGAACGTGTCACCACAGGCCTGCGGGGCATTGGCGTCATCGGCCGAGATGGGCCCACCCATGGTGATGGCGTCCACGGTCCCGTCACCGTCCGTGTCGATATCCGCGGGCAGGAAGTTCTGGATGATGGTCAGGATATCGTCCTTGGTCAGCGTGATCGGGTTGGTGATCACCACCGTTGTACCAGGACCAGGAATGGCCGCATCCAGCCAACCCGGGAGATCCGCGCTACGAACGGCAGCACCGAACAGGCCGTCGAATTCGAGGATGGGGCTGCCGTAGGTCAGCGTGCCCGCAACCTGGAAGTCGTAGAGCGTGACCGTGGTCTTTGAACCTGTCGGGCCCACATCCACCGACACGTCGGTTCCGGGTCCACCCGCCGTGAAGGCGCCGTTCAGGACCACCGCGTTGTCGATGCCGACCAGCGGATTGCACAGGTCGTCGAAGTTCGACCTTGGCAGGTTCCACAGGCAGGTCTGGATATCAGGATCGCAACCCGGGACCGCCTTGGCACCCTGGTATAGGTACAGGGTGAACGCCTTGCCGTCCGAGTCCAGGTTCCTGAAGTCCACCACCAGGGAGTCACTGTCCAAAGCGCCCATGACGTTCTGGATCTCCTGGGCCAGGTTCACGCCGGGATAGTCGTACAGGGCGCTCACCTGATTGTCGATACCGACGGAGCAACTGCCTGCGGGCGAACAGGTGGCGGCGTTGCCGTCCACGTCAAGGCCCTGTCCCGGGTGTCCACTGGTACCCAGGTCCAGGGTGTCCACGCGGAGCAGGTCGCCCACCTGCCAGTACGGGTCGCAGTCGGCGATCGTGCCCACGCATTGTCCCATAGTACAGGTATCGTTGTCGGTCAGGGCGTTGCCGTCGTCACACTGGTCGGTGTTGTAGTCGAACCGGCAACCGGTGGTCGTTGAGCAGGAGTCGTCGGTACAGGGATTGTTGTCGTTGCAGTCAGCGGCCGTTGTACACGGCTTGCTCACGTCCACAACGTTACCCCTGTGCGCAAGGATCGGGAAGCCGCCGGAGATGGCGTCCAGGGGAGGCACGCCGTCATGGTCGATGTCCGGCGCCAGCATGCCCGCCAGGTAGCTCA
>JADHTP010000061.1 GCA_016784945.1 Deltaproteobacteria bacterium | reverse complement strand
CTGCTGGAGTCGGCCACGGACTTCCTCCTCGACGCCGAAATCGACGAAGCGGGGCCGCCCATCGGCCTCTTCTGGAACGGGCTCGAGGGCCTGGAGGGCTCCTGGTCCGGTGACCATGCCAGCCGGGACACCATCCACGGCCGTCACCTCAATACGTCCCAGGTGATCCGCACGGCCCTGCACCTGGCCCGAGCCGCCACGATGGATGGAAAAGTCCTGGATGACAAGCGCCGGACGACGGCTCTCGGCGCGGCAAGCCGGACGCTCCGTTTCCTGAAGATATTTTTCGAAGCCGAGTGCCGTATTCCCGAGTACCTGACCATATGGGGCACCGACGTACCCAACTGCCTGACGGACGCACTGCCGGACTGCCTCTACCCCGGCATTGACAACCGGTATGGAGGCGACGTGCGGATCTACGCCCTGGCGGCCAGGCTGGCACTCGAACTGGGTGACACCACTTTCGCACATGCTCTCATCGAGCGGCACATCCTGCCGGATCGGATACAGGACCCGTCGGACCCGTTCTACGGTCAATTCGGGGTATCCTCCACCCCACCCTGCGACGCCGATGCCCGCGCGGTTCTGGAGGCCGTGCTCACCCTGTGCCTGGAGGCCCGGGCCGGGCATTGAAGTTGCCAATCGCCTATCGCCTATCGCTGACCGCCGACCGCAAATCGAACGGGGGCAGCCCCTTCCATTCCTTTATGGTATTTTGTGCGGGTCAATGCGGAGCACCGGAACAACATGACAGACAGAATTACCTGGACATCCCTCCTGGTGGTGGCCACCTCCTGTGGAACGGCAGGCACGGACATCCCCGAATACACGCCCGTCCCGGTCCCCTATTGCGCGGTGGACGAAACGGCCATCGATGCCCTCTACGATTCCATGTCCCTGCGAAAACGGGTCGGTCAGCACCTGATGGTGGGCGTCCAGTCCGACGGCAAGTCGGGAATTGCCGCCGGCTCCCGGCAACGAATCGAAGACTATGCCCTGGGCGGCGTGTTCGTGCAGCCGGCCTCGGGCATCGTGATCGGGGACCCCCTGGCCACGGCCACCTTCGTTCACGCGGTGAAGAAGCTCGGCTTCGAAACCACCGGGGTGCCCATTTTCGTTGCCCTGGACCAGGAAGGCGGCCCCAATGCCACCGTGAACTCGCTCATGGGCGGCACGGACACCATCGGATCCATGCCCATCGGGGCCACGCGGGACCCGCTGGTGGCCTTCGAAGAGTTCGACATCATGGGCCGCGAGGTCCGGGAACTGGGCATGAACATGGACCTGGGTCCCGTGGTGGACACCCTGTACAGCACGCAGAACGGCAACCACAACACCCGGTCCTTCGGTCCGGACCCCGACCTCAACGCCGTGCTGGGCGTGGCCGCCGTCAACGGACTTCAGACGAATCTCGTCCTCGCCGTTTCCAAGCATTTCCCCGGCGACGGCCTGACCGGCGGGAACACCCACGTGGAGCACGTGGTGGTGGACCACGGGCACGACTTCCTGGAGTCCACCATCCTCAAGCCGTTCAGGGCCGTGGTGGCGGGGGGCACTGACGGGATCATGACCATTCCGGCGCTCTACCCTGCCCTGGACCCCGTCCGGAGCGCCGTCACGTCCCGGGCCATCACAACGGACCTGTTGCGCCACGACATGGGTTTCGAGGGCCTGGTGGTCACGGACGCCCTGGGCATGGAAGGCATCGCCATCGGCCTGGAACCGGGTCAGTCCCGGGGCATGGAGGCCCTCAAGGCCGGCGCCGACATCCTGCTGTACGTGGTGACCACCCTGGGTGAAGAGGAAGAGGTCTTCCAGGCGGTTCAGGACGCCATGGAAGACGGGACCTATCCCGAGTCGGAGTTCGAGGCTTCCACGAAACGCATCCTGCGCATGAAACAGCGCTACTGCCTGTTCGAGGCGCCGGACTATCCCGGTCCCGAAGAACTGGCCACCTTGACGGAACGGATCGGGCTGAAGAAAGACCGGGATCTTTCGCGATCCCATGCCGACCGGGCGGTGGTCCTGCTGCACGACGACGGTGTCCTGCCGCTGACGGGCAGCCGGGTTCTGTACCTGGGGCCCGGAACCGTATTCCAGGACCCGGGTTCCCACTGGATCAACGTGGCGGACCAGACCTTCGGGGACGCCCTGGCGCAGCACGGATCGGACGTGAAACAACTGGTGTACATGCTGCCCGTAGACTCCAACGATCAGTATGCGCTGGCCCTGGAGGAAGCCGAAACGGCAGACGTGGTGGTATTGGGCACTTTGCAGGGAAGGTTCGACCTGGGCCAGCAGCAGCTGTTGGAATGGATGCTGACCGGCCTCGACAAGCCCCTGGTCCACGTCATCCTGGGCGTTCCCTTCGACTATGTCCAGAGCCGGGGGCGCGCCGCGGCGGCCCTGGCCCTCATGGGCTGGCGCTCCACCATGGTGGAGGCCGGGGCGGCGGTGCTCTACGGGAAACAGACCGCCGTGGGGACCATGCTGTTCGACCTGGGCACTCTCGCGGGCCAGACCGGCTATTCCGGCCCGAAGGCGCCGTCAGAAACCCCGGACCGGTGCACGGAGCAGAGCGTCACCTGTTCCGGGAGCGGCCTCTGTGTCGACTTCGGCGAGGATTTCGGCTGCATCTGCCATCCTAACTGGCATTCGTCCTCGGATGGCCTGGATTGCCTGCCCGATGGCTCGGAAGGATGACATGAATCGGCTGATTCCCATCTTCGCGCTGTTCGGGCTCGCGGCCTGCGGCGGGATCGAGGCGGACGGCGACCTGAACTCGGACTCCCCGGTTGTGTCCCCCGACACCCCCGGGGTCGATCAGGACATTCTGGCGTGGGATCCGGTGGACGGGGGTGCGGAGGCCCAGCCCGACATGGTGGACCCGCCGGATCCCGTTTCGGAAGCCACGGACACGTCCCCCTACGACGATGGAGCCTTGCCATATGACGTGAAGCCGGAAGACGGAGGCCCGGGTCAGCCCCCGGACGAGGGGCCCGAAGACATCCCCGTGGCGCCCATCGATTCGGACAATGACGGCATGCCCGACGACAACGACAACTGCCCCTACGACAAGAATCCCGGGCAGGAAAACCTGGATGGTGACGAATTCGGGGACCTTTGTGACGAGGACATGGACGGTGACGGCATACCCAACGAGTCCGACCTGTGGCCCCTGGACCCGGACCTTCCGGGCAAGGCGCTGGAAAACACGGTGTACGCCCATTCCAGCGGCGTCCTGCACTCCATGGACGCGAAGACCTTTCAATTGACGTCCATCGGGTCCTTCACCTGGCCTCCGGACGGCGGGGGCCACCAGATGACCGACGTGGCCCTGGACCGCTACGGCGTGCTGTACGGCGTGACCTTCGACCGGCTGTACACCTGCCATCCCCAGACCGCCGTCTGCAAGACACTGGGTGAACTGCCGAAAAGCTTCAACGCCTTGACCCTCGTTCCCAAGGGCACCGTCCTGCCCAATTCCGACGCCCTCATCGGGATCGCCAACGACGGCGGCTGGTATCACCTGGACTTCACCACCACCCTGGTCCAGGCCCTCAATCTGGGCAGCTACGGCTATCCCTACGATTCCAGCGGGGACGCCTTTTCCATCGAGACCGTGGGCACCTTCGCCACGGTGGACAAGGTGGGGCAGACCTGGGACGTGCTGGTCAAGGTGGACACGACGACCGGGAAGGTGCTCGGGGAGATCGCCACGCTCACCGGCTATTCCCACGTCTACGGGCTGGCGGGTTGGGGCAAGGACGCCTTCATCTTCGACGAGTCGGGCGACATCCTGGTGGTGAACGTGGTCACCGGCCTGACCGAGGTAATCGCGGAAACAAACATCTCGTGGTGGGGCGCCGGTGTAACCACCCGCATGTGAACGCGACCAAGGGTTCGAGGTGAGATGCCGATGACCACGAGGTTGCCTCCAATCCTGCTTGCGCTCCTCTGTCTCCAGGCCTTGGGATCGGTTCAGTCCGCCTGCTCCAGCCCGCCATGACCTGGGTGAACTGCCGGGCACCTTCAATGCCCTGACCCTCGTGCCGTCGGGGACTCTGTCACTGGAGCCGTTACCCGGGAGATGGCCGTGCTGGTGGACGGCTATGGACATGCTTTCGGTCTGGCAGGCTGGGGATCGGAGGCTTTCGTTTTCGACGAGTCCGGCGACATCCTTCAGGTGGACCCGGGCACGGGCTCGATCCACCTGGTGGCCGCCACGGGCATCCCCTGGTGGAGTGCGGCCGTGTCCACCGTGGACGCGGGCTGCTGGATGCTCGGCTGCGAAGGGCTCTAGGCGACTTCAGTGCCCCTCTTCCTCCGGTTCACCCGGGTACTTGCGCATTTTGTAGTGGTCGCCGCTTTCGCGGATGACGCGCTTGTACCAGGCGTCCGGGTACCCGGGGTGCGTGACCTTCCCCTGGCTGTCCCGCACGTTGCCGTCAAGATACTTGACGAACAACTGCTGTCCCAGGTCCCTCCAGCGCTTCACCACCTTCGCGGCCTGCTTGCCGCTGTACTCGGTCAGGTACGCCCGGGCCAGTTCCGGGGCCTTCTTGTAGAGGTGCAGGGCCACCCGCTCCACGTCGGTCTGGCGGGCCAGGAAACCGCCTTCCAGTTCCCCCTGGACGGCGCAAATCTCCACCATCATGTCCTTGTAGCGGGTGTAGGCCCAGTTGGACACGAAGTTGAACACCCAGAAGGCCGATTCCCAGGTGAACTCAGTGAACGATCCCGTGCCCACGGCAAAGTTGTGGGGCACTTCCCGGATGCCGCAATACATGGGCACGTACACGGTGGAGGCCGTGTCGTCCACCCCGAACCAGAGGACGCCGCCAATGGGGCCCGGCAGGGACTTGCGGGACTGGGTCACGAAGGAAAAGCCGGTCTGCTGGGTCGAGGTGGAACGATCATTGAGGTACTTCACTCCGTCCGCTTCCCACACCAGGGGCCGCCAGCGGTAGGGCAGTTCGTAAGGCCCGGCGCCGATTCCCTTGCCCAGGTAAAGGGGCGAGTCCTCGAAGTGATCCCGCATGAGGGCCATCACGTCCCCCACTCCCAGCTTGCTGTCGGGCTTGATCCACAGGGGCAGTTCCACGTCCTTTGGGGTCTTGCCGTTCACGAAGTCCACCTTGAAGTCCATGGACGGGGCCACCCGGCGGAACATGCTCCACACCCTGGTTTCACAGATGCGGGCCGCCGCCCACGTCAACGGGTCGTAGGCCTCGGTAAAGCTGAAGTCGGCGTCCTTGCCGTCGAAATACCCCTTCTTCCGGGCAAAGGTGATCACGTCCTTCGCGTACAGACACTCGTCATCGTCATCGAGGGGAAATACGCTGATGCGGGCGTGGTTGGCGTGGGCGCACACGTACCCGTCGGGCACCCTTCGCGCCACCCACACGGCGCCCTTTTCGTCCGGCCCCTTACCGATCATCTCCATGATCCAGACCTCTTTCGGATCGGCGATGGAGAACGACTCCCCTGAACTGTAGTACCCATGCTTTTCCACCAGGTCCGTCATCACGCCGATGGCCTCCCGCGCGGTCTTCGCGCGCTGCAGTGCGATGTACATGAGGCTCCCGTAGTCAATGCCGCCCTTGGGATCCTTCAGATCCCCGCGGCCCCCGTAGGTGGTCTCTCCGATGGCCACCTGGTGCTCGTTCATATTGCCCACCACCGACCATGTCTCGCGGACCTGGGGGATGCGCCCCAGGAACTTGCCCGAGTCCCAGTCGACCACGTCCATCATGGCCCCTTCGGGGTGCCGGGCCGCCGGCGCGTGGTACAGCTCGCCGTACAGGACGTGGGAGTCGGCCGCGTAGGTGATCATGGTGGATCGGTCCGATGACGCCCCGCGGGTGATCAGGAAGTTGGTGCAGGGAAAGGCCAGGGCCGGCGCCATGGCCACCGCGCCAAGCACCAGAAAAGCCGACAGGGTCTTCTTCACTTCGATTACCTCACTTGCCGTCACCTGGTCCCAGACCGTTCAACGCGTCCACCACGTCGAAGACGTCACCTATGGAATAGAAGTCCACGGTCACGAAGTTCGGAATACTGCCGGATTCCTCCCGGCACTGAAAGGCCAGTTCGTGGAAGCCCGGATTGGCATTGGCCTCTTTCGCCAGGGACGGCAGGGCCGCCGGGTTCGTCAGGAAGTGGTTCAGGATGAAAAGCGGGTTCGCGGGATCGCCCCGGTTCGGCTCGCAGTCGAAGTCCACCAGATCCTGGTTGCTCCAGTGGGTCTCCCAGCAGTGGTCCCACACGTCATGGTGCCAGGGGACCTTGCCTTTGCTCTTGTCCGAAAACACCACCAGTCGGCGACCGGTCTCGATCATCAGACCGAGCGTGGGCCACGGGTCGCCCGCCCAATGGGCCAGCAGAAAATCCGTCAGACCGGCGGCTTCGAACACCGCGGCGGTGTCGGACTCGCTGACCTGGGACTCGAATATGATGGTGATGATCTCCCGTGGATTGGCCTGCAGGAACTCCCGGATCTCCACCAGTCCATCCAGCAGCGGCCGGTGGCCCACCAGGCAGTCACTGTGGCACAGCGTGACCTCGTCCTGGTAGTAGTGGGTGTCGAGCATGAGGCCGCGCACGCCATCGGTCATCTGGGTGGTGAGGCTCTCCAGCTGGTTGGGGATGGCAAAACCCTGGGCCTCGTTGGCCATGGCGTTGTGGGTGGTGACGCTGGCCACCTCGTCGTACCGACGACCGCACAGCGACGAATGGCCGTTGCAGGGCTCGGATAGCGGGCCATTGGTTCCGACGCCATCCTTGGAAATCTCGCACCGGATCCCGATGTGGTCCGACATCCACAGCGAGCCGCCCTTTCCATCGGGCAGGGCCTCTTGGAACCGGGACACACAGGCGGTCTCCAGTGGCTGTGTCGTTCGCATCCACACGTAATCAATGCGACGGTCCGACGGGTTCGCCGGATCGGCCAGCGGCAGGGTCTCGTTGGTGCACCCGGGGTCGCCTGCCTGGCCGCAGGTGAGCCCGGAGGCCTGGCCCAGGTCCTCGAAGCCCGCTGCGCGCAACAGGTCGAACACCGGGGAGTCCGGGGTCGAATTGAAATCGCCCGCCAGGATCACTACGGTGTCTTCCCCGGCCTGGGCGTCCACGAAATCCAGGACCTTCTGCATTTCCTCCAGGGCCTCGACGTGGCTCCCTCCATCGAGGTGACAGTTGAAGGCATCCACCAGACCCAGGCCAGAATCCACCCGCAGGTGGGTCACGGACCGCAGGCTGGCAACGGAGGTCCCGTGGGGCACGGTCACCAGGGGCAACCGGGTACCGATGAGCTGGCCCGTGTAGCCTTCACCGGAATCCACCGTTGGCGGGTCGCCGGACAGGGCACCGAACGCCGCGTGGTAGCGGGCCGGACCGGGCTCGTTCATGGCGTCCAGAAAATCCCGGATCACGTCCGGATAACCTTCGGGCGCCGTGGCGGACACCTCCTGGAGCAGGACCAGAGAATCCTGATCGGCCGCAAGGGAACCGGCGGTCAGGTCCAGGCGTTCGGCAAACCGATCAAAAGGCTGTGCGGCCGGGTCTTCGGACAGCAGTCCGTGCAGTACGTTGAAGGTCGTGACGGTCAGCCTGTCGTCCAGGACGCCGGCCTCGTCGAGCAGGGGGCCGTTCCCCCCGTAGATATCCAGGAGATCCTGGGTCAGCCCGCCCGACGCGGTGATGTCACGATACACGTCGGCCGCCACGGTCTTCATGCGTGCCTGACCGTTATCGTAGTCCACCCTGATGAGCCCGAAACGGACCGCGAATCCACTGCCCCATTCGTAATTGTCCAGCAGGGACCAGTGGTAGTAGCCCTCCAGTGGGATGCCCTTCTCGATGGCCCGGTGGCACGCGTCCAGGTGCCTGACCAGTGTGCCCGCCCTCTTCTGGTCGTAGTTGGCAAACCCGTTTTCGGTGATCACCAGCCCGACGTCCGGGTAGCGGTCGTGCAGCCGGCCCAGGACCTCCACCAGGCCGTCGGGGTCGGGTTGCCGCCCATAAACGGCGGCGGGGATCTCGTCCCCCATGGTGAAGTCGTAGGTGGGAGGCGGGGGGCACCCGGCCAGCAGTTCCAGTTCCACGAGGGTCTCGTCGGCCACGTTCATGCACGGAGTGCCCTTCAGGACGGGGTGGACGGACAACGGCACCACCACGGTGGAGGCGTAGTACTGCACCCCGATGATATCCAGGGTGTCCGCCCATTCCGGATGGCTTTCTTCGGGGACCGTATCGAAGTCGGCGTCCAGCATCCCGGCGGTCACCGCGTCGAACACCAGGTAGTTGGCCAGCGACTCGCCCTGTTCGGCGGCCTCCACGGCGGCGGGATCCTCCGGATCGGAGGGCCTGACCGACCCCACGCCCATGGTCATTCCCACCACCGCGGCCCTGCCGTCCCCGTCGGCGTCCACCGTGTCCTCATCGTGGATCGCCCTGTAGCAGAGGGCGTGTCCTTCGAGCATGCCCCTGAGCACCGGGAGGGCGACGGAGTCGATCTCGGGCAATGTCATGGCCGTGAGCCCCGGTGGAAAGTCGCCCCCGATGGAGGAACTGAGCCAGTAGCCCGTCAACTCGTTGATGGTCATCCACTCGTCCACCCAGGCGCCGTACTCCCGTGCGACCTTCCCGCAGAAATCCCCGAAGGCTTTCGGGGCATCGGGTCCGCTCCAGAAACACAGGTCCGTGTCCGAGGGCCCGTCGGGACAGAATCCGTCGTTGGTCGGGGGTTCGGACAGCTTGGTCAGGTCGTTGAACCAGGTGGGTTCGGTAAAGTGGTGCAGGGTCACGCTGGGACGGATGCCCCGGACCTTCATGGCCTCGAACACGTCGCGGTAGTGGGCGACTTCCTTCGGGTCGTAGACGCCACGCGCCGGCTCGATCCGGGACCATTCCACCGACAGCCGGAAGGTGTCCAGGCCCATCCAGGTGATCCAGTCCAGGTCCTCCTCGTACCGGTTGTAGTGATCGGTGGACAGGCTGGAAGGCTCTGCGGTCTTCCCGGCGAACTGGGGCAGCGTCTCCCACAGGGACCAGTTGTTGGTCTGGCCGCCCTCGATCTGGTGGGCGGCCGTGGCGGCGCCGAAGCGGAAATCGGAGGGAAAGGCCTTGACCGCGGTCGACGCGATCACCTCGTCACCGGAATCCATCGGGTCGACCACGTCCGGCGCCCCCGCACTCCCGCCGCAACCCAGCGCAATGCCCATCGTGAAAAGCAGCAATCCCCGGCACGCGAACACGCCACACCTCCAGCCGACACGGGGGGCATGATAGCAGGAAAGGAAGGATGGATTGGATGGTGGTGGTCAGGGACATTCGAAACGAAAGCGGGTCCGGTCAGTTGGCTTCCATGGTGATCAGTTCGGCTTCCCAGTTGCCGACCAGGCCATATCCTGATTCCGGACCGTTCACGTCACAGGTCTTGGGGACGCCGATAGCCTCCACGAAACCGCCGAAGTTCGCCCACAGGGGCATGCCGCCATCGCCCTTGCCGCAGTGATGGTTGCAGTAGCTGGCCTGGCAGTTCTCCGGTGTCACCGCGGGATCCGCGTTCAAGGCCCAGTTCTCGTAGTTCGGCGCCAGGATGAAGTTGCAGATCTGGCACGCCGCGTCCGCCGCGATGCACCCGGTCATCTCACCGTCGAAGATGTTCTTGCACTCGGCGTCGAAGGTCCCCATGGCGTCCAGGTTGGCAATGGGAATGGTGTCCTTGGGAAGGCCGATGGTGTCGTCGCCCGCCGAACAGACCAGGGCGCGGTCCAGGGGACCGGGATGGAACCACAGGCTCGCGTTGTCGTCGGTCTGGAAGGTGCAGTTCTCGTCGATGGTGGCGTGGAAGGTGGTGGTGAAACCTTCCACGAAATTGAACTTGGTGGGCACCTTGTCGTGCACGATGGGCGTGATGTCCGCAGCGGTCAGGTCGTGCCAGCCGGCGCCGGCGGTGACATCCACCTTGAGGGTGCCGTCACCCTGGTCCGTCACCTTGTCCAGGCGCAGGATCACGTTCAGGCGGAAGGCCGCCAGGTCGGGGCCCCAGATGTTGTTCAAAAACTCGGGCAGTCCGTCGGGTATGGACGGTTCGGTCACGTCCATCATGGTGAAGCGGAGTGCCATTCCCTCCCCGGCCAGCACGCAGGCGTGGCAGGCGTTGCCCACGTTGGTGTCCGTGCCCGGGCCCTCATCGGTCCCGCCACCCGGATCCGCCACCACGTCGGGTTCGGTGGTCCCGTTGTCACTCCCGCCACCCGGATCCGCCACCTCGTCGGGTTCGGTGGTCCCGTTGTCACTCCCGCAACCCGGGCCCATGAGCAGGAACAGGCCGGCAGCCATTGCCATCAGCGCACGATTCATGCGAAATCCTCCCGATTCGAATCGATACAAAGTCTGACGGCAGATTATAGAGGACTACGTCAAGAACCGCCACCGTTCCATTGGACTTTCCAAGGGGGGCTGTGCTAGCTTTTCCCAACGAATGTCGTATCCACCAGTCACGTTGCGGGAGTGATTCGATGCAGGAATGGAACCGTGTGTTGAGAACGGCGGCGTGTACCTTCGCCGCCCTCCTGATGGCCTGGGCCGCGGAGCCCCGGGACGTCCTGGCCGCGGGCTTCGAATACGGGCCCCAGGGATTCCACGCCGTGGGTCGTGGCGGCGCCTTCACCCTGAAGGCCGACGATGCCTCCGCCATGTATTGGAATCCGTCCCGACTGTCCTTGCTGAGAGGAACCCAGTTGCATTACAGTCACAGCTTCACCCAGGAGAACCTGACGTTCCAGCGCTCCCCGGCCCAGAAACTGGACCTGAGCGGCAATCCCACTGGAGACCCGCGCGAATTCGCCCCAGCCAAAGAGGATCAAGGTTTCTTTCCCATGGGCATCTCATTGGGCCTTTCGAGCGATTTCGGCCTGGAGAACTGGACCTTTGCACTTGGATTCTATGGGCCGGCCGCCGTGGGAAAGTCCGGATTCACTGACCCCAATAACGATTCCGCAACGCGCTACTCGTTCAAGCACCAAGACATGACAATGGCCTTTTTGACCCTATCGTTTGCGTTCAAGGGACAGTTCGAGGGCCGTGACTGGTTCGGCTTCGGAACCAGCATCCAGTACGCAGCTATTCCCGGCATGAAATACTCACTGAACCTAGTCGCGCCAGGCGGGCCAACCAATACCAACCACCCCGTCCAGACCAGAAACGACCTCCAAGCAAAACTCGACATGTCCGATTGGGACAGTAAGTGGTCGACGATTGTGTCGGCCTGGATCCGTCCCTTGCCATACCTTGAATTCGCGATCTCATCCCGGATCGTTCCTATTGAATTCGAGGCCAGTGGGACAATCGAGATGTCTGGGACGTCGAATTCGATCCTCGAGAACTTCGAGCCTTTTACCGTGCCCGCCACTCTGTCATTTACCTATCCGAGATCGGTCCAAACCGCCGTCAGGTATTTCCACATGGACGGCGACAGGGAGGTCTTCGACGTTGAGGCAGACTTCGTTTGGGAACAATGGTCGGCAATGAACTCCTTCGATATCGACTTCAAGAAGGACGAGGTCGAGGCATTGGGTTCTACGATCCTCCTGAAGCGGTTGAACCTTATCCGAAACTACAAGGACACCTATAGCGTCCGAATTGGAGGCCAGTACAACCCCATCCCTAAATGGTTGACCCTGCGTCTCGGAGGATGGTGGGAATCAGCGGCCCACCGCACCGAATACACCATGGTCGACCTGCCTTCCTACGATAGACTCGGGATTGGCGTCGGTGTCTCGACAGAGTGGCGGGGTATCGATATCGGTATCTCGTACGCTCATGTCTGGCAACTGGACCGAACGGTGGGATCGGGAACCGGAAACATCTACCAGCAGATTCTAATGCCTGACGGATCCATACAGAATGGCTACGCGGTGAACGAAGGGTCCTATTCAGGCAGTTTCGACATCGTCACCATCGGACTGAACATCACCTGGGAAACCCTGATCTACGGCGAAGGAGCCCTGGACAGGACCCATGAATGGAAGGATCAGGAAGAGCCCCCCGAGTCGGTGTTCCTGTAGACCCATGAAATACGCTGTCAACCTGGACATCATTCAACGGGCCGCCGAGCGTATTGCACCATGGGTCAACCGCACGCCGGTCCTCACCTGCTCTACGCTGGACCACCTTGCGGACCGCCGTCTGTTCTTCAAGTGTGAGAATTTTCAGAAGGTGGGGGCCTTCAAGTTCCGTGGTGCGTGCAACGCGGTCATGAGCCTGTCCGACGGGGAGGCCCGGCGGGGGGTGGTCACCCACAGCAGCGGAAACCACGCGCAGGCCCTGGCCCTGGCGGCCCGGCTGCGGGGAATCGACTGTCACATCGTGATGCCGTCCACTTCCAAAGCGGTGAAGAAGCGGGCGGTGGAAGGATACGGAGGGCGGGTCCACCTATGCGAGCCCACACTGCAGGCCCGCGAATCCACGGCCGCCCGCGTGGTGGCAGAGACCGGCGCCACCTTCATCCACCCCTACGACGATCCCAGGGTCATCGCAGGACAGGGTACAGCCGCCCTGGAACTCCTGGAGCAGGCGCCGGGTCTGGACGGAGTGGTGGTCCCGGTGGGCGGCGGCGGGCTCACCTCGGGCGTGACCCTGGCGGCCCGTGGCCTGGACGACCGCATCCGTGTCTTCGCCGCGGAACCCGCGGGGGCCGATGACGCCGCCCGGTCCAAGGCGGCCGGCGCCTTCGTGCCCCAGACCGGGCCCGACACCCTGTGCGACGGCCTGCTCACGAGCCTGGGTGAACTGACCTGGCCCGTGGTCCGGGACCTGGTGGAAGACGTCATCACGGTCCCCGACGGACCGGTGGTGGCGGCCATGCGACTGGTGTGGGAACGGATGAAGATCCTGATCGAGCCCAGTTCCGCAGTGACCCTGGCCGTCATACTCGACGAACGCTTCATAAGTCTCGAAGGACTCGCCAACGTGGGCGTGGTGTTCAGCGGCGGCAACGTGGACCTGGACGACCTGCCCTGGAATAGAAACGAATGATCGGCAACGACACCCTGACAACGGTCCTGCACGCCGGCATCTGGATGGCCGCCGACCTGATTCCGAGAATGGACACCTGTCCATCCCACTGGCCCATAAGGGCGACTCGGGTGAGCCCCTACAAGGGGGGTCATAGGGGGGCTGCGCCCCCCTTGAGCAAGAGAAGCGCCAAGCGCAGGGCGGCACGCCAGTGCCCGCCCGAGATTGGCGCCCGTAGCAGCGACGGAGTC
>JADHTP010000060.1 GCA_016784945.1 Deltaproteobacteria bacterium | reverse complement strand
GATGTCGATTTCATGGTCCTGCACCACGCCACCTATTCCTACCTGGCCAACAAGCTGGGAACGGCCAACCTGCACATCGTGGGCAACACCAACCACCTGGTCCGGCTGGCCATTGCGTCCAGAAAGGACTGGCCCGTCTTCAACCGCATCCTGGAAAAGGCCCTGGCCACCATTACACCGGAGCAGAGGAAGGCGATCTACAACCGGTGGGTCCGGATCGGGCCCGCCAACTTCTATGAAAGCCGGACGTTCTGGACCTTCCTGCTCATCGGCATCGGTGTGGCGATCCTGGTCATCTTCCTGGTGACCCTGTGGAACAGGACCCTGAAGAACCGGGTCAACCAGCGCACGAGAGAACTCAGCCAGATCCGCGACTACCTGAGCGACCTGTTCAATGCCATGCCGTCGGTCCTGGTGGGGATCAACGGCGACGGGGCCATCACCCAGTGGAACCAGGCGGCGGAAGTCCAGACCGGCGTGGGGCGATTCGATGCCGTGGGCAGGCCGTTCTGGGAGGTCTTTCCACACCTGGAGAAATATTCCGAGCGGTATCGCGAGGTGGTGGAGCGGCAGACCATCGTGGAGAACCGGCGGGAAACCTTCACGAACGTCAAGAACGAAACCAAGTTCTTCAATATCTGCATCTATCCCATTCTTTCCGAAGGGGAACGGGGCGCCGTCATCCGGCTGGACGACGTGACCGAAATGGAAAGCAAGGAGCAGCAGCTCAGACAGGCCCAGAAGATGGAAACCCTGGGCACCCTGGCCAGTGGTCTCGCCCATGACTTCAACAACGTGCTCACGGCCATCACGGGCAGCCTTTCCCTCCTGGAGTTGAAGTGCCGGGACCTGGGCCCGGGTCCCGGTCGGGACCTGTCAAGCCACATCGATATCATGCGGGAGTCCTCCCGCCGGGCCACGGACCTCGTGGAGCAGTTGCTGACGTTCACCAGCAAGCACGACCTCGCCTTCGTCCCGGTGGACCTGAACGAGGTGGTGGCCAACGTCATCCGGATGATCCGCAACTCGCTGGACAAGTCCGTGGATCTCCAGGTACAGCCCCATCCGGATCCCGCCATGGTGTCTGCGGATTTCTCACAGATCGAGCAGGCGCTGATCAACCTGATTATCAACGCCTCCCATTCCATGACCATTATGAAGCCCGAGGGCGAGGAAGCGGGCGGCAGCCTCCAGGTGGCGGTGGACAGGACGGTGGTTGACAAGGCGCTGCAGGACGCCCGTCCCGAGGCCAGGGATCAACGGCACTTCTGGGTGCTCACCATCAGCGACACCGGCGTGGGAATGGATGAACAGACCGCAGGCCTGGCATTCGAGCCCTTCTTTTCCACCAAGGACAAGAGCACGGGCACCGGGCTGGGTCTGGCCATGGCCCACAACATCGTCCAGCAGCACCAGGGTTTCATCGACTTCACGTCCCGTCCCGGGGTGGGAACGACCTTTGAAATCTTTTTACCGGTCGCTGAACAGGGGGTGGTGCCGGAACACCGGTTGCCGGACGACCGTGCGATTCCCGGCGGTTCGGGGAGGGTGCTCCTGGTGGATGACGAAGAGTTCGTCCTGCAGACCGCCCGGGACCTGCTGGAGGCCTGCGGCTATGATGTCATCCCGGCGGGGGATGGCCGGCTGGCCGTGGATATCTTCAGTGAACGTCACCACGAAATCGCGGCCGTGGTCCTGGACATGGTGATGCCGCGGAAAACCGGCAAGGAGGTCTTCCAGGAAATGAAGGCCATCGACCCCGCCGTCCCCGTGATCCTGGTCAGCGGAAACAAGCAGGACCCCCGGGTCCGGGAAACCCTCGAGCTGGGCGCCAGCGCCTGCATTCAGAAGCCCTTTTCCCTGAATGATCTTGGCCAGGCGGTCCGCCATGTCATGGAAGTTCGCTTGTAGGGGACGGTCTCCCATCCGTACCTCGTTTCGCCTCCAAACATGTTTTTGGGAATAACCCGCCCCCATGCCCTGTTGCTCTACTGACTGCGCAACCGCGGTCAACCCCCTCAAGACCCCAACCCAAGCACTCCGCCCGTCCAAGGGCGGGGTGTGTCTCATTTGTGAGCTGCAGCCCCGGTGTACTCGGGGACGAGCCAAACCGAGCCGCCGCCCGCGAGGCCGATGCAGACCTCGGCGCCGAGCGCCTTGAAGAAGGCGATCTGCTCGTCGGTGAGGGCTCGCACCGGTGCGGGCTCGGTGGTCGCGCCCGGGGCCAGACGAGGCTGCGCTGGCTCTGTCTCGGGCCGCTGCTCAGCCGGCGGCATGGGCGGTCTGTGGTGCGGAAGAGCATCGGGGGGTGGACCTCCGTCGAGGATCGGCCGAGGGACGGATCTTCGGCCTGCGCACTCCGGGCAAGAGCTACCGTCGGGTCGTCGCTCCGTGAGCGCGGGGGGGCCGAGGACCTGGTTCGCTTCGCGCTGTGGTCCGACCCACAGCCGGAGGTAGCTGGAGAACGGGGGGAAGAGTCCGGCCCATCGGAGCTGTAGGATGAGCTACTCGGTATCGACTTGACGAAGGTCCACTTCAACACATGGCGACGTGGCGTGCAGCATCCACGCGTAGTGGATCCCGGCTTCGACGCGGGCGACGACTTCCACTAGTACGGGTTCGACTGGTACGAAGACAGGATCGACTTCATCGTCGACGGGACCGTGGCCTACACAGCCACCGAAGGCGTCGCCCAACTGCCCGCCCGGGTGATGGCCAGCACGTGGGTATTCAACAGCGGAGAGTGCGGAGAGAGCTGGGCAGGGAGCCTCGACAACGAGGGGATCCCTGGCGAGGCAACCTTCGATTGGGTCCACGTGGTCCAGTGAGGTTCCAACGCCCCGGCCACTCCTGGCAGCACGACCGATCAGGACGCCGCACCGTGACCGCTTCGGAAGAATAGAGCGCGAAGAGTTCATCGGTGTATCGGTCAGTCATCACGATGAGCTCCCGACGCAACGCTTCGTCAGAAACCAGCAGGCTCTTCCGGACGTCGGCAGGAATAGCCGTTGCACTGTGTGGAATATGAAGGACCCCGACTGGGCTCATTGAAACCTCACTGCCTTGCGCCCGAAACAGAAACGATCTGAAGCAGACACCTGAATCGTAGCATCCTGTGTGGGACTACCTGCTGTCATTTGACCCCGACATCGTTTCCCCCCACGCGTTTGCCAACCCCCGGCTCCCGTCGTATGTTTGCTCACGGCGACCGCAGGTGAGCCATCGTGCCGCGAGGCGACCAGCAGACCAGGCACTGGAGGCTTCTCCGCCTCCTGCATGACAGGCCGGGACATGCCCTTGCCGACCTGGCTGAAAGGCTCGGAGTAACCACACGAACCATCCGACGCGATCTGGAAGTCCTGGAGAGGTCCGGTTATCCCATCTACGACGACGAAACGGGGGATGGCGGCAAGGTCTGGAAGCTGATGGAAAACTACAGCAACCTGCCGAGGGTGGCGTTTACCCTTGACGAGACCCTGGCGTTGTTCGTGGTCAGGCACCTGCTGAAGCAGATAAAGAACACCCCCTTCGAGGCGTCCTACGAGTCCGCGCTTGCAAAGATCGAGGCGACGTATTCCGGGGAACAGGCCGGTATGGTGCACAAGCTGGCCGGCGCATTCGTCAGCACACCGGGCGTGGGCAGGGACTTTGCCGGCGAAAGCGGGTTCATCGAACTACTCACGCGTGCGATTACGAAGCGCCTGCGCGTGGACGTCACGTACTACTCGGCCGGGCGCGACAGGATGACCCTGCGCCGCATCGACCCGTATCACCTGTGGTGGGCGAACCGGAACCTGTACCTCCTGGCCTGGTGCCACAAGGCGAAGGGCATGCGCACGTTCCTGCTGGACCGATTCGAGAGCATCGAGATGCTGAATGAGTCATTCGAGATCCCGGGCGGGTTCGACCCGGATGAGTACGTCAAGGACGCTTTCGGGGCATACATCTCCGACCCTGTTGACGTGGAGCTGGAATTCGACACCGACGACGCGGGCTACTTCGAGGCCCGGGTGTTCCACGGCAGCCAGAAGGTCAGGCTGTCCGGGGATGGAAAAGTCGTGGTGACCATGCACGTGGGCATCGGGCCGGAACTCGTGACCTGGGTCACCGGCATGGGCGCATGGGTCCGGGTCCTTCATCCCGCGGGGCTTCGTGAAAGGGTACGCAAGGCGCACGAGATAGCGTTGGGCATCCATTCCGAGAAGAACTGAATCCAGAGTGACCTTCCCTGTCACACCCGCCGGATATGGTGGGGGCAACTGATGGGAGGAGGTCTCTAATGAGCCCCGCAATCAACACGTTCTTGAACGGCGTTTCCCTGGGAAAAGGGCAGATCCACGCGAACATGACCGTGTTTCCGCTGCTGTGCGCAAAGCCCCCGGACTTGGACTACCTGCTGCTGGACGAAGCCCTCGGCATGTCGTTCGTCATGATCACCGAGGTTTCGGAGGGTGGCAGCGTGCCAGACCTCAAGGTCGCGAACGGCTCGAACAAGCCGGTCCTGATCGTGGAAGGCGAGGAAATGGTAGGCGCCAAGCAGAACCGCATCGCCAACGTCACGATCCTGGTGGGTCCCATGCAGACGATCGTGATCCCGGTGTCGTGCGTGGAGCAGGGCCGCTGGCACTACGAGCAGGAGAATTTCAGGACCGAGGGGCGCATGTTCATGTCCAGGGGAAGGGCCCGCAACGTCCACGATGTGATGGAATCCAAGCGAATAAGCGGCGAGTACCGTGCCGATCAGGGGGCCGTCTGGGATGACGTGGAGTGTTGCATGGACGCGGCAGGGGCCCACTCACCGACAGGGGCCATGTCCGAAGTCTATGTATCCCGGCACGATCGGCTTCAGGAATATCTTCAGGCGTTCAACTGCCTCGACCGCCAGGCAGGAGTCCTCGTTTCCATTGATGGCCGCGTGGCGGGCCTCGATCTGTTCGCCACGCCTGCCACGTGCCGCTCACTCTTTCCAAAACTGGTTTCCAGCTACGCTCTTGACGCTCTGGAAACCATGCGTCCGAACCGCCGACATCGTCGTCCGGTAAAGGCTGCAGCCACCTTTTGGAACGGACTCAACGGCGCTGTTTACGAAGCCACTCCATCCATCTCCCTGGGTGAGGACATCCGCTTCGAGGCAGACACCCTGGTCGGCGCTGCCCTGACCTTGAACCAGACCCCTCTTCATCTCTGTGCTTTTCCCAGAACCAGTCCCCGCTCCTCTCACGATCATCACCCCATGCGCCGTCCCAGCCAGAGGAGAGAGCGGTTCTGAGCACAGCTGCTTCGATACAGCTGATATCGTGATAGATTGGGTGAATCGTTCGGTTGCCGGTGAGTGCGGGGAATCATGAAACGGCGCGTTCGTCTCGTCATTACGGACCTTGACAACACTCTTTACGACTGGGTGACCTTCTATGTGACCGCGTTCTACCAGATGGCCGACGCAGCGGCAGCCATTCTCGGAGTCACGACCGACCGGATTGTCGATGACCTGGCCCAGGTCCACCGCGATACGGGCAACACTGAACAGCCTTTCGGATTGCTCCAGGCAGCCGTCGTTCAGGCGAAACTCCCGGATTCCAGCGTCGGAGAAAGAACCGAAATCCTCGATCCGGCCTTCCACGCCTTCAACCGGGCCAGGAAACGGCACCTGCAGTTGTACGCCGGGGTGCTGGAGACCATCGAGACGATCGTCCAATCGTGTCCCTTGGTGGCGTTGACAGAGGCAACGGCTGCCAACGCGGCGTTTCGCTTGAGAACCCTGGGTCTAGATTCGTCTTTCGATCGGATCGTGGCGCGGGAAGACACACTCGCGATACCACTAGACCCTACGATCCTGGAAAAGTACTCGTCCATTTACAGCAAGATGGACTTCATTCCTTCAGGCCGGGCCAAGCCGGATCCCGATCTGATCCTCTCGATCACTTCCCGCTATTGGGTCGAACCGGCCGACGTGCTCTACGTGGGGGACAGCCTGGAAAGGGACGTGCTCATGGGCAACGATGCCGGCGTCCTGACGGCCTGGGCCCGATACGGCAAGTCCTACGACCCGGCGTGCTGGGAGCGACTGGTGCGGATCACCTGCTGGACGGATGAGGACTTGACTCGGCAAAGGGAAGCGCTGGGAGGAAAATCGGAGATCCTACCGGACATCACACTGACGGACGGCTTCCAACAGCTTCTGGACTACGTGGACTTTGTTCCGGTCAATCAGCTTCAATCTCGGAAGGAGTGATCTCGCAGACCATACCCATCAGGGGCAGGTGGATGTACATCCCCAAGACGGCCTCGCCGGTCGCGGCTTTCATGGCGTCGGCGTAACAAGACAACTGCCCTACGAATCCCGCCGCTCCCTTTCATCAGCGGACCTGGCGGGGTCACTGTCTGTAACCAGTTCATGAAATCGGGGTGTGTTAGTGTTTCGAGGATACTGCGGACCGGCGAATATGTCGAGCAGATTTGCGCAGGTTTCATTAACTAGATCAAGTAGTTGCGACTTTCCGGATGGGAGCGAGCTAACCAAACGTAACCATTCAGTGCGAGAGGGGGGACTCGAACCCCCACGACCGTTGGTCACTGGTACCTAAAACCAGCGCGTCTACCTGTTCCGCCACTCTCGCCAAGAAGGCCAGAACGCAATCTAGCGGATGGGGACCGGGTGTCAAGTTCACACCTGGGACGGTGCGATATCCGATTCCGGATTCTGAGAGCCTGCCTTTCTGGAGTGCGGCAGCTTGCTGTCACTTTGGCGGAGAGTTGAACGATCTCTTCAACCGCAAAGCGCAAGCAAGCTTGCGCACTCCAAGGCCCGGCCCGTATGATGCAGCCGATGAGGTTTACATAACCGGGATGTCGCCATGGCGTTGATCAGGAGACGGCTTCGTTGGACGAGGCCGAGGGGTCCATGAATGACGTCTACTCCAATGGCCGCGGTGCGGCAGGATCCGGCCCGGGCCACGTTGCCGGACAGGGAAAAGGCCATGCTGTGTTCGTGGTGAAGTCGGTTGAGACGCCGAGGCGGTGGAAAAGGCAGACGTGGACGGCCTGCATGACCTGGGCTGGACGGACCAGGAAATCTTCGACGCCACCTACCACGGGGCGAACATGGTGTCGGCGGGGATCCTGTTCAACGCGTTCAAGATGGGGGATGTCTGAGGTTCCGGATTGCGGGGCGCGCGTACCCACGCGAGCCACGGTGCCATTTGGCTGGCCTGGGTAGGCCATCTCTACAATCTGCTATCATGGCGGCCATGGACGCGACACCTTTCCAGATCTTCTGTGGCTACTACCTGGGGCTGGACCTCCAGTGGAAGTACCGCTTCTTCAACATGCACTCGCTGGCCCTTCACCTGGAGATGGACCCACAGCAGCTTCGGGACCGCATGGACGACCTGCGACTGGCGCCCGAGGACACCCGGCACGTGGACTACAACCTGGCCAAGGCCCACGCCATCGCCCAGGAACTGGCGGACGAGGGGCAGCGACTGGACGTGGAGGCCTTCGCGAAGAAGACTTTCGAGGAGTTCCAGCAGGCCAAGGCCGGGTACGATCCGAACCAGGATTTCGAGAACGTCGACTATGACGATATTTTCGCAAAAAAAAAGGAAAACTGACCCGGGGTCACTGAGCATCACGGACCTGCACGTGACCTACGCCACGGACGACGGGGACGTGGAGGCGGTGCGGGGCGTCACGGCCTCCCTGTCGGCGGGCAAGGTCCTGGCCGTGGTGGGGCAGTCGGGGTGTGGCTAAGTCCACCCTCGTGGCCTCGGTGCTGGGCCTGTTGCCGGGGTCCGCAGTGGCCTTCGGACGGGTGATGTTCGAGGACGTTGACATTCTGAGCGCCGGCGAAGCCAGGCTGCGGACCGTGCGAGGCCATCGTATCGGGTTCGTGGGGCAGGACTCCTTTGAATCCTTCGACCCGCTTTTCGGCCTGGGCTTCCAGCTGCGAGATGCCCTGTCCGCCCACAGGCGGCTCCCCCGCACCACGCGAACGGCGCGGATCGTGGAGGCCTGGACCCCCTGGTGCAGGTGCAGATACTGGACCTGTTGAAGGACATCCTGGATGACTCCGGGGCCACCTTCATCATGGTGTCCCACAGCATCGGGGCCGTACGGGCGTTCTGTGACCATGTGACCGTTCTTCATCGGGGGCGTGTGGCGGAGTCGGGACCCGTGGAAAAGGTCCTGGCCGATCCGCAGCATCTGCATACGCGGGGGTTGATCGAGGCCGAGAAAGGCGGCTGGGGATCGGGCTAGGCGTTGGAAGTCAGGATATCCTTCACGGTATAGAGCCCCGGGGCACTCCCCACGAGACGTTGCGCCAGGATCAGTCCACCCTCGGCAAAGATACGACGTGAACCGGCCCGGTGCGTGATTTCCAGGCGATCGCTTGCGCCCAGGAACATCACCGTGTGCTCACCAACCACCTCACCTCCGCGAACCGCCTGGATGCCCAGTTCGTTGTCCTTGCGGGGACCGGTTTCGCCGTCGCGCTGCCGGACCAGGGTGGTGTCGTCGTCTGCCAGGAGCCTGGCCAGGGACAGGGCGGTGCCCGACGGGGCGTCCCGCTTGTGGCGGTGGTGGATTTCCATGATCTCCACGTCGTAGTCGGGACCCAGGACCTGCCGTGCCGTTTCGGATATTTCATGCAGGCAGAACACGCCAAGGCTGAGGTTCGGGGCCCACAGAACGGGCACCTTTTCAGCGGAGGCGCGCAGTGTTTCGAACTGTTCTTCGGACAGGCCAGTGGTGCCGCTGACCACGGGGATCCCGCCGCCCGCACAGGCCTTTACGAATGCCACAGCCCCTTCCGGCAGGGAAAAGTCGATGCCCACGTCGATTTCCCCGAACGGGATGGCATTGGGCGATGACAGCAGGGGCCGATCGCCCCAGGGGGTGCCGACGGGACGGCCGGATTCGGGATGGTCGGGGTAGTCGACGAGACTGACCGCCTCCACCCCCTCCATGGAATCGGCGGCCTCCAGGACCATTCGGCCCATTCGACCCATGGCGCCATTGATCGCGATCTTCATGGGGCCCCCCGATCAGTAGGCGATCCCGAAGATGACCTCGGTGCGGCTGGGCTCGCCAGTAAAAACGCAGGTGCCTTCACGGTCCGAGTTCGCGTTCAGCACGAGGCGGACCGTGGCCCTGGTGTGGGACTTGACCGTGGCTTCGGCTTCCTTGGACGGGTTGAAGAAGCACCGCACGAAGCCCCGTTTCTTCTTGAAGAACTTGCAAAAGGCCTTGTAGTCGCCGATCTCGTGGGTGTTTTCCGCCCGACGCTCCAGGCCGCGATCGAAGAGGGCCTTCTGGAAGGCATCGAGCCGTGCGTCCAGGTTCGCCCGGGTGAAATCGGCGGCGTCGATCACGTCCTTGCTGCGGTCCAGCCGGTTCTTGACCACCAGTTTGCCCGACGCACAGTCTCTGGGGCCCACCTCGATGCGCAGGGGCACGCCCCGTTGTTCCCAGTGATAGAACTTGTCGCCGGGGCGCGCGGTCTCGCGCTTGTCCACGATGACGTACTGCTCGGTGAGGCGGTTGTAGAAGCACTTCTGGACCTGGTCGTTGCCGATGCGGTTTTCGGAGGCCGCCACTTCCTCTTCACCCAGGAGGCCCACCATGAGCTTGCGGATGGTGCCCAGGACCAGTTCCTTTTCCTCGTCGGTTTTGAAGATGGGGACCACGGCGGCCAGGGTGGGCGCGATGCGGGGCGGCAGCACCAGGCCGTCATCGTCGCTGTGGGCCATGATCAATGCCCCGATGAGGCGGGTGGACACGCCCCAGGAGGTGGTCCACGCGTGATCGAGTTGCTGGTTGCGACCCTCGAACCGGATCTCGAACGCCTTGGCGAAGTTCTGGCCCAGGTCATGGGACGTGCCCATCTGCAGGGCCTTTCCGTCCTGCATCAGGCCCTCGATGCACCAGGTGTGGGCCGCGCCGGGAAACCGTTCGGCCTCGGTCTTTTCGCCAACCAGCACGGGCACGGCCAGCACGTCTTCGGCAAAGGCTCGATAGCATTCCAGGATACGCAGGGTCTCTTCCCGGGCCTCTTCGGCCGTTTCGTGGGCCGTGTGCCCCTCCTGCCACAGGAACTCGCTGGTGCGCAGGAACAGGCGGGTGCGCTTTTCCCACCGGACCACGTTGGCCCACTGATTGATGAGAACGGGCAGGTCCCGCCAGGAATGGATCCACTGGGCGTACATGTGGCCGATGATGGTTTCGCTGGTGGGCCGGATGACCAGGGGCTCTTCCAGCTTTTCGCCGCCGCCGTGGGTCACCACGGCACACTCGGGCGCGAAGCCCTCCACGTGCTCGGCCTCCTTGCTCAGGAACGACTCGGGAATGAACAGCGGGAAATAGGCGTTGGTGTGCCCCAGTTCCTTGAACCGGCCGTCCAGGTCCCGGTGGATGGCTTCCCAGATGGCATAGCCCAGGGGTTTGATCACCATGCAGCCCCGAACCGGGGCGTAATCCGCCAGCTCGGCTGCGGTGATGACGTCGATGTACCACTGGGGGTAGTCCTTTTCGCGCGGCGTGATGTTGCGTGCCATGTTTCCTCAAGCGTTGATCGTCAATCGTCGATCGTTAATCGTTCTTCGAGGACCACATTGACAATGTTCCGTCCCGTCTTTCAGCAGGACGATCAATGATGAACGATACACGATCCACGTCTCTCAGGTTCCGGCGGCGAAGTCGTCGCGGTATTTCAGCTGGTCCTCGGTCAGTTCGTCCACGTCGATGCCCATGGTGGACAGCTTGAGCGCGGCGATTTCCGCGTCCTGCGCTTCGGGGATGTCATAGACCACGGGGTCCATGTCACGGCCTTCCTTGGCCAGCCGGACCATGCTCAGGAACTGGTTGGCGAAGGACATATCCATGACCTCGGAGGGGTGGCCCTCGGCGGCGGCCAGGTTGACCAGCCGTCCCTTGGCCAGCACGAACACCTTGCGACCGTCGGCCAGGGTGTGTTCGTCGGTGTTGTCCCGGATTTCCCGCTCGCTCTTCGTGAGGGTGGCCAGTTGTTCCAGGTTCAGTTCGCAGTCGTAGTGGCCCGTGTTGCACACCACCGCGCCGTCCTTCATGGACTCGAAGTGGCGGCCCACGATCACGTCCTTCATCCCGGTTGCCGTGATGAAGATGTCGCCCTGGGGCGCGGCTTCGTCCATTTTCATCACCTGGAACCCGTCGAGGTTGGCCTTGAGGGCCTGGATGGGGTCGACCTCGGTGACCAGGACCCGGGACCCGAGGCCCCGCGCCCGCATGGCCACGCCCTTGCCGCAGTGCCCGTAGCCCGCCACCACGAAGACCTTGCCGGCCAGGAGGATGCTGGTGGCCCGCAGGATGCCGTCGATGCTGGACTGGCCCGTGCCGTACACGTTGTCGAAGTCCCACTTGGTTTCGGCGTCGTTGACGGCCACAACCGGGTACTTCATGGCGCCGGCGGCGGCCATTGCACGCAGGCGGTGGACGCCGGTGGTGGTCTCTTCCGTGCCGCCATACAGCTTGGGGCACAGTTCCTTGTGCTTGTTGTGAATCGTGAAGATGAGGTCCGCGCCGTCGTCCAGCGACAGCGTGGGCTCGAAGTCGATGGTGCGCTCGATGCACCAGTAGAAGTCGTCCACGTCGAGGCCGCGCCACGCGTAGATGGACAGACCCTCCGAGGCCAGGGCGGCGGCCACGTCATCCTGGGTGGACAGGGGGTTGCAGCCGCTCCAGGAAATGTCGGCCCCGGCGGCCTGCAGGGTTCGGATCAGAACGGCGGTCTCCTTGGTGACATGGAGGCAACCGGCGATCCGCATGCCCGCGAGGGGCCGGGACTCGCTGAATTTCTTCCTGAGGGCCATCATGACCGGCATGCGGGACTCGGCCCACTCGATCTTCTTCAGTCCTTCGTCCTTCATCGCCAGGTCAAGGACCTTGTAGTTCGTTCCTTCGGATAGCACGTGAACCTCCGTTGATTGACAGTCGGCCCGTCAAGCGGGTACGCTCCCGCCGGTCGGCGCGGAAACGGAATGGTATTCGATGCCTATCGGACTGTCAATGAAGCCTGAAGCCCTGTTGGGGCTCGGTTCCAACCTGGGTGATCGGCTCCGGAATCTACGGTCTGGAATCGCCTTTCTTGAGGCCGGTGGAGCCGTGGATTCCGTGCGGTATTCTTCCCTGTATGCCAGCGAACCCGTGGAATGCGAAGGGGGGGAGTTCCTGAACGCCGTAGTGGCGGTTCGAGCCCTGGTGTCAGCGAAGGAACTGCTGGAAGCGGCCGGCAGGGCAGAGCGGAACGCCGGTCGAACGGGCACGGGCGGTGACGCGCGGCCCCTGGACGTGGACATCCTCTATTATGGAGACCTCGTGGTCCGTGAACAGGGACTGACCCTTCCGCACCCCGGCAGGCTGGAAAGGGCCTTCGTGCTGGTGCCGTTGGGCGAGGTCTGCGGTGAGGTGATAGACCCGGAAACCGGCCGCCTGATCCATCAGGAAGTGAGCCGGAGGGCCGAAAAGGTGGGCCCGCCCCTGCGCCTGGTCATGGGGTCCCAGTGGTTGAAGGGTTGTCGGAGCGGGGGTGTGAGATGAGTCTCGGACGATTGGTGACAATGCTTCTGGCGAGCCTCCTGATCGTCGCCTGCACTGCCGACGACAGGGACCGCATCCACCTGTCGGAGCCCACGGGTCGGATGCCCGCCGCGGTGGACCTGGTCCCGGTGAAGCTGGATGACCACGAGGCCTTTGACCGGCTGGATGCCTGGCTGGCGCTGACCGGTGACGTGGAAGACGTGGTCAGGGTCTACAACGACCTGGCGCGGCTGGCGCCGGACACGCCCCTGGTCCTGGTGCGGGGCGCCCTGGCCGTGATGACGCTGGATCCCCAGAGGGGCAGGTCCATTGCAAAGGGAGTCCTGGATCGGTTCAAGGACCGCATTCCCGACGATCCGGACCTGCGAAAGCTGGCCGTCAAGGTCGGCGTGCCCGGTGAAGCCCCGGCGGGGGACGAGGCGCAGCCTAAATGAGCGAACAAAGCCGTCCCCTGATTCCCGTGTCCCGCCTGGTGCTGGGACTGGCCTTTGGCCTGGTGACCTACCTGGCCTTCGGGCTCTACGCGGACTTCGTTAAACTGGGCGATGCCGTGGCGTCGTTCCAGTGGGCCGTCCTGGTGCCGGTCTTAGGGCTGTCGGTGGTCAACTACGGGTTGCGGTGGATGCGCTGGCACTGGCTTCTCCGGATCGCCGGCGAAGACGTGGAACCGGGATTGTCCCTGGGCGTGTTCGGTTCGGGACTGGCCATGTCCATAACGCCCGGCAAACTG
>JADHTP010000059.1 GCA_016784945.1 Deltaproteobacteria bacterium | reverse complement strand
GTCCTCGGACTTCGGTTAACGGTTTTCAGTTTGACAATGCACGGATAACCGGCACACGTGTGCCGGCGCGGGCGTCAGCCCGCGAAAACGACCCCGACATTACCGGCGAGACTCGAGCGACCAAAGGGAGCGAGTGTATCGACGGGCAAAGTCACTGATCTGCTATATCGTTGAGGGAAAGAAAAGTAGTCTTCAGTCCCTGGCCCATCCACTCATCCGGTGAGTTTGATCCGTACGTCCACCACGGTGAGGCCTTCTTCGTGGACGATGCAGGGATTGAGGTCCATTTCCTCGATTTCGGGATACTCGCTCATCAGTTGCCCCACCTGCTGAACCAGCCCGGCCAGGGCCTCGCGGTCCCCCGGGGCGGAACCCCGGACGCCGTCCAGGAGGCGGGACGCCTTCAGTTCCCCCAGCATCTCCCGTGTCTCCCGGAGGGTGACGGGCGCCAGCCGGATGGCCGTGTCCTTCAACAACTCCACAAGGATGCCCCCCGCGCCCACCATGACCACCGGCCCGAAATTCGGGTCCCTCAGTCCACCCACGATCCACTCCGAGCCCGGACCGGCCATGGACTGGGCCAGCACGCCTTCACCCGGTCCGAAGGGACCGAACAGCGTGTGAAGGTCCTCGAAAGCGGCCTCGAACGCCGCCCTGTCACCCAAACCCAGCAGGACGCCACCGGCGTCGCTCTTGTGGGCCGCCCTGGCGCTGATCACCTTGGCCGCCAGGGGGAAGGGCGGCAGGTCGCCTTCCATCCCGTCCAGTGTCCGGACCAGTCGTTGCTCCGGGACCGGGAACCCGGCGGCCGTGAGCACCTCGAAGCCCCCGTGAAGGACCTCACCCCGTCCCAGTGACCGGACCTTTTCCGGCACCCCTTCCGGCAGGGCGTGCGCCGGTGCGTTTCCATCCGTCATGGTCGGCTTCTGACCCCGACGTCGGGCCGCCGACAGGGCCTTGAAGGCCGAGCCCACGGAGGTGAAGAAAGGAAAACTGTACATCTGCTTCAACTGGGCCGTTTCCGGCTCGTCGCTGATCATGACCAGAATCGCGGGCTTGCCGTACCGCTCCGACAACTTCGCGGCTTTGGGTACCAGTTTTCGGGATTCGCTGGCGTCGAAGTTCGAGAAGTATTCGTGAACCATGACCACCGCGTCGACGTCGGGCAGGGCCAGCGCCCCCTCCAGGATGCTCGAGTAGGCTTCGAAATCGAACAGGTCGCCCAGGTCCAGGGGATTCTGTCGCTGGATGACCTCGTTGACATAGGAACGTCCGATTCCCTCCAGGAACTCCTCCGGGAAGGGCGGCAGTTCGAATCCCGCGTCCGACGCGAAATCCGCGGCGATGACAGCGTGTCCGCCGGACCGCGAGATGATGCCCAGTCGCTGTCCCTTCAGATCGGGCAGCATCATGGCCTTCACGCCGTCCATCATCTCGTGGATGGAGGCCACCCGGATCCCCCCGGCCTGGCGGATGGCGGCGTCCACGATGCGATCGTCGGCGGCCATGGCGGCCGTGTGCGAAAAGGCGGTGCGGCGGCCCAGTTCCGTACGGTTGGTCTTTTGGATGATCACCGGTTTCGGGCAGGAACGGAGCACGTCGAAAAAGGCCCGGCCCCGCGAGATGCTTTCGAGGTACAGCGAGATGACCCGGGTCTCCGGATCGTTTCCAAAGGCCTCCACGTAGTCGGTTTCGTCAAGGTCCAGCTTGTTGCCCACGGAGGCGAACCGGGCCAGCCCGAGATTCTCGCTCACCAGGCCGTACAGGTAGGAAAACCCTACGCCACCGGACTGGGCGGCCACGCTGACCCCACCGGGGGTCCAGCAGTTGGAGACCGGCGCGAAGACCGCGCCCAGACCCGAGGAGGGCGACAGCAGACCCACGCCGTTGGGGCCCGCGAACCGGATGCCGTGGCCCCGGGCGACCTCCAGCAGGCGATCCTCCAGCGCCGCGCCCTCGGTGCCCAGTTCCTTGAAACCGCCGCTCAACACGGCGGCGTGACGGATGCCCTTGCGCCCGCACCGGTCCATCATGTCGGGAATGGTGCGGGCGGGCGTGAGCAGCACCGCCAGTTCGATGCCGTCGGGGAGGTCGTCGAAGGACGTGAGGATCCGACCGCCCAGAAGGCTTCCTTCCCTCAGTCCCAGCATGTGGACATCGCCCGGGAAACGGAACTCTTTCAGGTTGATGACGATCTGTCGGGCCAGGTTGTCATGGGATTCGGAAACCCCTATCACCAGGATGCTTTTCGGGGAAAACAGGGATTGAAGGTGCACTTCCTACCTACTCCTTCGCGGGTTTCTTCGCTTCTTTCGCCAGTTCCTTTTCTTCCTTGCGCTTTTCCTTTTCGTTCTTCTTGCGGATCTTGGCCATGAGTCCCTCGAATCCGTCCTTCTTCATGATGCGGTGGAACTGCTTGCGGTAGTTCTTGACCTGGCTAACGTCGTCGATGATCACGTCGAAGGCCTTCCACTTTCTTTTCACCCGGTGGAACCGGTAGTCCACCTTGGCCTCGGACCGTCCCGACCGGACGATGGTGAAGACCGAGGCGGTCCCGTCCTCTTCCATCATGGCCGGGCCCCGGTATTCGATCCGGACCTTGCGGTTGGGGTTGAACCGCTTGACGTAGGTCCGCTGGATCATCTGCTTGAAGCCCTTGACGAACTGCTTGCGTTGCCTGGTCTTCAGGCCTTCCCAGTTCCCCTTCAGCGTCCTCCTGCCCAGTTCCCTGAAATCCACGAAGGTGTTCATCACCTTGCGAATGCCCTTTCGCATGGCGGCCTTTCCCGGATTCCGATCCACCACCTTCTGGATCCTGGCGTACCGTTCCTTCACCAGGTCCGCCGGGTCCGCCGGCGCGGCGATCGCCGTCCCCGCGAAGAGCAGCGAGGCGGTCATCAATACGGTGAGCGTCCTGTTCACTTCAAAGCTCCTTCTGACTTCCATGGGCTTTGACGCAGGTTGGCGCCGCCTATTCATCGGGGGCGGCATCCCGCCGAAGCGGGGCCCCGGTTGCGCGTTCCAACTGGGCGACGGCCACGTTGAAGCGATAGACCGCCTCCAGGTAGGCCATCCGCGTCTGGAAGAACTGGACGAGCCCGTCAAGGACCTCGTTCAGTGGGGTCAGGTCGTTGTCGTACAGGTCGGTCTTGGCGATGACCCAGCCCCGGGCGGCCTCCATAGCCACCTTCTGGGCGTCCACGAGGAGTCGCTGGTCCCTCATTTCGCGGTAGAGCTTGGCCACTTCCAGCCGGATGCCGTTCTCCGCTTCCCTGGCCTCTTCCCTCAGCTTGGCGAACTCGGCCTTGGCCTCCCGCAGTTCGCCGAGCTTGCCGCCGATCTCCAGGTCCCATTCGAAAACCAGGCCCCCGCCTGCCGAGTAACCGTTGAACGGATCGTAGATGAAGGGGCTGGCCTGGCCGTCGGCCATGTTGGTGTAGCTGTACTTGAACTGACCGGCCAGCAGGAAGTTGGGATAGAAGGCCGCCTCCCGGGCGCGCACCTGCGCCTCCCGGACGAGGATACCCCGCTTCAGGGCCACCAGCTCGGCGCGGGAGAGAAGGGCCTGGTCCACCAGGTCCGCCTCCTGCAGGTCCCCCGCCAGATTCACCGGCTTCACGGTCCCCGTCCGGAATTCCACATCCGTTCGGGGCGCCAGCCCCATGGCAACCTTGAGTGCGGCCCCGGCCAGTCCCGCCGAGCGCTTGGCTTCCAGTTCCTTCGCCAGAACCTGGGCGTCGTACACGCGGAACTTCATCATGTCCACGGGATCGAACTCGGGGTCGTCACTTTCTTCCAGTTCCTCCAGGTGACGTCGGGCTTTGTCCAGGTAGCTCCGTCCTTCGCTGACCACATCCGCCAGCTCACCGCTCAGGGTGAGGGCGTGGAAGGCCCTGGTCACCCGGAATTTCACTTCCTGGCGGGCGATGTCCTCGCGGGCCTTGCCCACGTCCACCCCCAGGCGGGCCGCGGCCTTGAGGTTGGATATCTTTCCAAAGGTGTACAGGGGCAGGTAGCCCGTGATTTCCGTGTGGGAGAAGACGCCCCACTGCGACAGATCGGTCCCGCCCTTGGTGAAATCGTCGGGGGCGCTCCACTGCCGGGGCATGGGCGCCAGAAGGGACCTGATCTTGATGTGGGGCCATGCCGCCCATTCCGCCTGTTTGAGCTTGCCTTCCAGGGCCTCGGTTCCGGCCCGGGCCGCTCCCATGATCCCGCTGTGTTCAACGGCGAACTCAACGGCTTCCGTCAGGGTCATCCTTGCCTGAAGGTCCTGGGAAGATGCGGGGACGGACAGGCACAGGATCGGCACCATGACGGCCAGGGGACTCAAATGCCGTCCCACGGGATACAGGGGATTGGGGACTCGACCCATCACATCACATTCTTCAACTGGATCAACTTCTTCAACACGTCGAAGGCCATGAACGCCGACACGAAGGCCCCCTCGAAACCCAGGGGTCCGGCCGAGTCGTCACCCAGGAAAAGCACGTTCTTGTAGGCTGTTCTCACGGGCCAGGTGACCATGTCCAGGCTGCGTGCCACGGGGGCGTCATAGATGGGTTGCAGGCCCGCCATGTCGATGATTGGCTTGCCCGTCTTGGGGTGGGTGGTCAGGGCCGCCGAGGAAATCACCGTACGGTGGCGGTCGAGGAAGGGCAGGGCGCCCCTCAAGGATTCCAGCATTTCGTTGTTGAGCCGTTCGATGGTGGAAGCCTTGCCATCGAGTCGATCCGCCGGCATGAAGGCGGAGACCGAAATGGTGGCGCGGGCGGGGTCCAGTCCCTCCAGGGGCTCCATGGCCGGGTCCGTCTGCACCACGAGGTAGTTGCTGCCTTCCAGGGGGCGACCGGGATTGGCCACGACGAAGCCCGTCTTGGCCATGCCTTCAGGGATGACCTCGCGGTTGGCGCCCACGTTCAGGGTGGTCATGTAGTGGGAGGGCGTGACCTTTTCGACCCGAGCCCGGTACCGGCGCTTGGCCTGTGGTTCCGGGATCAGGTCCAGGGCATCGGACAGACGGCTCCCGATCACCAGGACGCCCACGCCGATGGCCTCGTCCCGAGCCCTCACCTCCACCTCGTTCACGCGGGATCGCTTCAGCACCAGCATGTCGACGTGGTCGTTCAGGCGTACGTCGCCGGAGTTGTTCTTGATGCGTTCCAGAAAGAGGTTCTTCAGGGCGTCGAAACCCCATTCCACGAAGAAAAGCCCGCGCATGAGATGGTTCATGAGCCGGACGAAGGGCAGTGGGTGGAGCCAGGGGGAACTGAGCCCCGACATGGCGGCGATGGGGGCGGACAGGAACGCCCGCATCCTGGGGTCGTCCCCAAAGGGGGCCAGGCCGTCGGAGCCCACGGCGGTCGCGAGGGGAGCGATGGTCTTGGCATGACGGCGGAAGTCCAGGATCTCGCGAAAGGACGCCGGGGGCAGGATGGGCCGCTCCGCCAGGATGGGCTCCATGTGGGACTCCACGTCCGGCAACCGGCTCGCGAAATCGCGGAAAGAGGCCAACTGTCCGGGGAACTCCCTGGCGATCTCTTCTTCGAAGATCCCCTTCATGTGGGTGATCTCGATCCGGCTGTCCGGGAGGATCACGCTGCAGTTCGGCGAAAGTGGCCGGGGAAGGTTCCGCATCTCGGGCGCCAGGGCCAGTTCGCGGAAGACTTCACGTATGGGATTGGAATCGGCGAAACCGAACAGCAGGTGGGGGCGCCGCACGAAGTGATGCCCCTCGATTACGTACACGTTTTCCTTGCCGCCGTGGCCCAGCACCAGCACCCTGTACCCCTTCTTGGCTGCCAGGGCGCCGAAGACGAGACCCGGAAGGTCCGTCCCCACAATGACCACGTCGTAGGAGCTTCTCAGCATGGCGGCAGTTACTTCTCCGGTTTATTCGATACCCGTTCCCAGGACCCGACGTCCTTCCATCCGCACCCGGCCCGACAGCACCGCGTCCAGGGCCAGCGGGTAGATCCGGTGTTCCTGTTCGAGGATCCGGGCGGCCAGCGAGTCCGCCGTGTCATCGTCCAGGATGGGCACTACGGCCTGGGCGATGATCGCGCCCGTGTCCACGCCCTCGTCCACGAAATGGACAGTGCATCCCGAGTGGCGGACGCCGTAGTCGATGGCCTTCTGCTGGACGTTCATCCCCGGGAAACTGGGGAGCAGGGCGGGATGTATGTTGATGACCCGCCCGGAAAACCGTCCCAGAAACGCCGGCGTCAGCACCCGCATGAATCCCGCCAGGGCCACATAGCGGACCCCGCGTCCTTCCAGTTCATTGGCCAGGGCCGTGTCGAATTCCTCGCGGCTCGCGAAGTCCTTGTGGGACAGGATGGCGGTGGGCACGCCCCGTTCAGCGGCCCATTCCAGGCCCGCCGCAGTGGGCTTGTTGCTCAGCACCACCCGCACGTCGGCGGCCAGCGAGCCCGCCTTCACGGCCTCCACCAGGGACACCATGTTGCTCCCTCGCCCCGAAATGAGGACGGCGATGGGAACCTTGGCCTGCGTGCTGTCACTCATGTCCACCTCACAGGTCCCTTTCCCGCGGCCAGGCGTCCCAGTACGAAGGGGTCCGTTCCGGCGCCGGACAGGATGCCACAGGCCTGATCAGCCTCGCGGGCATCCACCACCAGAACGTATCCCACCCCCATGTTGAAGACTTTCCACATCTCTTCCCCGTCCACCTCGTCGCCCTGGATGAAGCCGAAGACCGGGTTCGCCGGGATGGCGGTCCGGTCCATTTCGGGGCGCATGTCCCCGGGAAGTACCCGGCAGACGTTGGCGGCCAGGCCACCACCGGTGATGTGGGCCATGGCCTTGACCGTGATGTCCTTCATCAGTTCCTGCACGGGCCGCACGTAGATCGTGGTGGGCTCGAGCAGTACGGAACCCAGGGGTCGATCGAAGTCCTCGTAGACCCTGTCCAGGTCCAGGCCCCGTCGTTCAAGGACGCCCCGCACCAGCGAAAAGCCGTTGGAGTGCAGTCCCGACGAAGGGAGCCCGATGAGCATGTCCCCCGCACTACAGCGGCTGCCGTCCACCAGCCTGGGCCGGTCCACCACGCCCACGGAAAAGCCGGCCATGTCGTACTCGCCGTCCC
Source organism: Deltaproteobacteria bacterium (assembly GCA_016784945.1). GTDB lineage: Bacteria > Myxococcota_A > UBA9042 > DTJE01 > DTJE01 > JADDHL01. Next base: position 6,247 of record JADHTP010000059.1, on the reverse strand, counting down.
CGTAAAAACCCGGCAGTTCGGCCGTTTCGCCTCCGACGAGGGCGCATCCGGCGCGCCGGCAGCCCTCGGCCACGCCCTCCACCACCTTCAGGGCGTCTTCGGGCTTCAGACGGCCCGTGGCGAAATAGTCCAGGAAGAAGAGCGGCCTGGCGCCGGTGGTCAGCACGTCGTTGACGCACATGGCCACCAGGTCGATGCCCACCGTGTTGTGGATCCCGGTGGTGAACGCCAGCTTGAGCTTGGTTCCCACGCCGTCCGTACCGGAGATGAGCAGGGGGCTCTCCATGCCGGTGAGGTCCGGGGCCACCGCGGCGGCAAAACCGCCCACACCGGAGATCACCTCCGGGGAGTGGGTTTTGCGGACCATCCGGCCCACGGCTTCGGCAAAGGCGTCACCGGCCTTCATGTCCACGCCGGCATCCTTGTAAGTCAGGTTCGACATGGGCCGGAGAATAGACAATCCGGGGGGTCTTGTCCACAGTCGGCCCCGAAGGGGCATCCGCCTTTTATCGCCGGTCATCGAACACGAACTGACCGTTGACGAACTCCGGTGGTGACGCTACTGCTGAGCCTTAAGGAACTACAGGCAAGCGGTGGAACGGGGGACATGATGGGAAAAGCTCTGCTGATGGCTGCCTCGCTGGCCGGGATGGCGCTCGTCATGTCGTGCGGCGACGATGGGTGCGGGGGAAGCTGTGGCGACTGCGAGCCCGGATACGCCTGTGATGAAGCTGGCCTTTGCGTGTAGGACTGCGTACCGGACGGGCATGAGCCCGCCGACGACGCGCCTGGAACCCCCCTGTTCGACGGGGCGCCGCCGGCGGAGCATTCCATCTGTCCCCTGGACGACGTAAACTACCGGTTCCAGCCGGATCCTTGCGTGGTAGGGTCCGTGCAAGTACAATCTGTTCGCCTCATCGGGGGGTCCTCATGGCGGGTCCCGCAGCGGCTGCCGAAAAGCTCGTGTTCCTTGTAGACGACGAGGACCGAAATCTCCTCCTGTTCGAAAAGGCACTGTCCACCCAGAACTATCGCCTCAACACGTTTCATGACGGTCAGGAAGTCCTGGATGCACTGGAGCAGGGCGAAATGCCCGACCTGGTGGTCCTCGACGTGATGATGCCCCGGGTGGACGGGTTCACGCTCTGCAGCGTGATGAAGGCCGATGTCAAGACCCAGGCCGTGCCCGTCATCCTGGTCACCGGCCTGGAAGACATGCGGGACAAGGTCCGGGGCCTGGAATCGGGGGCCGACGATTTTCTGACCAAGCCGTTCCACCCCACGGAGTTGAGGGCCCGCGTCCGCTCCCTCATGCGGATCAAGACCCTGCACGACCAGCTCGAGGACAGCAACAAGCTGCTCAGGAACGACAAGCTGCACCTGGAAGCCCTGGTCCAGGAGAGGACCGAGGAACTGGAGGGGCTGACCTTCGGCATCGTGGCGGCCCTGGAGATGGCCAACGAGCTTCGCGACAGTGACACGGGCCTCCACATCCGCCGGGTGTGCTCGTACAGTCATGCCCTGGCCAAGCAGATGGGGATGGACGCGCTTTTCGCCGGTAAGATTCGCCGCTACGCTTCCCTGCACGACGTGGGCAAGGTGGGCATTCCCGACTCGATCCTGAAGAAGGAGGGCATGCTGTCCGACGCGGAATTCGAGCAGATGAAGCTGCACACGATGTTCGGATACGAACTGCTGGGCATCGCCAGGGCCGACGACATGGCTCGCAACATCGCTCTGTACCATCACGAGCGCTTCGATGGGGAAGGCTATCCGCGCAAGCTGGAAGGCAAGAACATCCCCATCGAGGCCCGCATCGTCTCCCTGGCCGACGTCTATGACGCCCTGACCACCCGGCGGTGCTACAAGGATGCGTTCTCCGCGGAAGAAGCCGAAAGGACCATCCGGGCCGAGGGCGGGCAGCACTTCGACCCCGACATCGTGGACGGCATGTTCGCCGCCATCGAAGAATTCCATTCCATCCGGTCGCGGTATCGGGACCGATCCTGATCGGGAGACTCGGATCCAGCCATGACCGCAACGAAGCAATCCGGTTTTTCCACCGTCCCCCGCCTGACCATCCTGGTGGGCAAGGGCGGCGTGGGCCGATCCACGCTGACGGCGGCCCTGGGACTGGTGAGCGCCCGGCGGGGACTGAATACCGTCATGGTGGAAACGGCCGCGAGGCAGGCCATCCCATCGCTCTTCGAAAAGGAACCGCTGGGCTACCAACCGGTGCAGTGCGCCGAGAGACTCCACTGCATCCGGGTGACCTGGGAAGACGCCCTGAGGGAATACGGCCTCATGAAACTGAAATTTCGGGCCATGTACCGGCTGGTCTTCGAGAACCCCTTCGTCCGCCGCCTCCTGCCCGCGATTCCCGGGATATCGGACATCCTGGTGATCGGCAAGATCCTGCACGTGGCCACCGACGGGCTGGCTGGTTCGGGGCCGCCCGATGCCGTTATCCTCGATTCGCCGGCCACGGGACACGGCCTGTCCCTGTTCGCGGCGCCAAAGGTGGTCAGCGACACGGTCCCCACCGGGCCCATGGCTGAAGACGCCCGGCGACTTAGGGGCCTGTTGCTTGACAGGATCTTCACCAGGTTCCACATTGTCACGACACCGGAGGAGATGCCGGTGGCCGAGAGCGTGGAGCTTTTCTCCGACCTCGGCGGCACCTACGGCTTCCCCTTCGGCCCCGTACTGGTGAACGGCGTCCAGAGGCGCGGGCTCCAGACGGCTCACCGGCGGTCCCTGTCGGCGCTTTCGAGGAGCGTGGGCCCAGGGGATCCGGTGAGCGCGGAAGTCGAGGGCGCTCTTTTCATGGCGGCCCGATACGAGATGCAGCGAGGTCACGTGTCGCGGCTGAAGAGGGAGGTCCCTCTCCCAGTGGTGAAACTGCCGGACCTGCCGGGTGGCGCCTCGGGCAGTCGCCGCGTAATGACCCTGGCGGATCACCTGGACGCCGCGTTGTGGCGGGAACAGCGATGAACGACCGCGGAACGAGCATGAGCGATGGGAACGGAGGCCGCCTCACCAGGCAGCGGTCCGTTCCACAGTGGAGGTTCTACTTGATACTTTTGAGCGCACTGCTGGCGGGGAACGAGTCCGTCGCCGAGACCCGGGACTTCGAGGCCATGGCCAAGGGCGTGTCCGAGGAGGTTCCCGCCGCAGCACCGGTCCGTTTCCTGGGATCGGTCCGGTTCGGGAAGGACAAGGACATAGGCCAGTTCGAACTGGGCAACGGACTGCGGATCATCCTGCTGGAGGACCATAGCGCCCCGGTGCTGTCCTACCAGACGTGGTACGGGGTCGGGTCCCGTTTCGAAAAGAGGGGAAAAACCGGGATTGCCCACCTGTTCGAGCACCTGATGTTCAAGGGCACCGAAAACTATCCACACGACGTGTTCGACCGCATATTCGAGGAGGCCGGGGCCCAGGTCAATGCCGCTACGTGGCTGGACTGGACGTTCTATTTCGAAAACCTTCCGGCGGGCCAGCTGGAACTGGCCGCCCGACTCGAGGCCGACCGCATGGTGAGGCTGGTGCTGAACCAGGCACAGCTGGATTCCGAACGGGACGTGGTGAAGAACGAGCGGCGGTTCCGGGTGGACAACGACCCCGACGGGATCATGGACGAAACGCTCCTGGCCATGGTGTTTCCCACCCACCCCTACGGTATGCCCACCATCGGCTACATGGAGGACATCGACAACCTGACTCTCGATGACTGCCTGACCTTCTATCGGACCTACTATTCACCGGGCAACGCGACCCTGGTGATCGTGGGTGACGTGGGGGCCCGGGAATCCCTGGTCACCGTGGCGAAACAATACGGCTCCATTCCCAGGGTGGAGATTCCCCCGTCCAACCCGGCGCCGGAGAAGGTGCAGACCAAGGCCATGGAAAAGACCCTGAAGCTGCCGGTGGCCTCGGAGAAGGCCCGCATGGCCTGGCGAGCGGTCCCCGCGACCGACAACGACGTCCATGCCCTGGACCTGGCCAACGAAGTGCTTTTCAGCAACGAATCCTCCCGGGTCTATCGGATCCTGGTGGAGGACAAGGGCCTGGCTTCCGACGTGGATGGGGCCATGGAGGCCTTCCGGCTTGATGGCCTGTTCGTGGTCGACCTGGTGATGAACGCGGGAAAGAAGGCCGACGAAGCGGTGGAAGTCGTGCTCAGCGAGATGGAAAGGCTGGCGCGCGAGGGGCCCACGGAGGTTGAGCTCGCGCGGGCCAAGAACCACATGGAGGCCGCCTTCCAGAGGTCCCTGGCCTCTGTGGGATCGCGGGCCACCCAACTGGGCATGTACGAACTGACGGCGGGGGACTTTCGGGGAATGTTCACCTTCGTGGACCAGATTCGCAGCGTGACCGCCGCCGACGTGAAGAGGATGGTGGGGAAACTGCTGGTCCGGGACCGCGTCAACATCGTTTACGGAAAGCCTGGAAAGAACGGTCGATGAACAAGAAAATGCCAATCCTGTTCCTGTCTTTTTATCTCTTGATGGCGAGTGGTCTGTTGATGGCAAAGGAACTACCGGTGGTGGACGGCGTGCGGCTGATCCACGCGGAAAACCATGACGTGAAGATGGTGTTCGTCGAAGTGGCCATCGAGGCGGGCTCCGTCCTCGATCCCAAGGGCAAGGAGGGTCTCGCGAGCCTGTCGGCCCGGATGTTCCTGAGGGGGACGGATCAGCGCACCTACCAGGAAATCATGGACGAGGTCAACGACCTCGGCGCCAGCCTCGACAGTTCCGGCCACAAGGAATTCATCGCCCTGGCCGGCGACTTCATGCCGCGCTACCTGGACCGGTACGCCGCCATCATGGCGGACGTGCTGACCAACCCCGTGTTTCCTGACAAGGAGTTCGAGCACGAACGGTCCCTGGTACTGGAGGACCTGCTCAACGTTCGCAACGACGACGCGGACCTGGCCCGATACTTCTTTGCCAGGTTCCTCTACCAGGGGCATCCGCTGGGTCGGCCCAACGTGGGTTACAGCACGTCCGTTGCGTCCCTCAAGGCCTCGGACTGCCGCGGTTTCTATAAAAAGAACGTGCGCAAGGGAAACCTGGTGGTGGTGCTGGCCGGCGCCATCGACGAAAAGGCGGCGAAGGATTTCGTCAAGAAGATCACGGCCGGCATTCCCGCGGGACCCCGTGTGCGCACGGATCTGCCGCCCGCTCCGAAGTGGAAGGGCATCCGGGTCATGGTGGTGGACAAGCCGGAGCGTACCCAGACCCAGGTCCTGCTGGGGCACCCGTCACTGAACTGGCGGTCGCCGGACCTCTTTCCGCTCCTGGTGGGCAACACGGCTTTCGGAGGGACGTTCACCTCCCGGCTCATGCAGGAGATCCGCGAAAAGAGGGGCTGGAGCTACGGCGCCTCCTCCTTCATCACTGCGGGCCGGGAATTCGGGACCCTGGCAATCCGGTTCTTCCCCGCCAACAAGGACACGGTCCCGGCCATCCGGCTGACCCTGGACCTTCTGAATGACCTGGTGGACAAGGGCCTGACCGACGAGGAAACCGGCTATGCGAGGAACCACATCGCCAACCAGTTCCCGTTCCGCCTGGAGACCGCCCGGAAGCGGGCCGCCGAGCAGTTGGCCGACGAGATCTACGGACGGCCGGACGGCTACATCCGGGATTACGTGGCCACCGTCAGGAAGCAGACCACGAAGGGCATCAACGCCGCTTTGGCACGCTGGTTCCAGCCCGACGACCTGGCCGTGGTGGTGGTGGGAACGGCGAAGGACCTGGTGGGTGACCTGGAGAAGATACCCGGTGTGACCTCCGTGGTGGTCCACCCCTTCGATAAGGATCAACTGGCTAACGAGCGGAAGTAGCTGTCGCCTTCCCACGATCAACGATGAACGATCAAACGTCCAACGACGTCATCGGCCCGAAAGACGGACTCTGCAAGGCGGTCGTTTGACGTTTTACGTTGAACCTTGAACGGTAGACGGTAGACATTCCTAGTAGTTCACCTTCAGGTGGGGTCCGTCCTTGCCCGGCGTGGCTTCCGGCCCGTCGGGAACGGACAACGAGCCGCCGGAGCCGCCATGGCCCCCCGTACCGTTCAGAACGAAATCGTTGTCCGACTCGCCCCAGCCCGGCGGGATGAGACCGCCGGCGCCGTAGACGTAAAGGCCCACCGACGGTCCGCCACCGCCTCCGCCTCCCGGCCCGGCGTGGCCGTCCTCGCCCTTGTCGCCTACGTCGCCCGTAACACCAGGCCC
>JADHTP010000058.1 GCA_016784945.1 Deltaproteobacteria bacterium | reverse complement strand
TGCTCCGGGAGACATCATCACCACGGGAACCCCCGCCGGTGTCGGTGTATTCGCGGATCCGCCAAGCTTTCTGAAGCCGGGCGACCACATGCGGATCGAGATCGAGAGGATTGGTGTTCTCGAAAACGTCGTCAAGGCGCCATGATCAGCTTCAGCCTATCGCCCATGGCCTATGGCCTGTCGCCAGATTGATTCTGGAATAACCGTTGGTTGCCTGGACGTCCAAGTCCGCGTTCAAGATGACCCTACAGACAGGGGATCCCCAGCGATAAGTGATTGGCGATGAGCCTTACAGGACGTTGGCGAGCTGTTCGCGAATCCGTTCCAGTTCAGCCTTGATTTCCACCACCAGGTGACTCACCCTCGCGTTCTGGCACTTGGCCGCCGTGGTCCCCACTTCCCTCATCATCTCCTGGGACAGGAAATCGAGTCTGCGGCCATGGGGGCCGGCCCCTTCGACCAGCGATTCGAACTCCGTGACGTGGGCCTCCATGCGGCTGACCTCTTCGGACACGTCGGCCTTTTCGGCCAGGGAGGCCAGCGCGGTGGCAAGAACCGAAGGCTCCACGTCCACACCGGCCGCTTCGGCCAGGGCACGGGCACGGTCGGCGGCACGGTCCATCAGGGCCTGGTTCACCAGGGGCAGTTCCCCGCGCACCCGATCCCAGGAATCCCGGATGGCGCCCAGCCGGGACATGACGTCCCGCTCCAGGGCCTGTCCTTCCCGGGCCCGGGTTCCACCCAGGTCCTCCAGGGCCTTCCCGATGCCTGCGATCACGTCCTGTGTCACGTCCGTTGAAGGGGACCTCCCCCGATGCAGGCTGACCACTTCCGAGGCGGACAGCAGGGCGGACAACGGCACGTCCTCCGAAGATCCCACCGCCGCCGCCACCTTCCGGTAGGCGTCGTGCAACGCCAGTGCGGCCTCCTCGTCCACGTGCACCTCGCGCCGGCCCGTACTCCCGACCCGTTCCAGCACGAGGAGAACGTCGCCCCGACCACAGGCGACCTGGATGGGGCGCCGGATGGTCGGTTCCATGGCCGTGAACTCCGGGGGCAGGCGGATCGTCACGTCCAGGGTGCGCCGGTTCACGGACCGCACGATGCACTCGTACCGCCCGTCACCGGCGTCAAAGGTCGATGTCCCGAACCCGGTCATGCTGACAAGGGCCATCTCGCCTCCGGATTGTCACCAGATGGGATTATTCAGCAGCCTGTCCGCGGAATCAAGGCGGCGGCTCACCGCAGCCCCAAATCCACCGCCTGCATCGCGATTCGACGACGGCTACGGCACTTTGGCTGCGTTATCTTCACCAATTTGGTGCTCGACGTACATCCAGTACGCCTGCGCCCAAATCGGCTTGCTGCCTCGCCAAAGCACTCGTATCCACCGTCTCTGACGCAGATTTGACGGTGGATTTGGGGCGGCCATTCCGGATTGACATTCAGGGTGGGTCGTGAGTAGACTACGCTGGCCGGTTCAGGCACGGCCAAACACACATTTCGAGCCATCTCGCGGAGTGGAAATGACCTCCAGGAAACGTCATACCAAGTTCATTTTCGTAACGGGCGGCGTGGTTTCGTCCATCGGCAAGGGAATCAGCGCCGCGTCCATCGCAGCCATCATGGAGGCCCGTGGCCTCAAGGTCACACTCCAGAAGCTGGATCCCTACCTGAACGTGGACCCGGGCACCATGAACCCGTTCCAGCACGGCGAGGTGTTCGTCACGGACGACGGCGCCGAGACCGACCTGGACCTGGGTCATTACGAACGTTTCACCACCACCACCATGGGCAAGGTGAACAACGTGACATCCGGCCAGGTGTACGAGGCCGTCCTGAGCCGCGAGCGACGGGGCGACTACCTGGGTGGGACGGTGCAGGTCATTCCCCACATCACCGACGAGATCAAGACCCGGATCCTGGCCGCGGCCGACGGCGTGGACATCCTTGTGGCGGAAGTGGGGGGCACCATCGGCGACATCGAGGGCCTGCCGCACCTCGAGGCCATCCGCCAGATGCGCCTGGACGTGGGACGGGAAAACACGCTGTACGTTCACGTCACCTACGTCCCCTACATCCGAACCGCCGGTGAACTGAAGTCCAAGCCCACGCAGCACAGCGTAAAGGGACTGCGGGAGATCGGCATCCAACCCGACATCATCATCTGCCGCACCGAAAGAGCCATGCCCCCGGAGGTCAAGCGCAAGATCTCCCTGTTCTGCAACGTGCCTCCGGAAGGCGTGGTCTCTGCCATGGACGTCCCTTCGGTCTATGAAATCCCCCTGGCTTTCCACGAGGAGGGCCTGGACGCGCGGATCACCGACCTCTTGAACATCTGGGCGCGGGACACGGACCTGTCGGACTGGAAGCGGATCGTCAACGCCCTGAAAAAGCCCACCGGCCCCGAGGTCACCATCGCCATCGTGGGCAAGTACGTGGACCTCCAGGAGTCCTACAAGAGCCTGAACGAGGCGCTCCTCCATGGCGGCCTGTCCGCCAAGTGCAAGGTCAACCTGAATTTCGTGGAGGCCGAGGACCTGGAAAAGACCGACGACTGCGGCCCGTTCCTGAACGGCGCCGACGGTGTGCTGGTCCCGGGCGGTTTCGGGACCAGGGGCACCGAGGGGAAGATCCGGGCCATACAGTTCGCCCGTGAAAAGAAGGTCCCCTTCCTTGGCATCTGCCTGGGCCTCCAGCTGGCCATCATCGAAAGTGCCCGGAACGTCTGCGGTCTGAACAAGGCGAACTCCACCGAGTTCAATGACAAGACACCCTATCCCGTGATCGACATCATGCCGGCACAACGGGAGGTCACGGAAAAGGGCGCCACCATGCGTCTGGGCGCCTTCGAGGCCGAACTGACCGAGGGGAGCCTGGTGGCCGGACTCTACGGCAGGCTGAACATCTCCGAGAGGCACCGCCACCGCTACGAGGTGGACAACAAGCTCCTGCCAAGGCTGCTGGAAGGCGGCATGGTGGTCTCGGGCGTCTATACCGGGGAATGGGCCAACGGGAACGACACCCTGCCCGATGGGCGCGAGGGTCTCGTGGAGGTCATCGAGATCCCGGGTCACCCCTTCTTCCTGGGTTCCCAGTTCCACCCGGAATACAAGTCGAGGCCGCGGAGCCCGCACCCCATCTTCGCCGGCTTCGTGGCCGCGGCTCTCAAGCTCAGGAAGATCCGGGACAAGAAAAGGAAGTCACGCAAGAAAAAGTGAGCCAAGACGGAGGTCTGCCATGCATGCCCCTGATTCCAGATTGAGGACCGTGATCACCGTGGCGCTGGTCGCCTTCGGGTGCGCCGCCCTGTCGTGCCAGAAGCTCCCGCACGACGTGGATGATCAGCAACCCAAGGCACTCCGGATCTCCCCGGGCGTCCTCGTGAAGGACTCCCTGGAACCCGGGAGGGGCGACGCCACGGACTGGAAGGACTTTTCCTATTACACAGATGTGAGCGTCACCGTGGTGTTCGCCTTCGGTGAGCTGTACAAGCCCCACGGCCTGCGGGGCGAGATCACCTTGTTTTCCTTCGACGGCAACGTGATCCAGCGTCAGCCCGTGGTGTCCGAAAAGCGCGACTACAGCTTCCGGTTCACGGCCCGCCAGGACAAGGACTACTTCTTCAAGATCGAGGCCACGAAAGGCGCGTCGGGTTACATGGTCGAGACCAAGGTCACGCCCCTGGACGTGTGTTCCGCCTGCGAACCGGGCACCACCTGTTGCCGTCCCACGGGCCTGTGCTGCGAAACGGGAACTCTTTGCCGAAACGGGGCCTGCGTTCGCGCCGAAGGGTGTGACCCCGACTGCGGCCGCGGTGAGATCTGCGTTGCGGGTCGGTGCGAATCGGCCTGCCGAGGCGGTTGTCCCAGGGGCAAACGCTGCGACGTGGGTAAACGCCGGTGTGTCCGCAAGTCCGTCAAGCCCCATTCCCGGCCCAGGCTCCCTCGGATCCGGTCGTGCTCTCCCGAATGCGTCTCCGGGCAGACATGCAACACCCGGACGGGTCAATGCGAGGGCGGAACGGCCATCGTTGGCCGCGTTCTGTCCGCCACCGAGAAAGGCGCCGCCACGGAAATCCTCATCAACCGAGGCTCCCGGGATGGGGTAAAACGGGGTTCCAGGGGGTCGGTGGGAAGCATTGGATTCACCGTGGTCACTGTCTCGGCCACCCGCTGCCGGGCCAAGATCAGGGCCACGCCGGACCAGGTCAAGGGTCGGAAGGTTCGCATTTCGAAGTAGGCCAGAATTCCAGGGTCTCCGTGGCGGCCACGGCCTCCGTCACCATTTTCTCCACATCGAAGCCCGTCTCCACATTTTCCAGGACGTCCGCCTGCGCGGCGGTTTCGGGGTGCCTGGGGACGAACAGGGAACAGCAATCATCGTAAGGGAGAATGGAAGTTTCGTAGGTTCCAATGGAACGGGCCAGCGCAACGGTCTCCATCTTGTCCCAGGTAATGAGGGGCCGCAGGACGGGCAGGGACGACACGGCCTCGATGGCCGCAATGTTCTCCAGGGTCTGGCTGGCGACCTGGCCCAGGTTCTCGCCCGTTACCAGCGCCAGGGCACCCAGTTCCCCCGCCAGGCGCGTCGCGATGCGAATCATGAAGCGCCGATAGAGCAACACCAGGAGCTTACCCGGCGCGTTGTCCCGGAGATCGGCCTGGATGGCGCCAAAGGGGACCACCTTCAGCCGCAGGTTCTTTTCGTAGGCCGCCAGCATGCGGGCCAGGTCCACGACTTTCGCGCGGGCCTGTGGCGTGGTGTAGGGGGCCGCCTCGAAGTGAATGGCGTCCACGGTACAACCCCTTCGCATGGCCAGGAAGCCGGCCACCGGGGAATCGATGCCGCCGGACAGCAGGAGCGCCACCCGCCCGGCCGATCCCACGGGCAGGCCGCCATGGCCTCGAACCACGTCCACGTAGAGGGCGGCGAACCTGGACATGATCCGGCAGGACACCGTCACTTCGGGATTCTTGAGCCGGACCCGCACCCCGCTGACATCGGCCACGATGGCTCCCAACCGACGGTTCAGGTCCATGGAGTTCAGGGGGAAATCCTTGTCCGAGCGGGACGAGTCCACTTTGAAGGTGGTGGCCCCCTTCACGTCCTCCACGGCGATTCGATGGATCGCCCTATCGATGATGCTGATCTCCCGGGGTACCAGCTGGCAGGGCGAATAGCTCACGATGCCGAAGGTGCGCTTCAGGGCGGCGTCCAGGCCTTCGTCGACCTCGAATTCTGGAAAGACGCCCCCCTTGGCATCCCCATGCACCACCAGCAGGAACCCGTGGTGATCCTGGACCTTGAAAGGCCCCACGCCGCTCACCTGTCTTCGCAGGCTATCCCTGAGCAACCTAACGAAATAGGCCCGACGCCCCCGCTTGAGGAAGACTTCGGCGTATCTCGCGATGATGGCGTTGGTGGTCATGAGGACATCATGCCCGCCGCTTGACCGATGATGGGAACAGGTCCGACAGGGAATCACCCTCGTGGATGCATTCGATGGCACGGGCAAACAGGGGCGACATGTCCAGCAGGTGGAAACGGTCCTCGTGGCCCTTGATCTTGGGACGCACGGGAACGGTGTCGCCGATGATGAAGCGTTCGATGGGTGACTTGAGCAGGTTCTCCACCGCGTTGCCGGAGAAGATGGGATGGACCGCGGCGGCCAGGATCCGCTTGGCCCCGCATTCCTCGAGTTTCACCGCGGCCTCGATGAGGGTGCCACCGCTGGCGATTTCGTCGTCGATGATCAGGGCCGCCTTGCCCTTGACGTCACCAATGACCTGCCTGATAACGGGCTTCTCCGTGTGATCCACGCGGAACTTGTCCATGATGGCCACGGGCAGGTCCAGTTCGTCGTAGTAGTAATCGAACTGCTTGGCTGCGCCGTGGTCGCCCATGACCAGGACGAAGTCGTCCTTGGACTCTTCCTTGAACAGCACCTCGTTGAAATAGTCGAAGAAGAGCGGCGCCGCCAGCAGTTGATCCGTCGGGATGCGGAAGAAACCCTGGATCTGGGGCGAATGCAGGTCCATGGTCAGAACCCGGTCCGCGCCCGCGGTCTGAACCAGGTCCGCGATGAGCCGTGCCGTCACTGAAATACGGGGTTCGTCCTTCTTGTCGGAGCGGCAGTAGGGAAAATACGGCAGGACCGCCGTGACCCTGGCCGCGCTCGCGTATTTCAGCGCGTCCAGGAAGATGAGCAGTTCCACCAGTGTCTGGTTCACCGGTGTGGACGATGTCTGGACCACGAACACGTCGCGCTGGCGCACATTGTCGGCGATCCGCACCATCAGGTTTTCGTTGGAAAACTTGAGGCACTCGCTGCTCCCCATGGGGCATCCGATACGCTTGGCAATGGCCTTGGCCAGCCCCGGGTGGGAAGTCCCGGAAAAGACGATCATGTCTTCCTGCATCTTGCCTCCAATCCGTGGGGCCGGCCGCCACGAGCGGTGGGATTTTTATAGGCTACAACCCCTCGCTAGTCAATGGCGGACGACGGTCCAGCGCCCATCGCTTATCGCCTATCGCTAATCGCCAGGAGCCTGTCGCTCATTCCAATCGTAGCGAAGTTTCGAATGGGCCCGGCAGACAAGGAGCGGGGGGCCCGAAACGCCGCAGGCGTAGTCCTGTCCTACGTCGAGGACGTTTCGGGGGAAGCGACGCAGTATGCCGGAGTGCAGTCGGAACTGCAGTAGATCGGAAATGGGCGACAGGCTCCTAGCACCCCGGGGGCGGGGGATCGATGGGCGTGTTCACGCAGAAGCCCGTATCCGGATCGCAGGAATCCGCGGTGCAGTCGTCCTCGTCGTCGCAGGTCTTCACCTCGTTGGCGCACACGTGGTTGTTCACGTCGCACTTGCCTACGGTGCAGAGGTCGTCGTCATCGCAGTCGCCATCCGAATTGCAGCACCCCTGAACGGGGTCGTGCAGGCAGTCGCCGGTCCCCTCGTCGCAGTGGTCGAACGTGCACTCGTTGAAGTCGGTGCAGTCAACGGGCGTGTAGCCGCATTCCTGGTTGAGCAGGTCGCAGACGTCCAGGGTGCAGGGCACCTGGTCGTTGCAGTCCGCGTTGGAAGTGCAGCACCCTGCGATGGGATCGAACAGGCAGTCACCGGTGGCCTGTTCGCAGCCGTCGGTGGTGCACGGGTTGGCATCCACGCAGATGACGGGGATGTTTTCGCACAGTTGCGTCCCCAGGTTGCAGGCGTCGGATGTGCAGGCGTCGCCGTCATCGCACACGTCGCCCTCGTTGCAGCAACCAACAATGGGCTCGAACTGGCAGAGGCCGGTGGTGTCATCGCAGGAATCGGTGGTGCACACGTCTTCGTCATCGCACACCTTGGGCAGGCTCTCGCAGATATCCGGATCCTCCAGCGTCGCTCCCGCGGTGCAGACTTCCAGGGTGCAGAGGTCACCGTCCTCGGGGCAGGTGTCCTCGTTGAGACACTCCCCGTCGGTCGGGTCGCAGGAGTCGTCGGTACACTCCAGGTTGTCGTCGCAGTCCTTGTCACTGTAATAGCAGAACTCGACGCCGGTGTCGCAGTTCCCGAACTCGTCAGGGCTGGAGCAACCACAGTCGGGCACCTGGCAAGGCTGGCCAAGGACACAGTCCGTGATCAGGGTCTCGTCTGTGCACCCCACGCACCCGGGAGCCAGGGTGTGGGTACAGTCACCAGTACCCGCATCGCAGGCGTCCACGGAACAGTCTTCACCATCATCGCAGTCCACGGCCGCGAAGGAGCAGTACTTCAGGCCGTTACCCACATTCAGGCAGAGATCCGTGGTGCAGAGGTCCAGGTCGTCGCAGTCGCCGTCCTCCAGACAGGGGGCGCACTCCGGTTTGCTCGTATCGAGTTCGTGCACACAGCCGCAGCCACCGGTTCCATCGCAACTCGGATCGCAACTGTCGAGCGTGCATTCATCCAGGTCGTCGCAGTCCATCGGCATTTCCGTTGTTCCGCAGGTACCATCGGGCTCCGTGCACTCGAACCACAGACACGCGGTCGTTCCAGGACACTTGTCCGAGGTCTCGCAGCCTGATTCCGTGAGGCACGCATCGATGGTACAGGCCAGACCGTCGTCGCAAACCAGATCCTCGTAAGTGCAGTAACTCACACCCGAAGCCTCGACGCATTGCGCGGTCACGCACTTGTCCCCAAAATCACAATCGCCGACACCCGAAGGACAAGGCGAACATTTCGAACCATCCACGCAGACCGTTCCCGGTCCGCAGCCGGGATCACAGACTCCTTCCATCTCGCAGTACCCGTTGCGGCAGACGAAGCCTGGTTCGTCGCACGGCGAGTCGCACGTACCTGTCGTGGCGAGGCACTCACCGGGGCTGTCCGCATTCACATAAGTGCATTCGCCGGTTACCGGGTCGCAGGAACCCACGGTGCAATCATCACCGTCATCGCAGGCCGGCACGTGGACACAGGTGATTTCCTGGGTCCCCTGGTCGAAGGTGCACGAGTCGATAGTACACAGGTCGTTGTCCTCGCACTGGGGCTCACCAGCCGGCACACAGACTTCACCCTCTTCGCAGTTCGGTGTGCACACGCCCGCCGGTCCGCAGAAACCGTTCTGGCAGACTTCTTCCGCTTCGCAGGCCGGATCGCACGGGTCTGGGAAGGGGATGCACTCGCCGGGATCGATGGCCGGCGGTCCCTTACCAATGGCGGCCTCGCATTCGCCGGTATCGGGGTTGCATTCTTCGAAGGTGCAGGGATCGCCGCCCACGCAGAATACGTCCGGATTGGAGCAGTCGCCCGTGATCTCATCGCACAGGTCGTGGGTGCACAGGTCATCGTCGGAGCAGTCCTTCACCAGGTACACGCAGAAGCCCTCGGCGGTGCATGTGTTGACGGTGCAGGGATCGGCATCGTCGCATTCGCCGGCGGTGGTGCATACGTCGCAGAAGGGTGCCTCATCGTCAACGTGCACGCAGTCGCCGGTCAACTCGTCGCAGGAATCCTCGGTGCATTCGTCGCTGTCGGCACAGAACTTGTCGAGCAGGTTGCATTCTCCGGTCTCCGCGTCGCATTCACCCACCTGGCATGGCGAATCTGCCGGAGCCACGCAATTCGGTTCCGAAATACAGCCGCTGACGGGATGACACAAATCCGTGGTGCAGAGATCGCCGTCGTCGCACACCACGTCCACGTGAACGCAGTCGCCGGTCAACTCGTCGCAGGAATCGACCGTACACGGGTTGGCATCGGAACAGTTCTGGGCCGTGTAGGCACAGGTGTAGGTCGGCGGTGTCGCGATACAGTTTCCGCCGATGCATACTTCCACTCCTTCGGCGCACTCAGATTGGCAGTCTTCGTCGAACGTCACGCAGGCTCCGTTCACGCAAGCCTCCGCCGTGGCATCGCACTCGGGGTCACACATGGGCACGCAGGAACCCTCAAAGCAATTGCCCGCTCCCTCGGAACAGTCCACCGCGTAGCCGAGGCACAGTCCCTGGTCCGGATTGCCGGGCACCAGGTCGCCGTTGCAGAAGTCCACGGTGCAGGGATCCCCGTCGAAGCAGGAATTCACCGCATTGAGGTCGCACACCGGGCAGTCCCCGGTCGGCGTGTTCGTGCAGGCGCCGGTGGCCGAGTCACAGGTGTCCACGGTGCAGTCCACGCCGTCGTCGCAGTAGCCGACCCCGTCGAAGGTACACTCACCGGTGACCACGTCACAGTTGTCCACGGTGCACTGGTCCCCGTCATCGCAGAGCTTGAGCTCTCCTTTGCACGTACCTGCCTCTTCGCCCTCTGTTTCGCAGAAGTCCGTGGTGCAGGGATCGCCGTCGTCACAATCCAGAAGCTCGTTCACGCACCCGATGGCCGGATCGCAGGAATCGGTGGTGCAGATATCCAGGTCATCACAGTCCAGGGCGATGTTGAGGCACCCGCTGTCCGGGTCGCAGGAATCCTCGGTGCATGCGTCCAGGTCTTCGCAGTCCGTCACGGTGTAGTCGCAGTCACCGGTCAGCGGGTCGCAGACGTCATCGGTGCAGAAGTCGCCGTCATTGCATTCCACGTCCACGTACAGGCAACCGTCGATCGGGTCGCAGGTATCGACGGTACAGGCGTCGAAGTCCGAACAGTCGATGATCTCGTTGACGCACTCGCCCGTGGCCGGGTTGCAGAGGTCGAAGGTACAACCGTTCAGGTCGTCGCAGTCCAGGTCGGGATAGGTGCAATTCCCGTCCGTCGGATCACAGATGTCCAGCGTGCAGAGGTCGCCGTCCACGCAGAACACTTCGTTCACGCAGTCGCCCGTTGCCAGGTCGCACGAGTCGTTGGTGCAAAGGTCCACGTCATCGCAGTCGGTGGCCACGAACTGGCAGAAACCCTTGTCCGTTTCCCCGGTGGGGTTGTTGCAGAACAACTGGTGGCACAGGTCCGGCGCGACTCCCAGGCAATCATCCACCGTGGTGCAGAGTTCGCAGTCGGGATCGGGCGCGGAGTAGCAGCCGGCCACGGCGGAACAGTAGTCGAACGTGCAGGGATCGCCATCGTCGCATTCGACGGGATCGTTGACGCAGGAACCGTCGATCGGGTCGCAGTAGTCGTGGGTGCACAGGTCACCGTCCACGCAGTTCACGTCCGCGAACACGCACTCGCCCGTGGCCGGGTCGCAGAAGTCCGGGTCCGTGCACAGGTTCGAGTCGTCGCAGGTCACGTCCGTGTAGAAGCAGGTCCCGTCCGCCGCGTTGCAACCGTCCACGGTGCAGAGCAATCCGTCATCGCAGTTCACTGGTGTGAACGTGCAGGAACCGTCCAGGGGATCGCAGACGTCTTCGGTGCACAGGTCCAGGTCGTCGCACACCGGCGAGTAGATGCAATCGCCCGTGGCGGGATCGCAGACCTCGAAGGTGCACAGGTCGCCGTCATCGCAGTCCACGGTCACCACGTTCACGCATTCCCCGTCGTTGGGGTCGCAGGAATCGGCGGTGCACTGGCTGCCGTCGTCGCAGTCCTTGTCCTCGAAGCGGCACTCGCCAGTAAGCTCGTTGCAGAAGTCGTTGGTGCACAGGAACTCGTCCACGCACTTGATTTCGTGGATCGGGCCCACGTCCGATTCGCAGGAATCGATGGTGCAGGGGCTGCCATCTTCGGGGTCCACCTGCTCGTAGTAGCAGTTGCCCGACGTCTGGTCGCAGAGGTCGTGGGTACAGAGGTCGCCGTCGGCGCAGTCCTTCTGGGTCCACACACAGCCCACGGCCGGGTCGCAGGTGTCGTCCACGGTACACAGGTCGTTGTCGTCACAGGTCAGCTCATACCGGAAGCAGACGTTCTGGTCGAAGTAGGGTTGGCACAGGTCCGTGGTGCACAGGTCATCGACCGGAGCCTCCTGGCACTCCACATCCGTGAGGCAGGGCACGCAGGTCCCGTCTTCCACCACGTTCACGCATTCGCCGGTCCCCGTGTCGCATGAGTCCACCGTGCAGTCCAGGCCGTCGTAGCACGGGTCCAGGATCGGATCGCCCAGCTGCAGCGGGTTGTTCTTGTCCAGGAACTTGCAGTCGCCCAGTTCGCACCACCCCACCTTGCACGGGTCCGCAGGGTCGTCGGGGCAGTCCTTGTCCGTGAAGATGCAGTCGCCAGTGGCCGGGTCGCAGGAGTCCGTGGTACAGACGTCCTCGTCGTCACACAGCTTGTCCTGGTAGATGCAGTCGCCCGTGCCGGTGTTGCAGTCGTCGAAGGTGCACTCGTTGGCGTCGTCGCAGTCCTTGGGATTGAATACGCAGGCACCCGACTCTTCCACGCACACGTCGATGGTGCACTCGTTGCCGTCCACGCACTCCACCGGGTCGTTCACGCACTCGCCGGTCAGCTTCACGCACAGGTCCGTCGTGCAGTTGACGCCGTCGCTGCAGTCCACATCGGGGTTCGAGCACCCCGTCAAGGGGTCGCACAGGTCCTCGGTGCACAGGAACCCGTCCACGCAGTCCCAGTCCTGGTAGGTGCATTCGCCGGTCCCCGTGTCACAGGTGTCGTGGGTGCACAGGCTGTTGTCGTCGCAGTCCTTGGGCAGGTAATCGCACTCACCGCTGGAGGTGTTGCAGGTATCGTCGGTACACAGGTTTCCGTCGTCCGGACAGGTCCGCGGCGCGAACACGCACTCCCCGGAGGCCGGGTCGCACGAGTCGTCAGTACAGGCGTTCACGTCGTCGCACACCTTGGGGAAGTGGAAGCAGTCGCCGGTGCCCGGGTTGCAATAGTCGTCGGTACACGGGTCCTGGTCGCTGCAGTCCTTGGGATCGAACACGCAGTCCCCGGTGACCGTGTCGCAGGAATCGGCGGTGCACATGCTGCCGTCGTCGCAGACCACGGGGGTGTGCAGGCAGTCACCGGTGCCGGGCTCGCAGTTGTCAAACGTGCATGGGACTCCGTCGTCGCAGGACTTTTTGTAGTTGAGGCAGATGCCGGTGGCCTCGTCGCACTCGTCGATGGTGCACAGGTTGTCCACCGGGAATTCCTTGCATTCCCGCACTTCGTTCACGCACGCGCCCGTGGCCGGGTCGCAGTAGTCGTCGGTACAGGGAACATCGTCCTTGCACAGGACCTGGACGAACCCGCACTGGCCGGTCTCCGGGTTGCAGGAGTCCTCGGTGCAGGGGTTGTAGTACTCGCACACCACGGGCTCGTTGGAGCAGCCCGACGCGGCGAAGCACAGGTCCAGGGTGCAGGGGTCGTTGTCGACGCAGGAGATGGGCTCGAACTCGCAGAAGCCCGTCTCCGGGTTGCAGGAGTCCGTGGTGCACACGCTGCCGTCGTTGCAGATGATGTCCTCGTGGGTGCAGCCGCCGCTGGCCTCGTCGCAGGCATCGATGGTGCACTCGTTGTTGTCGTCGCAGAACAGGGGGGTGAACTGGCACGCTCCATTGAAGGGGTTGCAGGCGTCCGTGGTGCAGTTCTTGCCGTCGTCACACTCCGTCGGCGTGTACTGGCAGGATCCGCCCACGCAGGCATCGGACGTACAGGTGTTCTTGTCGTCGCAGTCCTTGGTGGGGCACTCGCAGATCACAGGGAAGTGGCACCCGAAGGCCGAATCGCACACGTCGTCGGTGCACGGGTCCTCATCCTCGCAGATCATGGGCGGGTGGTAGCAGCCGCCTTCGCTTGGGGAGCAGAGGTCGATGGTGCAGGGGTCGCCGTCGTGGCAGTTCTTGTTCGTGTACTCGCACGAACCGGTGGCACTGTCACAGGCCCCGATGGTGCACGGGTTGTTGTCGTCGCAGGGCTCCGGTGAATAGACGCAGTTGCCCGTGAGCGGCTCGCAGCGGTCCACGGTGCAGAGGTCCTCGTCGTCACAGTCGGTGACCTCGGCGGTGAAGCACTTCCCGGTCAGCGGGTTGCACTCGCGGGAGGTGCACCAGTTGCCGTCGCCGCAGTCCACGGGGTCGTGTTCGCAGGTCCCGCCGGCCAGGCTGCAATAGTCCATGGTGCACTTGTTGCCGTCGTCACAGTCCTTGGCCTCGAACAGGCAGGCCCCGGAGAAGGGATCGCACTTGTCCACGGTGCAGGGGTTCTGGTCCTCGCAACCCCTCGGGGCATGGGAGCAGCCCGCTTCGGGATGGCAGATGTCATGGGTGCACAGGTCGTCGTCGTCGCATGACAGCTCGCTGAACACGCAGAAGCCCGTGGCCGGGTCGCACTTGTCGGCGGTGCACAGGTCGTTATCGCCACAGACCATGGGTACGTTCAG